>CAZFVK010000034.1:0-9854 GCA_964522475.1 uncultured Candidatus Saccharibacteria bacterium | reverse complement strand
CGGTGGCATAGGCTTCTTTCATCGGTGCGCCACCATAAACTTCGGCGCCAGTTGGAAAATCTGGACCTTTGACGTGTTTCATCAAGCCCTCTAGGCTGATTTCTGGCTCGTCGATAAGAGCAACGGTAGCATCTACTAGTTCCCCGAGGTTGTGTGGTGGGATGTTGGTAGCCATACCAACAGCGATACCCATTTGACCGTTCAAGAGGATGTTTGGCAGAGCGGCCGGAAGAACCACTGGCTCTTTTTCGGTGCCGTCAAAGTTGTCACGAAAGTCTACAGTGTCTTTTTCGATATCAGAGAGGAGCTCGGCGCCGACTTTGTCCATGCGAGCCTCGGTGTAACGGGAGGCGGCTGGCTCATCGCCGTCAGCAGAACCGAAGTTGCCTTGACCTTCTACTAGGGTATATCTCATTTTCCAAGGCTGGGCGAGGTTGACCATAGCGTCGTAAATCGAGGAATCGCCATGTGGGTGATATTTACCCATAACTTCACCGACGATTCTCGCGGATTTGACGGTAGGATGGGGAGCCTTCCAGCCGTTTTTGTTCATGGCATATAATATACGCCGATTTACAGGTTTGAGACCATCGCGGACATCAGGGAGGGCGCGGTCGATAATGACAGACATGGAATACTTAAGGAAGTAGTCTTCCATGGTATGTTCGACTGGTTTGATTTCAATACCCTCAACGGAGCTATCGCTAACCTTCGGGCCGCGTCCGGCCGGCCCATCGCCATGGGCGGCCGGCGCTACTCCTCGCGCTGCCGCGCTCCGGATTCCCTCAGGTTCAGCGATAGCTTCGTTGTTCTTATCTATATTATCTACCATATTACTCCTTCCTTAAAAGTCCAAATCATCCAAGTTGACAGTGGCGGCGCCGGCTTGAATAAAGTTTTTACGAAGTTCGACCTGGTCGCCCATTAGCTTCGTAAAGACGGCATCGGCTTTTTCGGCGTCTTCTACGTGTACCTGTACCAGTACGCGGTTCTCAGGATCCATAGTGGTCTCCCAGAGCTGTTTGGCATCCATTTCGCCAAGACCCTTAAAACGCTGCTGGGCGGTGTAACCGGCCTGCTTGAATCTCTCTTGAGATTCATCAATCTTGGTGCCAGCTTTTCTTCTCTCCTCGATTTTCTCGGTGAGTTTATTCTCTAGAGCAACTTCGTCATAAAGGTAGTCAATTTTACGGGTGGCACCAGTGCCTTTAATAAGGCCAAACAGAGGTGGTTTGGCCAAGTAGACATGCCCGGCTTCGATTACATCTGGCATATAGCGGAAGAAGAAGGTCATAAGAAGCGTGGCGATATGGAGACCATCGACGTCAGCATCGGTCATGAAGATAATTTTGTCATACCTGAGGCCATCTAGATTAAATTGGTCGCCAATACCTACACCAAGGCCTTTAATCAGAGAGACAAGCTCTTGATTGGCCAGCATCTTGTCTAGACGAGCGCGCTCGGTGTTTAGGACTTTACCCCTCAAGGGTAAAATCGCCTGGATTTGAGGATTGCGTCCTTCCTTGGCAGAACCAGCTGCGGAGTTACCCTCTACGATAAAGAGTTCGCATTCCTCTCGGTTTCTGGATGAACAATCGGCAAGTTTGCTTGGAAGGTTAAGGCCTTCAAAGGCGCCTTTTCGAATAACATTATCTCTGGCGGCGCGAGCAGCCTTGCGAGCGCGAGCAGCTAGGGTAGCCTTCCCTACGATTTTTTTAGCGATGGCAGGGTTTTCTTCTAGATAGTAGCCAAAGTATTCGCTCATGACCTTGTCGACATAACCCCTAATTTCTGGGTTGCCGAGCTTGTTTTTGGTCTGGCCTTCAAACTGTGGGTCTGGAAGTTTGACCAAGATAACAGCGGTGAGACCCTCTTTGATGTCGTCGCCGGTCAAATTCTCTTCCTTTTCTTTAAGTAAGCCGTTTTTCCTGGCGTAATCGTTGATAGTGCGGTTTAAGCCAGTTCTAAAGCCGACCACATGCATACCGCCATCAGGAGTGAGAACGTTGTTAGCAAAAGGCTTCATAATCTCAGCAAAGGTGTCGTTATATTGGAGAGCGATCTCGATCATGGCCTCGTTCATCTGTTTTTCTACGTAGAAAATATCATCCGAGAGAAGCTCCTTCCCTTGATTGAGGCGCTTGACGTAGCTCTTGATGCCGCCTTCAAAGTAGAAAGATTCGTGAGCCTTGGTTCGCTCATCCCGGACAGTGATCAAAATACCTTTGGTAAGATAAGCCTGGTGACGAGCGTAGTTTGCTACCCAGTTGTAGTCAAAAGTAGTGGTTTCTTTGAAAATGCTCGGGTCTGGGTAAAAAGTAATAGAGGTACCGTGCTCTTTGGGGCTACCTTTGGTGACCTGTAATTCCATGGTAGGCTTACCCACGTCAAATTCGATATGGTGAGTCTTGCCATCCCGATAAACTTCGGCGATCATATGGGTGGAAAGAGCGTTTACAACGGATGAGCCCACCCCGTGGAGACCAGAGGAGACTTTGTAGCCGCCATCGCCAAATTTACCACCGGCGTGAAGAACGGTAAGGACCGTCTCGAGGGTGGATTTTTTGGTCTTGGGGTGGATATCTACAGGGATACCGCGGCCGTTATCCTCTACTCTGACGCCGCCGTCTTCTAGGATAGTAATGTCAATCTTGTTAGCAAAACCGGCAATAGCCTCATCGATGGAGTTGTCGGCAATTTCTTTGATGAGATGATGAAGGCCGTCGTAACCGGTAGAGCCGATATACATACCAGGCCTCAAGCGTACAGGCTCTAGACCTTCCAAAACACGAATCTCAGATGAATCATAGGCATCTTTCTCTGCCATTTTATACCTCTTCTTAAATGTCTACCTCTTATTTTACACCTATTTGAAAGAAAAATCAAGGGTGGTCAGTTTCGTTAATTTCAATGATTTTTATGTTTCATGTTAATAGGCTTTTCGCGAAATTTGGCGTTTTAGGACGTTTTGTTTAGCCAGCCGTCTAAGAACCCATCTTCTTCGTCAGAAGCGGCCTGAGGGGCCTCTACGGGCGTCTGAGCGGGGGTTGTTGAAGGTGCTTGTGGTTTTTCAGCAGGGCTGGTGGTATCGATGGCGGCCGAAATGGTGTCGGCAGCAGTACTAGTAGCGGTGACGGCATCGGCGGCTTTTTCGACGTTCGCTGAGTTCCAGCGAGCTTCGATTTCTTTCTCTACCTCTTGGCGAGTTTTGGCAAATTTGGTAGCGGAGAGGAGTTTGAGGTTTTCCATTAGGGCTTCGTTTGGTTGACCCATCGGAGGTGGTAAACTAATCGTAAACGGTGCGGATGGCATGTCGAACATCATCACCTTGGCCACAGCGGCAAAGTTTGGAGTCTTGGTGAGATCTTCGGCGGTAAAGGTAGGGGTAAAGGCTTTGACCATTAGTTCGGCATCAGTAACACCGATACGACCACAGATGATGGTGCCGACGTTACCGAGCAAGGCTTCACGGATTTTCTCTGTAAGTTGGGTCATGAACTGGTTGGCCACAATGAGATTAAGGCGATACTTCCTGGCCTCAGAGAGGATTGATTCGAAACTATCGGTAGCGAAATTCTGGAACTCGTCTACATAGAGGCAGAAATCTTGACGTTCGTTCTCTGGGATATCTTGTCGGCTCATCGCTGCCTGTTGGAATTTCATCACGAAGATCATACCGAGGAGGTTGGCATTAATATCACCAAGACGTCCCTTGGAGAGATTGACGAGGAAAATCTTTTTGTTGTCCATGATTTCGCGGATGTTGAAACCGGATTTGATCTGACCGAGGGTGTTTTTCATGATGGTGTTGGCGATGAAGGGGCCCCATTTGGAGGCAAACCAGGTGATGACCTCGCCAGCATCGCTGGACTTTTGGGAGGCTGGGAACTCTTTGGTCCAGTAGTCGTAAACGGCTTTGTCGGTGACGTATTTCAGTTTGCTTTTGACAAATTCGGGGTCGGTGAAACATTGAGGAATATCGATAAAAGTAGCACCATTTGGGTCGGACATGAGAAGGAGGGCGGCGTTTCTGAACATATGCTGGCCACGGGGGCCGAAGAAACCTTGGTTTTGGGGGTCAAAGAGAGATTGGAGCATGCTGATACCCTCTTGGACGATGAAGTCCTTTTGGTCTTCAGAAGTAAACTCAAACATGTTCATGCCAACAGGATGTTCGATGTCAGCCGGATCAAAATAGATGACGTCGTCGATTCTCTCCTCTGGCACACGCTTAAGAAGTGCCTCAACCGCATCACCGTGAGGATCGATAAAGGCAAAGCCTTTGCCATCGCACATATCTTGAAAAGCGAGATTCTCGAGGAAGACAGATTTACCCATACCGGTTTGACCGATTACATACATGTGGCGACGACGGTCTTTTTCACCAAGGTAAATCGGTTTTTTAACTCCTCTAAATTCGTTGGTGCCAAGGAATAAGCCTTGGTCCATCAGCTTAGCTGGGCCGTCTACCTGTTTGACGAGCTGACGTTCTACAGATGAGCTTGGGATAGCGTCTTGCTCTGGGAGATGAAAAATAGAGGCAAGTTCAATACTATTTAAGACGCTGCTGGAATTTTTGATGGGGAAAAATCTAAAAGTATAATCTACACCGAGCTTTTCGGGGTTTTTCATCATATCAACCTTGAAGCCGTTGAATTCTGGGGAGTCAAACTGGGAGAAACTACTGAGGATACCACCTAGAATCGCCTCAGAGCGAGGTTTGTTATCGGAGCTGGCTACTACCCTAATTAGAGTTTCAAAAGCCGGGTAGCGCATTTTATTCATAATGGCACTGATTTCATCTTGTTTGCCCTCGCTGATTTCGGTAACTTCCTTTTTTTCGTGGAGCTCGGGGACTTCCCAAGGGGCGCGAAAGATATCCATAGCGATTTCGCCGATGCTGGCACCGACGGTTTTAGTGGATTTTTTGCCTTTTTTGATGTTTTCGATATATTGCTTAGCGCGTTCTGACCAATTTTTTTGTGCGGGGCGGAAAAGAATTTGTACAGTAGCGCCTTCATCTTGTTTGACACTTTCTAGAGCATTCAAAATAGCCCGCATGGCGTCATGCTTGGTGTCCTCGTAGGTAGCAATAGGATAGTAGGGGTCTTTTCTTAGGGTGAGTTCGGCGCCGGCGATAGTGTCGACGGTACCTCTGGGGGCGAAGATGTTTTCTTCCCTTTTTTCTTCGACTCTAGCGGTAGGATAGGCAGACTGGATAGCTTGTTTGACTGTCTCGGTAAGAACGGCTGGCACAATGGCATAATAGTGGATGAAGCCGTCTTTCGCGATGATTTCAAAGGAGAAATGCCTCTGACCGTAGAGCATGACTTTGAACCCCTTAGTAACGGTGGAGGATAGGATGGAATACATCACCTGAGATTTGGAGATGGCTTCGGTGGCGATGTCTCTTTTGTCCCTACCGCCACCCTCAATATCGTCGGTGGGAGGTGGAAGATGGATCAAGAGTGGAACCATCTTGAGACCACGTTCGTAACGCTTGGACTTTCTGAGTTTACTAATCTGGGTGCTAAAGATAACAGCGGCAAAAATTGTCAGAGAGGCGATGATAATTAGAACAACCACCCAGGCAGGCATTATTTATCTCCTCCGGTGTTGTTCTGATAAAGTTTACGATTAAAAGAATTATCCAAATTGGTCTCTGTCATATTGCGAATTTCTTCGTAAAAATTACTGAGGTTGCCGGTCTGGCTTAGCTCAGCGATGGCGTTGTCTACCTCTGTGATAGAAGAAGTCTCAAGCTTGTCGCCGGTGGTCTTGATACTATCGGGGTTGTAACTAGAGCTTTTTTTGACCTCTGGAAGATTGATGGAATTTTCGATGGTAGCGATCTGGCCAAGTTTGGGACCAGCATCTTCTGGGGGTTTAAAATTAGGAAGTTCTGGAATACCTGCAGGGTGTTTTGGCTCTACTCCTGGAGCGATTGGTGGTTTTTCGGACGGATTTTTTGCCTCCGCCATACCGCTATCTCCGGTGGCTTTGGTAGGGTCTGGTAAATCTACAGGTTTGGAAATATCGAGTGCTTGCTGCCAATTTTCTTCATCTAAGTTGTCCTCGGGTTTGTAATCGTTATTTTCGGCGGGAGTATTGCCGACTCCAGGGGTAAAAAAACCTACATCATGCTGAAAATCACTGGTAGGATTGATTACAATACCACGATGACCATTATCCATACGCTTATTTTAGCATAATATTTTTGATTTTTTAAGTCTTTTTGTAGACCAAAAATTCAGCGAGGAGCAAAAATAGGACGATAAGTGTTAGCGTCCAGAGGTTGATGGCGCCAAAAGAACGAGCCAAAATAACCATGATAGGACCAAAAGCAAGAACAGCAGAACAGAGGTAGTCGCGGCGACGCATAACGGTCTTTTTGAAAGCTAAACGATTAAAAATTTGCCAGATAGTAAAAATGGCGCTAAAGATAGTAACGTAAAGTGTTGTAAAAAAAACTAAAACACCTAACGGACCGATTTCCGTAGGTGAAGTCAAAGTTAGCATAGCGATCGAGCCAAGAAGCCCGATGATTCCTGATGCTTTTACAATGAAGCTAACTGACATAAGCTTATTGTAACATACTTTCTGGTTTTGGTTTAGTCCCCCTTCCCCCAAGATGGCCGCTACTTTTGTAGCTCTAAGTTTGCGAGGTATTTGATTGTGTGAGGTTTTTATGGAGAAAAGTGGAAGGTTATCCGGTACCTAAATCTTAACTATTGACCGCAACCTTTCCACTTTTTCCGTTTGACCGCTTCACATTAGGTGAAGCATATGGCCCCTGTAAGATCTTTTTTCCTTCGCTCTTGTTTATGTATTCTAAGGTGCTAACGGAGGATTTGACTTACGCGCTCGACGCCGTTTGGCGGAGCTCAGGTAATTCCTAGAATGTAATTTATGGCTAGAAACTACCAGTTGCTTCGCCAAAACTATTCTAGTCGGACTTTTGGTTTGTAGCGTTTGTGACGTAGATTTTTCACTTTTGCTCCTTTTATTTTTGATTTTTGTTTTAGTCATCTCGACTGTCCTTAGTGTAGCATAAGCTCGATAAAAATGCAATAGGTTTTTGTGTTTTTTGTGTTGTGATTTTTACAATGTGTGCTGGTATTTTCCCTGTTTTTGTGGTTAGTTGAGTGTGTTGTGATTTTTACAACAATACAAGAACTTAAAACCATATTTTCCTCATCGATGAAATCTCGCCAAGATAATTTTTACAACGCTAGGCTGGTTTTTGGCTCTGTAACAAGTTCAGAGTCCAAAAACCGTAGCGTTGATAAAAATTATATGGGAGATTTCATATGATTCGGAGAAATATAGTTTTAAGTTCGTTATAGAACGCTCAAAAAAAACAGCATGAAGCTGTAATTGGTGGAGCTGCCGGATACTGCCTCCGGGTCCGAACCGTCACGGGGATCTGATTCTACGTGTGTAGTTTTCTGTTTTATCTTGGCATAATCTAGAAAGCGGCAGAAAACGAAACTATCTAGCGCCATGGCTGTTTGTCGGATCTGTTCTCGCCATCAAACAGACCTTATTTCCGTAGTATGATAATCTATGCTCTACGGAACCTTGAGCACAGACCAGCCTAAATCTTAGGCATAAGCTGGCATGTAAGCTACATGCGCAGTTTCAGTGTTTTTAGCACTTATTTAATACTTACGGTATTCAATCGACACGCATCAAATCTGTTAACAATCCGTCTAAGCTTTGTCAGCCCCAACTGGATTAATTATAGCATAGACATTTAAGATACGCAACAGATAATAATCGAAAAAATGCCCAGAAACCGCGTTTTTCGGGCATTTTTCATGCTGGCTTTTCTTTGCTGGGGTTTTTTTCCGAAAAAGAAACTCCAAACATAGAAGAAGGTCGGCTAACTGCGAGGAAACCGACCTTCATAAGTAGAGTGTGGAGTTATTTTGGCTATATTTTTGTTTTTTACCTTTGAATAATTTTTTTATTCAAAGGTTATCTCTATTATAGCGCCGGAAAATGCTAATGTCAACACATTTTGAACACTTTTTTGGACTTTTTTCGCTGAGTTTTCCACAAGCATTTTGGCTCAGGAATAAGCCTAGCCGGTTTGATTTTTAGCATGAACTTCTTATAGGTTTAGCATAAGCAGGGGGTGGGGGGTTGAAATTTATTCCCCTCTGTGCTACAAGGGGCGCATGATCAGTAAAATACATTCAGCAATTCCCTATGGGTTCTTGGCAAAACTCGTGGAGGTGGAGGGAGACATGAACAGGGGGCTGCCAGCGTTCAATATCGTCGGTATGGCCAACAAAACTATTTCTGAGGCGCGGGATAGAGTGCGGAGCGCAACTCTTAACTCCGGATTTTCCTTCCCCGATAAGAAGGTGACAATCAACCTAGCACCGGCGGATCTCAATAAGGACGGTTCTTATCTAGATCTTCCGATTGCCCTATCGGTACTAGTACTATCGGGACAGCTCTTAAAAACTGATGTGGAGGACCGACTGTTTGTAGGGGAGTTGGCATTAGATGGCAAAGTACGGCCGATAAGGGGTATTATTAATATCGTGGAGGAAGCCAAGAAAATTGGAGTGAAAGAGGTGTTTGTCCCTCTAGAAAATCTCCCTCAGGCTACCTTAATTTCTGACGTCGCCGTTTATGGGGTGGAGAGTCTCACATCGCTTTATTTGTATTTAAAAAATCAAGCTGATTTACCAAGCATAAGCATCTTAAAGACGGCTCCTGGGGCTTTACATGACCTTTCAGGGCCTATTTTGGATCATATACGTGGACAAGCACAAGCCAAGCGCGCAATGGAGATAGCGATTGCAGGGCATCACAATATCTTGATTTCTGGGCCACCAGGGGCGGGCAAAACACTTCTTTCTAAAGCTGCGGCAAATTTGTTACCTAGTCTTACCCCAGAAGAAAAACTTGATATCACCAAGATTTATTCACTGGCTGGGATTTCCAAAGATGAAATTATAGAGACGAGGCCGTTTCGGGCGCCACACCATACGGCTAGTGCCACCTCTATTATTGGTGGCGGTGCAGGGGCGATGCCAGGAGAAATTTCTCTAGCGCACAAGGGGATTTTGTTTCTTGATGAGATACCGGAGTTTCAAAGGCCGGTACTTGAGGCTTTGCGTCAGCCCTTGGAGGATAAGGTGGTAACAGTGTCGCGAGCAAACGCTAAGGCTACCTATCCGGCGGATTTTATGCTGGTAGCTACGATGAATCCCTGCCCTTGTGGCTATCTGGGGGATCCTACACATGAATGTAAATGTACAGAGGTGCAGATACAAGCTTACCAGAAAAAGCTTTCTGGGCCCCTGTTTGATAGGATAGATATGTGCGTGACGGTGGAACGGGTAGAAAATCAGGATCTCAAAAAGGAATTGCCTGACAGAGGTGAGCATAGTGTTGTAAAAAATACTATTACAGAGGCCGTTAGACGACAAGAACAGAGGTACGAGAAAAGCGGGATCTTTAATGCTTCCCTCACCTCTTATGAAGTGACTAAGCTTCTTAAAATGGAGCCCGATGCAGAAAAGTTGCTTTCTGACGCGTCGGATCGTTTACAGCTTTCGGCGAGGTCTTATTTTAAAACTATCAAGGTAGCCCGTACAGTTGCAGATCTTGAAGGTGCTGGAATCATCAAAGCGAGCCACATTGCCGAAGCGCTGACCTATCGGAGGCGTTGGTGACCTGATTATATTCCCCTTGCAATTCTTCAAGGTTTTTGGTATAATGGTGACAGGTTAATTCAAGAGAAGAAAGGTTATCATCAAAAACTCACCAAAACAGCATGTCCGTATCAATGGAGAAATTCGTTATCCAGAGGTGCGCGTAATTGGCGGAAGCGG
>CAZFVK010000033.1:0-10801 GCA_964522475.1 uncultured Candidatus Saccharibacteria bacterium | reverse complement strand
ATGATCGTAAACTTAATCATATCTATAATTATACCATTTTTATGGTATAATTTAAGTATGTTTGTGGATAAGGCTAAAGTGAGTTTAAAAGCCGGAGACGGCGGTAATGGCGCAGTTTCTTTTCGTCATGAGATTTATATTCCCAAAGGCGGCCCTGATGGTGGCGACGGCGGCAAAGGTGGAGATATTGTTTTTAAGGCCGACAAAGACACCGACACCCTAGTAGATTTTCGTTTTACCCCTATTCTCACGGCCGAAAATGGCAAAAACGGCTCCGGCCAACGCTCTGCCGGTCGCTCCGGCCAAGATTTAATCGTAGAAGTGCCGATTGGTACTGTTGTCTACAGGGTCGGCGCAAA
Organism: uncultured Candidatus Saccharibacteria bacterium; assembly: GCA_964522475.1. Lineage (GTDB taxonomy): Bacteria > Patescibacteriota > Saccharimonadia > Saccharimonadales > Saccharimonadaceae > Nanosyncoccus. Next base: position 10,442 of record CAZFVK010000033.1, on the reverse strand, counting down.
AAGTTCTTTTGAAGGGCCTCCGGAGCCTGGCAAGGCGAGGATGAGCGCCGAAACCCCTGTGGCGACAGGGGTTTCGGACGCAGCCCGAAAAAGAATCTTTTTGGCCGACCTCACTCAGGACGGCCAAACGGCAATTATCGCGAGAGGTGGCGACGGCGGTTTTGGCAACGCCCATTTCAAAAGCTCTACCCGCCAGGCACCGATTATAGCCGAAGTCGGCGAACCCGGCGAAGAGTTCGAGGCCGAACTAGAGCTAAAGTCTTTAGCTGACGTCGGCCTAGTTGGTCTTCCTAATGCCGGCAAATCCACTTTTCTCTCCGTCGTTTCTAACGCAAAACCCGAAATCGCCGATTATCCCTTCACCACTCTCACTCCCCAACTTGGAGTCGCCACGGTCGATAATCACGATATTTTGATTGCTGATATTCCCGGTCTCATCGAAGGTGCCGCCGAAGGAAAGGGTCTCGGCCACGATTTTCTAAGACACGTTGAACGCACTGTAGTTTTGCTCCACCTAGTAGATGTTTACAACGATGACGCTGGCAAAGCTTACGAGACCATCCGAAATGAGCTTAAAAAATACGAAAATCTAAGTTCTCGTCCCGAAATCGTCGCCCTTACTAAATGTGAAGGCGTAGACGAAGACATCATCAAGATGCAAATGTCTTCCATCCTCGCCAAGAATCCTAATGCCAAAATTTTTACCATCTCCGCTCAAGCTCACACCGGTCTTACAGAATTACTAAGAGAGCTTTATAATGAAATTAAAGAATCCAAAAGTACTCTCCGAGGGCTTCCGGAGGTTACGACCGAGGATGATGGCGCGAGCCCCGTGACGACGGGAGCGAGCGACCCGTCCCGAGGAGAGTCGCTTTTGGATTCTTTAATCCCTACTATCAAATTAGATGATAATTCCTTGAAAGATACCTGGCAAGTCGAGAAGGCAGATGATAAGTTTGTGGTTACCGGTGAAAAAATCGAAAAATTCGCCCGTCGGACTGATATGAATAATTACGCATCTGTCAATAGGCTCCGTGACATCATGAAAAAAATGGGCATCCGCGCGGAACTCACCACTCTCGGCGCCGAGCCAGACAGTATCATTTCCATCGCCGGCAAAGAATTTACACTGGTGGAAGACTACTAAAAAATGACTCCCGAAGGAGTCATTTTTTTGTGCTGTTACGCGCCCACCCTAGGGCACATTGGTTTGTTTTAATCCGCTGTTTGTTTTTTATTAATGTAAGTCTCCACACTCCACTAATGAATCAGTGGAACCCTGTGAAGCGTACCAGCTTACTTTAATAATAAAGCATAAGCGTCCCCGCGTCAAGTGCTTTTTTGAAATAAAAAAGCGCCTACTCCAAGTAGACGCTATAAACTAGTTTTTTCTCAACATAAAATTTATAAAATCGTTTATCTCATCCTTATTTGCTCGTATAATCATATACAGGTAAAACAACGCTGCAATAAGTCCAATGAATAAGGCTACGGTGAGTTCGTTAACCCCCGCTTCTTCGTAAGCCTCTATTACTAGAGCAATAAATATAGTAATAGCCGCCATCGCCGCGATCCCAGACGTAAAATCTAAATTGGAATAATTTGTGCTAGGCGAATAATCTTGTTGCAACTTCATTATATGGTATTCTCTTACCTTTTTTCTAAACTTTTCTAAAATCATCTTTTCACCTCCCAAGTATTCAGCCAAAAAACTAGTTTTCAAGGTACATATCTCAATTATATCATACATAACCACTTTTGTCAATCTAGTGGATGTAGTTAAAATTCCCTACTGAAGATGCTGGAATTGTCGCTCGGATTACTAGATACGGCGAATAACCATAGTTCATTTCCGTCACCGTGATTGAACCATCCGCATTTACTGCTTCCACATACCCTACGTGGCCATACCACCCCGAAGAAGTCTGGAAAATTGCTCCAGCAGACGGCGTGCGGTTTACCAAATACCCAGCCGCTGCGGCTCTCGCTGCCCAAGTATTGGCATTGCCGAGTGTTGATGGCAAATCTCGCCTCTTAGACCAAGCCCACTGGGTACATTGTCCAGCTCCATATGGGCCACCTAGACCATAAATCCGTCCCAGTACGGTGATATTTTGTCTTTCTGAAGTGTTGCCGAGATATGAGTAGCGATAAGTAGTGGTTCTATAAGTAGTAGTAGCGGCTCTTGGTGCCACGTATTCTGGACGTTCTGTCTCTGGTAAAGTTCCGTTTTTAATCACGATTCGAACGCCTTCATGAATCCCGCTTACTTCAAGGTCGTTAAGCGCGATAATCTCAGCCGCAGTCGAACCGTATTTAGCCGCAATTGACTCAACCGAATCTCCACCTTTTACTGTATAAACAATCCCACTTACGCTCGGTAGATACAATACTGTTCCCGGAGAAACATCGGTATTTTTGAGCCCGTTAGACCACCTAATTTGGTCCACTGAAATTCCATATTTATTGGCAATTGAATCTAGTGTCTCTCCGTCCGCTACTGTGTGCTCAATCACCCCACGAGATACCGTAATGTTGGTGATTGAAGGTTTTTCTAGCTTACCAGTAGCAGTCTGGCCTGCGTCATACATTGAGGTAGTTATCACAAAATTGGACGCCACATCAGAAGCAGAAGCTAGCCCCAAAGCATCCGAAAGATCGGCTACCACATACATTTCTGAGAGCTGATCCACCGAAATATCATAATCGGTTTTGGCGAAAGCATCCAAATTTAGTGTGGTGCCACTCTGTTTTTTGTCGATTGATCCCACAATTACTACCGCTAATGTCAAAATCGCCGTAAGAAGATATGGCAAAACACGTTTGACATTATCCCAGGTTGTATTTGCTTTTACTGTCATAATGAAATATTACAGAGGTTTTGGCAATGAAGATACGCATTCTGGTTATGCTCAGCCTCTGTATAACTATAATACATCAAACCATCGTCCCCTGTCAAGAAAAACAGATAAGAGGTGTCAGACGGCTCCGCCACAGCCAGAAGTGAGGTCAAATTAGGATTAGAAATCGGCCCACAAGGAAGCCCGGTATAGAGCCGAGTGTTGTAACAAGAATCAATCGTAAGTGCTGCCGCATTATCCGCATAAGTCAAACGATTCGGATCCACTACATCTAGAGCATAGGCCACTGTTACATCGCTGCCCAGTCTCCAACCATAGCCCAGACGTGATAAAAACACCTGTGCTACTGTAGCGTGCTCTCCAGCTGGAGATTCTTTTTGTACGATCGAGGCCAAAGTGATTCCCTCATAAAGCGTCAAATCATGCTCGGCGTATCTTGCCTCTAGATTGTTATCGCGAATTACCTCCCCCATCCCCTCAAGAAACTTCTCCAAAATTTCTTTCACGGTGGCAGTTTTGTAAAATTCGTGGGTTTCTCCATAAAGATAACCCTCGAGAGTCGCTCCTGCTGGTCGCTTTTTCAAAAAATCAAAATCATAATCGGCATCAAAGGCCTCCTCGATTTCAGAAGCAGAATACCCTACTTCTGCCAGATTTTCTTTAATATCAAAAATCGTCTCTCCTGGTCGAATCGTAAAATTAAATACCTCGGCTTTTTCGTTAGCCTTAGCAATTAGATAGGCTTCATATTCTCTCTTGGCGTTTTCTCGATTAATCCACCAAATTCCTCCAGCTACGCCGCCACCAATCAAAATTAGCGCTAGTACCAAAATCGGCCACTTTTTCATCTTGTGCTTCGTCTTCTTCGCTGTCATAACAACTTTATCACCTTCCTTTTTTACTACGGTCTTTGCGGTTTTCTGGATAGTTTCTAAAGAATTCTGAAACCTATCACCCGAGACAGCAAGACTCGGCCTAGGCGGCTTGGGAGCCGCTGTCTCGGGGGATACGGTTTCAGAATTCTCTTTATTAAATGATTCTAAAAAGTCTTGTAAGATAATAGTCGCAGCCTCGCTATCAATATCGCCCTTTTCATAGTTCTTCTTCCTAGCTTTCAGGCGATTTTCTGCCTCCACCGAGGTAAGAGACTCATCTTGAAACCGGATCTTGGCCCCTGGAATTTCATGGAGCAACTTCTTGGCAAACTGTCTTACATACATCGACTGCTTGGTTTCATTGCCTTCGTTACTACGAGGGAGCCCCAAAACAAACCAATTTGTGCCGTATAATTTGGCTAATTTGGCAATTTTTTGCCACTCAGAGCCATCTACGGCTACAAACCCTGACGGTATAGCTATCCGGGTGCTCGAATCGGCACGCGCCACGCCAATGCGCTTGGTGCCCACATCTAGGCCAATAATCTTCAACTCTTACTCCTCTACGTCAATATTTACAGTGATTTTTTCGGGGTTGCTTGGTGCGGAAGATACCCACGGTGCAGACGTATCAATCGTGATAGTCTTAATCCCCTTGAATTTGTCAGCCAAATCTCGCTTAGCTGTCCCAATTCCCTTACCTTTTACTATTTCTACCACATCGTTCTCGGTAACTGTAGGACCAGCTATATAAGAAGTTTTTAGTCTGCCAGTGTAGCCAGAATCAACTTTCGTGAAACTTTCTACAAATGGATCATTCATCTCATAAATCTTAAAGCCGTTATCTAGCTTGGCTTTTTCTTTGATAAACTCTTTAAGCTTGGTTTCGTCGATTACAAAAATCGTATCAGTGGTAGTAACGGCGAGCTTGGCTTTTTTACCCTCTTCTACTTCTGCGCCCACAGCTGGTGTAGAAACCGGATCGCTCACTTCCTGTTTAAAACTAGAATCTATCGCAAACTGTTCATCAGAGAGAGTGCTAAGCAACTTCTCTTTATTGACCGACTCGTTTTCGGTGGTAATATCTTTCATAGCTTTGTCGATATCGGATTGTTGAACAATCGTCACAGTCTTATCCGAGCCACCACTCATGTTTGAACTAGATACTACGGTTACTTCAGCATTTGTAGACCATCCACCACTGGTACTAGAGATATTATAATTGGCACCAGGCTCTGCTGCAGTCACACTAATATCTTTGTAAATATAGCATCCTTTTGTCCCAATGTTATCGTCATCTTTGTTCTTACATTCAGAATCTTTGCCGCCCCACGAAATAGGAGTAGCATTAGCCGCTACAAAGGATAGATTGTTGTAAACAAAGCTCGCACCAGCGTTTACCGAAATCGATCCTGCAGCCTTAAAGATATAATAGACTGTTACCGTCCCACTCGCCTTCTCCCCGACATTCTTCTTGCCCGTTGCTTCAAACTCTACTTCGGCCTTATCTTCAATCTTTTTCTCTTCAATATAAAACTTACCATCTTCTACTTTCTCATCGGTTGCTTTGTCGGTAAAGGAGATATTTTCGGAAAAGTTACCAGTGGTGGTTTCAAGTTTTAGGGTAATCGTTACTGCTGGCATAATTCCAAACGCCCAAATCCCCGCAATAATTAATAACACCAAACCTACACAGATGCCAGCCGTGATTTTTTTGTGTAATCCAATCCATCTAAGTACTGGATTGTTGCTGCTTGCAAGCTTACCTTTGGCTCCGCGGTCTTTAACCCTCTTTTCTTTTTCTGGTTTGTCGTCGTTTTTGTCACCTTCTTTTTCTTTTTCTTCGTCATTGGCATCAGCAGGCTTCTCAGATTCCTCCTCAGTCTCTTCTTTATCGTCGCTATCATCAGCTTTCTCTTTGTCGTCCGTCTCTTTGTCTTCCTTTGTGTCTTCGGTATCTTCAGCTTCTTCAGTCTCTTCCGCCTCGTCATCTACTTCTACTACTTCAGAAGAATCATCTACTTCATCCATCTCCGGGATTTCTGGTGCAGATTTCAAATCCTTCGTCACAGGCATCCGTGTAGCTGCAGCTAATTTAACAATCGATGGATCGGTTGTCACCAGAACTACCTTTTTGTCGGCATTAACTCCTGTTTTCATAATCAATTTGATATTTACGATACTCTTAAACACCCCGGCTTTTTTGGGCGGTACGAGTGCTACGATTTTAGATTTTGAGCCTTCAATTTTACCGATTATATCAGTAATATCCTCCTCGGGCTCGATATAAACGACGTCTTTATTCATATTTCTACTATAGCACACATTTAGCCTAACCGCTACCATTTTTTAATAGGTTATGCTAAAATAAAAGTTAGATGTTTGATATTTTTAATAGAAAAAAACAACCCACCAATACAGCAGTGGGGCCAGCATCCACACAGGTTGCTCCAGTCCAAGTAGCACCTGTTCAAGTTGCGCCAGCCCAAACTAGCTTGGCGGAAATCGCCCTCAACAATATCAACAACGGCGTTATTATCACCAGCGGCGATGGACGAATTCGTTATATCAACCCTGCAGCTGTAGTGATGACTGATTGTCGCACTCCCGAGAATGCCATCGGCCTAGACTACGCTCTTTTAATTAAAATCGAGTCCAAAGAAGGTCGCGAAATCACCGCAGAAGAAAACCCTATTACCCGTGCTTTTTCTACTAGCCAGCTACTAGAAAATTACGACTGTACCTTGCTATCCGGGCCATCAGCCAAGCGCATCCCGATTTCTATCACTGTAATTCCGGCCGATAATGGCACCACCAAAATCATCACTTTTAGAAATATCGAAAAGGAACTTGCCGAAGAAAGCGAACAAACCGAGTTCATTTCTACCGCTTCTCACGAAATGCGTACACCAGTAGCTACTATTGACGGATACCTAGCTTTATGTCTTAATCCTCAAACCGCCACGGTTGACGATCGGGCTCGCGGTTATCTCGACTCTGCCAAAAAAGCTTCCGAGCACCTCGGCAAACTCTTCCAGGATTTACTCGATGTTACCAAACTTGACGATGGCCGCATCCGCCCTAATTTTGTCCCAGTAGAGGTTACCACTTTGGTCAAACAAATCGCTGTCGATCACGCCGAAAAAGCCAAGTCCAAGAATCTTTCCTATATTTTTGGTCCTAAGACTGCCAATCCTCAGGATATCCACCAGCTTCACCAGCTAGTTTATGCTTCGGTGGACGTTGATTTTATGCGCGAAATCGTGGATAATCTCCTCGACAATGCTATCAAATACACTCCTGAAGGTGGCGCAATCTATGTCAACGTGGTTGGCGATGGTGACAATGTTATCATCAACGTCACCGACACTGGTATTGGTATTTCGGCAGAAGATTTAGCCCATGTTTTCCAAAAATTCTATCGCGCCGATAATTCCGACACTCGCGAAATCGGTGGTACCGGTCTCGGGCTTTATCTCGTCAAGCAACGCGTAGAGGCTATGGGTGGCCGCGTCTGGGCTCAGTCAGTGATTGGTGAAGGTACTACCTTTTACGTTTCTCTACCCAGAATTTCGCCGGAGGAGTATAATAAACGCATGATTGCTGTCCAAAATAATCAAATGATAAACAATAATCAAGGAGGAAAAAGTGAGTAAAATAATGGTGGTAGAAGACGACGCTGCCCTTCGTGAGATTTACAGTATCCGTATTACTGCAGAAGGCTATGATGTAGTGACGGCTGGCGATGGCGAAGAGGCTTTAGCTGTAGCAGTCAAAGAAAAACCAGATCTAATCTTGTCAGATGTAATGATGCCAAAGATTTCCGGTTTTGATATGTTAGACATCTTAAGAAACACTCCCGAAACCGCCAACATCCATGTCATCATGATGACTGCTCTTTCCGCCGACGATCAACGTGCTCGTGGTGAACAACTTGGTTGCGACCGTTATCTCGTCAAATCCCAAGTCGGCATCGAAGACGTTATCAACGCCATCCACGAAGTTTTGGGAGACAAACAAAATGCCCCAGCTCCGGCTCAATAAATTTCTCGCCGAGCGTATCGGCGTCTCTCGTCGCGAAGCCGACGACTTGATTGCTGCGGGCCGAGTCAAAATCAATGACGAGGTGGCCGTAACAGGGGCAAGAGTAGACAAAAACGACAAAGTGTGGTATAATAATAAGATAGTCCCGTTTGACACGGATTTCTTGTATCTCGCCATGAATAAGCCGGTAGGCTATGTTTGCTCTCGCCGCGCTCAAGGCGACGCCCCTACGATTTACGAAATTTTACCAAAAGAATACCAAAAATTAAAAACCGTTGGTCGTCTCGACAAAGATTCCTCCGGCCTTATTCTCCTGACGAACGATGGCGATTTTGCTTTTTCGATGACTCACCCTAAGTTTAGAAAAGAAAAGATTTATGAAGTGACGCTAGACCGCCCTTTGGAGCCCCTCCACCAGCAAATGATTTCCGACTATGGTGTGATGCTCGATGACGGACCTTCAAGATTTTTAGTGCTCCACGATGGCGATAAATATATCGTCAAACTTTCTGAAGGCCGCAATCGCCAAATCCGCCGCACCTTCGCTGCTCTTGGCTATCAAGTAAAAAAGTTGCATCGCACTAACTTCGGTAAATATGAACTTTCTGGACTAGAGCCAGGAAAATGTGTTATACTTAAACCATGAGTACTATCCTTGGACTAGATATTGGTACTGAATTTGTCAAAGCTGTTCTCGCGAGGCCAGCCAAGCATGGTAACATCGAAATTCTCGGTGTCGGTCGCGCTCGTCAAAAAGATGGTAATATGTATAATGGCGCTATCGCCGATATTCCGGCAGTCGTAGCTACTTGTGAAGAAGCGATTCTAAAGGCCGAAAAGGCTTCCGGCGAGCGTGCCGAACTTACCGTAGTTGGCATCGCCGGTGAATTAATCAAAGGTAATACCACCACCGTCCGTTATGCCAGAAAAGATCCCAAAAAACCCATTACCGAGACCGAAATGCAAAATATCATTACTCGCGTCCAGCAAAAATCCGGTGAAGTCGCAAGAAAAACCGTCAGTCTTGAGACTGGCAATAAAAACGTAGAGGTCCGCTTGATTAATTCCGCCATTGTTTCCCTCACTATAGACGGCTACAAGATTTCTAATCCTATCGGTTTCAACGGTTCCGATGTGGTAATTCAATTTTATACGGCTTTTGCTCCGATGATTCACGTCTCCGCTATCGAAAAAGTTTGCGCCGAGCTCAATCTTGATTTGCTCACTGTGGCAGTAGAGCCATTTGCGGTTTGCCGTGCCTGCCTCGGCGACGATCTTGATTCCAGCTTTTCTGGTGTAGTGATGGATATTGGTGGTGGCACTACCGACATTGCGATTATCGATGACGGCGGTGTAGAAGGCACCAAAATGTTTTCTATTGGCGGCAAAAGCTTTACCCACCAGATAGAGGAATCTTTAGGCGTAGATTACGAAACCGCGGAAAAGTATAAATTAGATTTTGATACTGGCAAGCTCGATGATGCCGTTAAGGCCAAAGTCGAAACCGCACTCTCGCGCAATCTCTCCGTGTGGTTTACTGGTGTAGAAGTCGCACTCGAAGATTTTGAATCTCTCGGCAGTCTTCCTCGCAACGTAATGCTTTGTGGCGGTGGTGCTGGACTCTCACTCCTTCAAGAAAAGCTTGCTACATCAAATTGGTATGATGGCTTACCATTTTCTCGCCGCCCAGTGATTAATCTTCTCGATATCAACGGCTTGCCCAACCTTATCTTGGGTGATTTTGCTAAAGAATTAGACTATTCCTTTGCTACTGCTCTAGGACTGCTCAGAGTCGGCACTGACACTCTCGAAGGTGCCCCAGAAGACAAAGGCTTGCGCGCCAAGTTCGCCAAACTTCTCCAAAACTAATTAAAAAAGAAAAACCCCGCTTACGCGGGGTTTATAAATGTGGTGTCAAACATTATTTTTTGGTTGCAGCTAACTCTCTTTCAAGCGACTGAGCTCGCTGTTGCCACGCTCTCGCGTTATTTTCATACACAATAGCGTTGGTCTGAGCTGCCTGAAGCTCTGTGATCTGCCTTTTCAGGCTGAAAGTTGAAAAGGACAAATAAAAACATCCCATTACTAAAAGAAAAATAATCGCTAAAAGCCACAAACTTTTGTCGTCACGCATATTATCACCCCCTCCTGCTATGACATAATTTAAAATTACAACAACCTCACCACCAAGGCCATACCTACATTATACCACACTTATGCCTTTTTGTCAATAACAAAACTACAAAAATTGCCACTCTATACATTAGTAGATATAGCAGTCATTAATTACGAGGCTTGGACGCAGCGGATGTAGAGACCATATTAGGAGGCCTGAACACACCGCACGTAGAACCCATAGAGGCGGCCGCTGCCGTCGGTATACAGGCTACTACCATTGTAATACAGGTCGTACCGCCTCACGCCATTATACGCAGTACTGCCCCACCAGTGCCCGCGCGTAGACTCATCGAGTAGCCCACTATTGAGGTAAAGCCCGCCCAGGACTGGGGAAAAGCTATTTATGTCTCTTTGGCTATCTATTTGATCTTCGCGACGGTATAGACCTTCCCATCCCTGCGGTCCGTGAGGCTGGCCGTGGTCCCTTCAGCAGTATTCGTTGCTACACTCGGCGTCATATCCTGCATGTAGGTTAAGTCTGATA
>CAZFVK010000032.1:0-10893 GCA_964522475.1 uncultured Candidatus Saccharibacteria bacterium | reverse complement strand
TCGGCGATGTCTTTAGCCTCGGTGAGACTATCAAACTCTTTTAGTTGCTCGTCGGTAAGACCCTTAGAGATACGCTCGCCGATTCTTACCTCTAGCTCCTCTTGGATGTATTTTAAAAATTCTTGTTTTTTACCCTCCGGCATAGCGGAAAGGCCCATTTCTTGGAGAAAATTTTCATCAAACTGCATAAGCTTATTATAACATAAAAACTATGCTATAGGGTGCGTTTTTTGGTTTCGCGGGTGAAGAAGACGAGGCGATCGCCGATTTCAAGATTGATTTTATGGTCGGTTTTTAGGGCGAGGCCGCCAGTTTCGCCAGCGACTAGGCTATCGACGGTCATTTTTTCTTTTTGAGTGGAGGTAACTTCGGCTTCGCCGATGAATTTCTTATCCCTCACTACTCTTGCGAGATAGCCAGGCTTCACTTCGCCTTTTAGTACTTCCCCGCCGGCGATGATGCTGGTCTTCTCGGTACGGAAGACTCCTAGGACTTTCATTTCACCTTTGTCTTCTTCGACAATTTCGGCGTCGAGGAGATTTTCCATCTCGTGTTTGGCATCATCGAGGAGTTCATAAATCACTTTGTAAGTACGGATAGGCACGCCGTCTCGAGCAGCCATTTTGGAAATATTGATTGGAACGCTGACATTAAAGCCATAAACTACGGTGTTTTCGCCGGCGGCCATATAGACGTCGTTTTCGTTGATATCACCAACGCCGGTTGAGACAATATTGAGGGTGATTTCGCCGTGGGTGTCGATCATTTTGAGGCTATCTACCACGCTAGTAACTGAGCCTAGAACGTCGCCTTTGATAATTACGTTAAAGACCTTGGAATTGTCGGCTACGTTCATCATTCTAAGGAGGTCGGTTGATGTAACATTAGCATTGGCAGATTCGTTAGCAGCGGCTTGGGCGTTTAATAGCGCCATTTTGCGTGCGGTTTTTTCGTCTGGTGCCTCCATAAAGCGATCACCAAAGTTTGGTAAATCTTTGAAACCGGTAATTGTAACAGGGGTAGATGGAGTGGCTTTGCCCTTTGGTTTACCCTGCCAATCTAGCATGGTGCGGACTTTGCCATAAGTGCTGCCGGCTACCACAAATTCGCCGGTTTTAAGTTCCCCGCCGGTGACGAGGAGATTTACTACCGAGCCTTTGCCGGTTTCCATGTGCGATTCAATTACCAAGCCTTCGGCTGGGATGTCGACATCGGCTTTTAGCTCTTCAATGTCGGCGGTGAGGAGAATCATATCAAGAAGTTCTTCGAGATTCTGGTTTTTCTTAGCAGAAATTGGCACCATGGTGATGTCGCCGCCCCATTCTTCTGGTTGAAGACCGTGGTTACTAAGGTCAGCCTTGGTGCGGTCGATATCGGCGCCTTCCCTATCGATCTTGTTGATAGCGACGATGATTTTGGCGTTGGCGGATTTGGCAAAATTGATTGCCTCGACGGTCTGAGGTTTGACTCCATCATCGGCCGCCACTACGATAACCACGATATCGGTAAGCATAGCACCGTGCTGACGGATGGCCGCAAAAGCTTCGTGGCCGGGGGTATCCAGAAAAGTAATTAATCTATCGTTATACTTGAGCTGGTAAGCAGAAATATGCTGAGTGATGCCGCCAGCTTCGTCATCGACGGTCTTTTTATGTAGAAGCGTATCAAGAAGAGTGGTTTTGCCGTGATCGACATGACCCATCACCGCAACGACCGGAGGCCGCAAGACTGCTTTTTCTGATAGCTCCCGATGGAAGTCGGAAGTTTTGGTAGCAGTGTTTTTCTTCTCTAATTTAACATTTTTTAAACCTAATTCATCAATAATAATCTGGGCAGTCTCGTAATCTAACCGCTGATTGATAGTGGCTACGATGCCGTTTTTGAAGAGTGTCCCGATCAGTTCGGTCACAGAAAGGCCAAGGGCGTTTGAAAGTTCGTCCACAGTAATAGAACCGGCGATTTGTATAGTCTTTTCTTCCATCCTTCTCCTTTCTGCTGGTGGCATAAGTCACCGAAAAATAAAACCTTTTTTAATTTTACCACATTTTGGGAAAATATGCTATAATGGATGTACACCTTATATTTTTATCTGTAATCCCGGGTAGCTCAATGGTGGAGCAAGAAGCTGTTAACTTCGAGGTTGCTGGTTCGAGTCCAGTCCCGGGAGCCAATTATTCAAGTTGAAAGGCGCCATCTCGGCGTTTTTTCGTGCTCGCTCGATCATTAATCGCGCTTCGCGCGAAGAAAACACCAATCTGGCGCCTTTCAATCTTGAATAATTCGACTGCTCCAGAGGGGCTGGACGAGAACCAGCGAAGCTGGTTCGGATGCCGTAGGAGACGAGCGAAAATCCCAGATTTATCTGGGATTTTCCGAGTCGACGCCCGGCATCTAGCTTTTGCGTTAGCAAAAGCTAGCGACCAGTCCTATACGATTTTGCAAAATGACAAAATTACCAGCCAAGAACATTAAGATAGTATTCTAGATTTTTACCTTCAATTACCTCATTCTTGCGATTTTCCCAATCCTCATATACTGCATCATGAAAATCTTTTTTGCTCCAACTCTCATAATTTCTTTCGCAGGTATTTTTTGCATCATCGAACGCAGTATTTTTGTTTCCGCCAATTCCGGTGTTATAGATATCGGCTGCTTCCATTACGGTGCATTTTCTTAAAGCGTCTAGACGTTCCTCGTCGCTTTTTTCCGCAAAAACTAATTCTTTCTCGGCATCATAGACTGTCGATGATCTCGTATCATATAGTGACATTCCATCTATTTCTAAATAATGAAGTTTTATAGTGTCTTTATTTTTTCCACTTACCCAACAATTAAATCTGATTGAATTGCCGGTATCTTTATATTTACCATTCCAGCTATTCTCCCAAATTTTATTACCATCAGAATCGACATAATCATAATAATTTTCATAGGTCTTTTCATTTTGGTCTAGTACTCGGTAGATATTGATTTTAGATAAATCTATATATTTACCAATCAAATTCGCATCTTGACAATAATTTTCCACATCATTACTAGTTAGAACAACTGTTTCCTCCTGTTTTGTTTCATTCTGCTTTTCAAGGTTTCCTCGTATGACATTTACAGTCACCACCACACCAATAATTATTACCGCCACTAGACCAATGATAAAATTAGCTCTATCATTATTTTTCTGTTCTGACATATTTTACTCCTCTGTTAATATCTAAACTCCAGAGCAGGTTTTTCCTTTTAAACGAAGCGGAACACCCGCTATGGGTGTTCCATCACTCAATTTCTACAGCAAGCGATTAGACTAACTGGAGCGGGTGTTCCGCTCGGAGTCTAATTCTTTGCTCACCTCGTTAAATGTGAACTCACTATAGATTTGAATGATGGAACAATTTAATTATATCATAAAAAGCCTGCTTTTTGATTCAGTATCGCACCGAAATTTTGCATTTTTTAGCATTGTTTGCTATAATGGAGGCATATTCGACAACTAGTCGTTCTCCCAATCGAAAGGTTGGGAGGTATTTTTATTTGATGAGTTTTCTAAAGCCTGCCTTTATCTTCTTGAAATCGCCATTGGACAATTTACCCATACGGTTGTAGAGGCGAGAAACACTCATCATCCTTATCTGCGATAAAATAGCATATTCTTGTTTACCCCTAAAATTAAACTCGGCATACCAGGTGCCAGTGTGCGGTTGCGATGTAAGCGGAATTGCCAGAAAACAGAGATGGCTTAACTTCTTAAAAATCACTACTGGTCTGGAATAGTCATCGTGCTTTCCGTTAATCTCTACGCCGACATTTTTACCAAGTGCCGCCCACCAAATCTGACCTTCAGAAAATTTCGTAACAGCACCGCCTTTGTGCAGTTTATCTTTTACTACCATCCACTCTGAAAAATCATTTTCCATAATCACTCCTTATTCTATCATACTTCCGCGCTTTTCAAAAGAGGTGGTGGAGAGAAAACCTCTTTTCCAGCCCACCGCCATATAAGGGGTGGGTAGATTAGTTTTGCGATTAGCAACCCCTAATGGTCTTCATCGTCCTCTAGTTCATCATCAAACAGGTCATCGTCATCCGTATCCTCGACCTCTTTTTCAGCATCTTCCTCAAGCAACCTCTGTTCTTCTTCCTCTTCACACATCCAGCAGAGGAACATCTCGGCCGCATTAGTTAGTGGTTGGCCGCAGTTTACGCAGTATCTAGGCTCTTCTTCATAACTCATACACATATTATACCCCTTCTACACTCGCTCCACCATATCGTAATCTTGTATAATGGCTCGCGGTATGTTATCATCAGAATATTCCTCATCGGCATCAGCCGAGGTATTGAACCTGGCATCATTAACGAGCTTCCTCATCCGTATCATATTGGATGAGCCATACTTAGGAGTATTGGTTAGTAATGTGTCAGCGAGGGGGGCCATTCAAAAGCCCTTCGGGTTTTTTTCGTGTCAAAAAGTTTACGCTGGTTCGCCATATTCCCGGCGCATGGCGGAGAGAGAGATAAGCCATTGTTTGCCGTATTTGCATACATCAATTCCCTTGACAAATTTACCATAGGCAACTGCTTTCCTCAAGGTGCTTTCGCTAAGTCCCCAGATAAGCGAAGCGTCACTGAAGGATAAGATATCGCTAAAAGGGGTTTCTTTGGTGACGCCGGTTTCCCAAAGCTCATCGCAAGACAAATCTATCTCGTCGTTCCAAGAGATACCGTATCCACCGTCGTCCACTTTAACTTCTTCAAAAAGGCTATTTTCTTTCAACTGATTAAAAACTGGCCATTTATTAAAAAGTGGCTTAATATCATAAATCTTGGTAGTTCCGTCCCAGAAGTGAACACTAACTTGATAGTCTTTGACCGGTGATACGCTGTTGACTTTGTGAAACATATTATTCCTTTCTTTTTAGTGGCGCAATCTTCTCAAAATCTTGGGTTTCCCATATTTTCAATAGTTCTTCCCTATGGAGTTTAATCCAAATTTTAACCATAGCCATTTCTTTTGGCGGGAGCTTACCCTCCAAAATCCGCCCTGTGCGAATATTAAACTCGGCCATGTACCCACTATATGTCGCGTGTATATGAGGTGGATTATGTTCCGACTGTTGAAAATACATTTTGATAATGATGCCATAGAATTGGGATAAAATTGGCACTTTATTCCTTTCTACATTTCTATTTTATCACGATACCGTGAAAAATCAAGAGATGCCTAAAATTAAATTTTATAATTTTCGGCTATATTAGGATACATTATAGCGTATTTTATAGAGAAAAGAAAATGCTTGCCGTTTGTTTAAAAAATATTGTCTAGTCCTGGAGTTCAAAGCGGTATTTTTGTTTGGCGTCTGGGTATTTTTTGTGATCGACTTCGGAGAAAAAATCGTCATAGGGGCGGCACCAGAGTTTGCCCTCGCCATAGAGGGCGCGGTAGATAACCATTTTTTCTTCAGTTTCGGAATTGTAGGCGATATCTTCTACTAGATATAAATTACCCTTAAAATGTTTGTAGACGCCGTGAATTTTGAGTTCTCTGTCCATTTTGTACTAATTTCCGAGTGAATAGTAGATGCCGCCCGGATGATAAGCATCGTCGTGGTAGGAGTAAGCATGACCATAACTACCATGTTCGGCATCCCACTTGAAATAGATAATGCCATGACGAGGGGTTTCGTCGGTAGGCTGCATCGCAAAATCAAAAGTAATATAAAATACACCGTCTTCATCAGAAACACCATAGCCAGTCATCTGAGTGTAAGCAGGTTGATCGCCTACCATAAATTCCATATCACGGATATAACTTTCGGCGAGATGATCGAAGATTGCAAGTTTGTCTGAAGCGAGATTGGAATCGTTGGCTTTGAGTTGAGAGACAGAAACGACGCTAATAACGATGGAAATAATCAATGCGACAGATAAAGTCAAGATAATCCCTACAGATGGACGAACACCGTGCGAAGAGTTAGTAGTTTTTTTGTGGTTCTTTTTAGCCATTTGATAAACTCCTTATGCTATTTGGCTTAATTATAGCATTCGGACTAATAAATTGAAAGGTCTATATGTGTTATAATTAGGGTATCAATGTAATTTCGTGGGAGGAAAAGAATCATGAAAAAGAAATCCAAAAACGTAAATTCGAAGGCTATAATTATCGCCGTAGTAGCCCTGTTAGTAGTAATGGCTGGGGTAGTGGCAGCAGTTTTGATTATTAATAACAACAAAAAAGATCCTTTGATTGGTTCTTGGGAAAACGGCTCCTATGTTTATACTTTTAATGAAGACGGGACTTGTTCTTATGGCTACGGCAGCCTAGGAGCAATGGAATGTGTTTATCACACGGAAGGTGATAAAATTTCAATCCTCTATAATGGCAACACGGCGCCTTTTGAAACGACTTACAAAATTGACGGTAATCAACTAAATGTGATTGATTCGTTTGGAAACAATACGATCTATACTAAGAAATAGAGTATGGAGAATTTGCGAGAAAAATTAGTGGTACTGGCGGATGATGGGTACCGTGAGTTTTCGATGAAAGGAATTCCGACAGATAGGCCGTTTATAGGGGTGAGAATACCGCAGATTGAAGAGGTGGTAAAGAGTTTGCCGGATTCCTGCTATGCGGAGATTCTGAAAGCAAAGCCGGTGGCGATTGAGGAGGTGTTAGCTCGGGGGATGGTGGTGGCAAGGCTTCCCTACTCTGAAATGCTAGCACAGTTTGACTCGCAGGTGGGATATATTGATAACTGGTGTACGTGCGATATTTTTTGTTCGAGAATTACCAAGGCGGTCAGGCGACACCGTGAGGAGTTTTTGGAGCTCAAAATTGAGCCACTTTTAAAAAGTTCCGATGAGTTTACCGTAAGAGTTGGACTTGTGCTGCTCAAGACCGCCTACATGGATTTTGACTATTTGGCACTGATTTTTGACCGAGTGGAAGCTCTGGGAAGCCGAGATGAGTACTACGTAAAAATGGCGATAGCGTGGCTTTTATCTGAATGTTTTATTAAATTCCCAGAGATGACGCTATCTTATCTTAAAATCTCTAATCTTCCGAAGTGGACTTTCAACAAAACTATTTCCAAAATCTGTGATTCTTACCGAGTGGAGCCAGAGATGAAGGAAATTCTAAAGAAATTGAGGCGGTAGTTCGTAAAGACTGTAATTTTTCAGAGACGTTGCAAGCAAGAGTCTCTAAAAATTAGGTCTTTACGAATTCAGCCTAATTCATCAGTGTTTTCTGTCACCGGTGCCACCACGAATTTTTAAGGTCTTGCCAATTTCGCTGATGGTATCTCGGAAATCATCGTGAATTTTGAGGTTTTTGTCTACTTTTTCACGTAAAGTTGGGATAAGGTCATTAAAATGACTACAGGCTAAGATGATTTCGGCAGGGCGATAGCGATATTTATCACAAAGATGCCCAAATTCCCCCACGATTATTTGTTCAGTTAGTTCCCCGTCGTCTATTAGCGGCAGCCAATGGTCTAGACAAAGAGTGGCAGTTTTTCGCTTCAATTTAAAGAGATATTTGCGGTAGCTGATAGTTTTGGCTAGAGCTTTGGTAGTAAAGATAGCCGTGGGGCGTCTCATAAAAGTGTCTGGCTCAGGGAGTTTTAGCCCGACGAATTTCTGATTTTTGAATTTGTGAGCAAGATATTTGAGACTGGTGATGCCGAGGTAATAATTCGCCAGGATAATCAGATCTACCCGACCGATGTATGGTCTAAGAGCCTTAATGGCTTCACGCCGAGCGCTTCTTTTGTTTTTTAAAAATTCATCGGCGTTTCGCCAATCGATTACTCTGATCACTTCTACTACTGGAAAGGTTTCTTCCAGCTGATCGGCAAAAAGTTCACCCCCGTACCCACCGTCAAAAACAACAATTTTTAACATTTAAAAAATAATCCTTTCTTCCTCCGCTTACAACAGTTTAGCATGGGCCGATAAGATTTGGGATAGGATTTTTAGGAGTTATTAGACAAATGTCCAAAAACTTGATATAATGTAGGGAGTGGGTGATTAGCTCAGTTGGCTAGAGCGTCTCGTTTACACCGAGAAGGTCGGGGGTTCGAGCCCCTCATCACCCACCATTAGAGTCAAAAGGCGCCATCTAGGCGTTTTTTCGTGCCCGCTCTATTAGTAATATCATGGTACAACTACGCTCTAGCCTCTGCTGGCACGATCACCGGCACGAACAATACCACTACAGCTACCCAATCCATCTGCCCAAAAGGTTGGACTTTGCCTAGCCAGACTCAAATAGATAGCCAAAGAGACATAAATAGCTTCTCCCCAGTCCTGGGCGGGTTTTACGACGATGGTACACTGTACGGTGAGTCTGCGCGCGGGAATTGGTGGGGCAGTACTGCGTCTAATGGTGCGACTCGGTACCGCCTGGGTTACGATGGTAGTAACCTATATACCTACGACTATGACCGCTACCATGGGTTCTACGTGCGGTGTGTTCAGGCCTCCTAGTATGGCCTCTACATCCGCTAAAGTATCAAGCTCTTAATACATTCACTATGACACAGAGTTCTTGAAGGATGGTGGGGGAGGAAAAGGCACCAGTGGGGGTGAGTGCTATGGGGCGTATAGCTCTAGTACCCAAACTGGCAGTGGTACTGGGTATGTAAACTCTTGTATTCATAGTGGTTCTAATGAGTATACTGATGGTAATACAGTTTGGTATAACTATGGTACTGCTACAGCCGGAACAATAGTAGATACTAGTAGTACTAGTAATGCTAATAACACAAATATTGTTACGGAAAGCATTTGCCCTAAAAACTGGAGTTTACCTACTAAAAAGCAGGCTGATAACAATACAGATATTGCTACTTTCTCTCCAACCTTAGGTGGGTTTTATGCTAATGGTTCACCATCTAATAAAGATACATATGGGAGCTGGTGGAGCTCTACGGTGTATAATGGTGCGATGCGATATAAGTTTTTGTATAATGGCAGTAGCTTAAACGCTGACGACGGTAGCCGCCGTACTGGTAACTACATCCGCTGCGTTAGTGAGGAAAAGGATGTATCAGACTTAACCTACATGCAGACAAAGACGCCGAGTACTACTACAATTACAATTATCCAGAGATTTCAAATTACTCTATGGTTTTCGTGTGCCGTATCGTGTAGATTGTATCATTTTTTGCGGAGTTTGGGGAGGGCGAGGGAGAAGTTGATGGCGTTTCTTTGGAAACTTTTTACCGTTACTTTGATCACGATAATGGAGAGAACCGTGATTTCAGCGAGGCCGATAATGAGCTCTGGAGTGGTAAGTGTACCAAAGGCACTTCTTAACATTAGAGCGGTGGGAGCGGAGAGTGGGAAATAGGTTAGAAAATAAACAAATCCACTTGGCTCGGTAGCCAAAAAGGCCGACATAAAGTAGAGCGGAAAAACCACGCTGATAATCACTGGACCGATAAACTGTGAGGCATCTTTGGCGGTAGGGGTAATGGTGCCGATATAAGTAAGTAAACCGGTGGCGAGGAAAATTGAAAAGACTAGAAGAGCTAGGTTACTAATGATCGTAACTGGGTCAATCACAATTTGCGAAAGCACCATAGAAACGACTGGGTTGTCTCTATAAATAATCACCATCACGATGAGCGGGATGATCAAAGTGGCAATTTGGATGAGACCAAGTAGCATGGCGGAGAAGATTTTGCCGACGATGAGGTGTTTGGTAGAGACGCTGGTCAAAATCATCTCGGAAATGCGGTTTTCTTTTTCTTCTACTACGGTCATGAGGAGCCGGCCACCAAAGAGAGTGACGAAGAAGAAATAAACCACTAGTATTGTAATGGGGATAACGGCGTGGCCGAGAGCGTTGGATTCTTCCCCAGTGGCAGTGAGTTTATTATCGGTAATTTCAAAATTGCCAGTAAGAGCGGTAACATCAAGCTCAGAAAACTTAGGTGAAACGGCCTGGCTCAAAATTGTTTTGATGAGCTGGCCATCCATGTTGAAAATCTCCAAACCTTCAGAAATATGGTAAAAATCGACCTTTTTCTCGTCTTTGAAATTGGCCGGAATATAGAAATAAAGGTCTATTTCGCCATCTGTAACTTTTTTGATTCCCTCATCTTTGGTGACGCTAGATAGCATCGGGTATTCTTTTGGCAGAATTCCCGCTTCGTCAGTGATTAGGATTTTGGTGTTTTCGTCGATTGTTGGGCCTTCGGCGTGGTTGTTGTTTGAGACTAGCATGGAAATCACAAACATCCCGACAATCATGGCCGGAATCAAGATAATCGTGGCCCAAAAAGAAGGTTTTTTGACCTGACGGACAAATTCAAATTTGGTAACCATCCATAGGGGATTTTTACTCATCTTCACCTCCATATACATCAATAAATATTTGCTCTAAGGATTTGTTCTTGTGAGCTTTCTTAATCTCGGCAATGGTGCCATAAGCGTGAGCGACGCCGTCTTTTAAGAGGAGGGCGCGATCACAGAGTTTTTCTACTTCATCCATGTAGTGGGTAATCATAATAATAGCCGCACCCTTTTTATGAGCCTCCTCAATGATTTCCATCAGGAGTCTCCTATTCATTGGGTCGAAACCTTTGGTGGGTTCGTCTAGAATTAAAAGCTTCGGATTGTTCATAATTGTGACGCCGAGCTGGATTTTTTGTTGCTGACCGCCGGAGAGTTTTTCGAGCTTTAGGTCGGCTTTGTCTTCTAGTTTGACGCGTTTTAGGTATTTAAAAGCCCACTCTTTGGGGTTTTTGAGGCCTTTTAGCTCGCCAAAATAGACCATGTTGTCGATCACGGTTTCTTTTTTGTAAAGCCCGCGCTCCTCTGGCAGATAGCCGATGGTGACGGTGGTGTCTTCGGGATCGTACTTTTTGCCATCAATTAGTAGTTCCCCGC
>CAZFVK010000031.1:0-11306 GCA_964522475.1 uncultured Candidatus Saccharibacteria bacterium | reverse complement strand
GTCTAGACGTTCGCGTTTGTAACGAGTGGTCATCAGAATAGCGTAATCGATAGTGGCACCGAGCTGGATGGTACTGATACAAATAGGAGTAATAAAAGCAAGCCTTTCGCCGGTGAATGCACAGATGCCGAGGTTGATAAAAATAACGGATTCGATGACTGAAATAAGAATGAAAGGTAGAGAGATGCTCTTGGTGACGATGGCGATAATGACGAAGATAGCAGCGATAGAGATGGCGTTAACGACTTGAAAGTCAACAGAGGTAAGGTCGATCATGTCCTGAGTGGAGGAAGATTCGGAGACGAGGAGAGCTTTTTCGTCATATTTTTTGATGATATTATTAATGTCTTTGATTTGAGTGGCAATTTCGTCGGTAGCGGTTTTATATTCGGACACCATAAGAGTGAGCTCCCATTTATCGCTTCTGGCTACTTCTACGACGCTACTTGGTAAAATCTCCAATGGTATTTCGGTGCCAAGAATGGATTCTAGATTTAAAACGGTTTTGATGCCTTGGATGCCTTTTAGCTCTTCGGTCATATTATAAACAGTGTTTTGATCTAGACTGGAACTCGTTAGTGTCATATGGACGTTGGCCATATTGAAGTTTTCGCTGAGTTTTTTGTTGGCAACGGCAAATTCCATATCTCCAGGTAAACTATCCGAAATAGTATAGTAGACGTTGTTATTAGTGTTGATATAACCGATGATAGCGGGTGGGATAATAGCAACGAAGACAATAAGAAGAGCAGGGAAGATTTTGACGATACCACGGCTTAATTTTGTGAAATCGGGAAGGAGGGATTTGTGGTCGAGCTTTTCAATGACATTACCAAAGGTAAGAATGAGAGCAGGAAGAACAGTAACAGAACCAATGACGCCGAGAATTACGCCTTTGGCCATGACAATACCGAGATCTTTGCCGAGACCAAAAGTCATGAAACAAAGAGCTACGAAGCCGGCAACGGTAGTAGCAGAGCCACCAAAGACAGACGCAAAAGCAGCTTTGATGGCCTTTTCCATGGCACGTTCGTGATTTCTGTTTTTGTCTGCTGTTAGATATTCACGATAAGTGTGCCAGAGAAAAATAGAATAATCCATAGTGACAGCAAGCTGAAGAATAGCAGAGAGAGCTTTGGTGATATAGGAGATTTCACCGAATATAATATTGGTACCGAGATTGATAATAATCATGATGCCAATACTGACAAGGAAGAGAATGGGGGCGAGCCAGTTGTCTAGAAGGGCTAGCATAATAAGAAGAGCCAAAGTGACAGCAATAATGACGTAGAAAATTTCTTCTTCTTCGCATAGTTTTCTGAGGTCGGTGGCAAAAGCGGACATACCGGAGAGATAGGCGTGGCCATCGGAGACTTCGCGAATTTTTAGGACGGCGTCCATGGTTTCGTCAGCAGAGGTGGAGGTGTCAAAGAAGACAGCTATAATGGATTCGTTACCTTTTTGGAATTTGTCATAAATGGCTTCTGGAAGAAGTTTGGCTGGGATATTATTGCTGTTTAGAGTGCCAAAGCCAAGAACGGTTTCTACATGAGGCACGTTTCTATATTTTTCTTCTAGCTTAGCTTGTTCTGCTTCTGGTAGATCTTCGGTGATAACAAGAGAAAAGGCGCCTTTGCCAAAACTTTGTAGCAACTCTTCCTGGCCCTGGACGGTTTCCATACTGTCTGGAAGGTAAGTTAACATATCGTAATTGACTCTAGTGTTCATAAAACCAATAATAGAGGGAACCAAAAGCAAAACGGCGAGTGCCAAAATAACTTTTCGAAATTTAACGATATATTTTTCCATGTCTACCTTTCTTGGTAGATAATTATAGCACGGATTTGATTAAAATTCAAGGTGGTGGAATAGCATGAGCGAAATGTATAGATTATCCTAAGAGATAATCAAGGAGCATTTTGGCGGTGAAGAAGCCGGCGAGATCATTTGAAGGGTCTAAGACAAGGAAATAATAAGAATTGGTGCGTTCGATTTCTTTGACGGCGAATTCGAGAGGGTCAGTAGTATGGAGGTATGAGACGGTTTTGTCCATGTATTTTTCGGCGCGGTCGGTTTTTCTGATTTCTAAGGCGTTGAGAGCTTCAGTATGAATGATGCCTTTGACGTGATTATGGTTGTCAACAACTGGAAAGTTGGTGAAGCCTGATTTATAGAGTTTGTCTAGCATTAATGGTCCTAGAAAATCTTTGGCATTGACGAAAACCATTTGGGACTTTGGCGTCATAAGATCAGCCACGATGCGATCATCAAAACTCATAACGGCGGCGATGCGAGCACGATCTTTTTTGCTTAAGATGGAGGCTGGAGTGCGTTTGATGACACCGATGAACTCATTGATATTTCTTGGGGAGTAAGGTTCGGGTGTTTTGGGTTTTTCTGGTTTTTTGATGGGGTTGCTGGACTTAAATTTGTATTTTTCGTATTCTTTTAAATCTTCGGAATCGAAAAGGCTGTTTTTTAAATCTTTGATTTTTGATAAAAACGCACCTGACATGATATAATAATTATAACACAAAGGAGTTATATGAAAAAAGCAAGAGGATTTTCTGTAGTTGGTGTAATTGTTGGCATAGTAGTGATAGCTGTGATCGCCGTAGCAACTTTTTTGGTAATTGATGGGAACAATAAAGCAACAGATTTTAGCAAATATGATTTTTATTCGGTGATTGAGCCGGATGAACATAATGGGAATATTGGCGATCACCTAAAAAAAGATAAAGATGGTAGCTACACGGGTGAGCCGGTATATATATTTGAATATGCAGATTTTCAGTGCCCGGGGTGTGCGTCGATGAACCCTAGGGTAAATCAGGCGATAGATGATCTTGATGGAAAATTGGTGGTGGTATATAGAAATGATCTCCTTTCTTATCATCAAAATGCGACGGCGGCGGCTTCGGCGGCAGAAGCAGCGGGGCTTCAGGGATATTGGAAGGAATATGCGGATAAACTTTTTACTGAACAATCGGATTGGGAGTATAAGAACGCTTCGGAAAGGACTACGCTGTTTGAGAAGTATTTTACTGAGGTGACGGACGGTAAAGGTGATCTTGAGAAATTCCGTGCGGATGTAGCCTCGGATGCGGTGTCAAAGAAGATTAGCTTTGATATGGGAATTAGTAAACGAGTAGGGATAGAGGGGACGCCAGCGTTTTATGTAGATGGGCAGTTGATTCCTTGGAGTTCTAGTACTGGCGGCTCAGTGACGGTGGACGGTAAGAAAATCACTTGGGATGCGGCGCTTTCGGGTCAAGAGTTTATACATATTTTGACTAAAATTGTGGAAGCAAAGTTAGGAGCATGAAAATAAGCCCCGGTGGGGCTTATTTTAGATTTCGATAAACTCTTGCCATTCGGCGGGAGCGATCGTAGCTTTGGGCGTTTTTGTACGCTTTAGCTTTTTGATACGCATGTATCTATTTTCTCCTTAATGTTTATTGCTTTTACGACCTAAATAATTAGAAAATTTTTAAAGCAACTTTTTCTATTCTATCAAATGTTGCGAGGCATTGCAAGCATAAAAATGAAATTTGTGGTATAATCATCTCTATGAGAACTGCGACAAACAAGTTATCCGAATATTTAGGAAAAGAGGTGGAAGTAGCGGGATGGGTAAATTCGAGGCGAGATCACGGGGGATTAATTTTTATTGATCTTAGAGATTTTGATGGGATAATACAGTTGGTGGTGACGCCGGAGACTGCTGAGGCGTTTAAATTAGCGGAGACGGTGCGGGATGAGTTTGTTTTGAGCGCTCGCGGTGTGATGCGAAAAAGAGAACCGGAACTCGTGAATCCAAATATTCCAACGGGAGAGATTGAGCTGGTCGTATCTGAGCTTACGCTTCTGAATAGGTCAGAACCTTTGCCGGTAAATACGCATGATGATGGTGATAAGTCTTCGGAAGAGATGAGACTGAAATATCGGTATTTGGACCTTCGGCGGCCGTCGATGCAGAGAATTTTGAAGCGACGTAGTGAATTTTATAAGGTGGTAAGAGATTATATGTATTCGCGGGAATTTACAGAAATTACTACGCCGATTTTGGCTAATTCATCACCGGAAGGGGCAAGGGATTTTTTGGTACCGTCTAGGCTTCATCCAGGAAAATTCTATGCTTTGCCACAGGCGCCACAGCAGTTCAAGCAACTTTTGATGGTAGGGGGAGTGGAAAAATATTTCCAGATCGCGCCGTGCTTTCGGGACGAAGATCCAAGGGCGGATAGATTGTACGGAGATTTTTATCAACTAGATTTTGAAATGTCTTTTGTGAATGATGGTGAAACGGTACGGCGTGAGATTGAGCCTTTATATATCAAGTTAGTGACGGAATTTGCGGAGAAGAAAATTGTTTGCCGGAGTGAAATTGCGAAGGCTTATATTCCGGAGGATGATATTATTCCGAGATTACCATTTGAGGTGGCGATGGATAATTATGGGGTGGATAAACCGGATCTTAGATATGGGATGGAACTGGTTGATTTGACTGATGTGTTTACTGATACGGATTTTAAGGTGTTTAAACAGCCGTGCGTGAAAGCTTTGCGTGTGAAGGGTGGAGCGGAACTCACTCGGCGAGAAATCGATGAATTTACAGAGCAAGCGCGGAAACTTGGGGCTGGGGGCTTGGCATATATATTATATAGTGGGGGAGAAGCTAAATCGCCGATTCTTAAATTTATGAGTGATGCTGAAATTAGTGCGGTGCGTGAGAAGATGGGAGCGGAAGATGGTGATGCGGTGTTCTTTGGAGCTGATACCAGGGACTTGGTAAATAAAGTTCTTGGACAACTTAGGATTTCTTTTGCAGATAGATTTGGACTAAAAAATCCAAAAGAAGTGGCACTTACTTGGGTAGTGGATTTTCCGTTTTATGAATGGGATGAGAAAAATAAAAAGTTAGATTTTGGCCATAATCCGTTTAGCATGCCGAAAGGTGGCTTGAGCGCATTGGAGGCAGCAAAAACTGATGAAGAGAAATTAGCGATTAGAGCTGACCAATACGATATGGTGATGAACGGGTACGAGTGCGCTTCGGGGGCGGTGCGGAATTATAACCCAGAGATTATGTACAAGGTATTTAATATTTTGGGATACAATAATGAATATGTAGAGGCGAGGTTTGGGGGGATGCTTTCGGCGTTTAAGTATGGGGCACCACCACATGCAGGTGCGGCGCCGGGACTTGATCGGATTTTTATGATTCTCGAGGACGAAGACAACATTCGGGATGTGGTGGCATTTCCAAAGAATGGAAATGGAGTGGATCTCATGATGAATTCACCGTCTAATGTTGACACGGAACAATTAGAGGAAGCGCATCTTGCGATTTTGCCAGATGAAGACTAGAGCTAAAGTCATAATCGG
This sequence comes from uncultured Candidatus Saccharibacteria bacterium, assembly GCA_964522475.1. Lineage (GTDB taxonomy): Bacteria > Patescibacteriota > Saccharimonadia > Saccharimonadales > Saccharimonadaceae > Nanosyncoccus. The sequence continues at coordinate 5,918 of CAZFVK010000031.1, read as the reverse complement.
TGTTTCTGCTGCTGCTTTGATTTTGATTTTGGCGGTTTCTTTAGGATTCTTGATTCACGGAGCGATATATTCTGCTAAGGTGAATATTATGGTGGCACCGTCTATTGCTACGGTAAAGATTGGTGATAGTGATTATCCGGTGAGTGGAGAGTTCGATTTTCAACCAGGGGAGTATACAGTGGAGGTGAGTGCGGAAGGTTTTGCGACGAAAACTGGGAAACTAACTATGAAAGATGGGGAAACAGTGGATTTGAAACTTTATCTCAAGTCTAATAGTGAGAATACGGCGAAATGGTATGAGGAGAATGAAGGCGATAGTTTGATTGTGGGGGAGATTCAGAATGAGGCGGAGATGAAAAAACTAGATAGTTTACTTGAAAAAGAACCGGTCTTGAAAGATCTTCCGGTGACAGTAGAATATTTTTCGGATGATTATAGCGAATACACAAAGTATACGATAAGTTTTGCTATGGATGATTCGGAAAGAGGATTTTATTTGATCATGAAAGATTATACTGGAGCAAAAGTGGGAGCTTTGATTAGGACTTTAGCGGAAATGGGAATGGATACGGTGGGGTTAGAGGTAAAGTATGAAGATTTGTCTGATGAGGGGTTGGGAGTGAGAGCTGAACAATAAATTGTAAATAGCGGTGAGGTATGATATAATATAGATATACCTGGGTGTAGCACAGTTGGTAGCGCGCGACGTTTGGGACGTCGAGGTCGCAGGTTCAAGTCCTGTCACCCAGACCATTTTTGATTTTGCGGGGTTTGGCGCAGCCTGGTAGCGCGCACGCATGGGGTGCGTGAGGTCAGGAGTTCAAGTCTCCTAACCCCGACCATTGTCTGGGTGTGGCGCAGTTGGTAGCGCGCAGCGTTCGGGACGCTGAGGTCGACGGTTCAAGTCCGTTCACCCAGACCACTTGAGGGGGATTTTTTTTATGGGAAAATTGGGGAGTATATGATAGAATAGTATATATAGAAAGGAGAAAATTGTGGCAGGGGAGCAACCAAAAAATTCGGTAAATGGTACTGGAAACAAAAACGCGGCTAATCGTTCGAACATGATTAGGAGTGTATTGTTTACAGTAGTATTGGTGTGTTTTGCAGCAATGCTGATAATGAATTGGACTAGTAAGGGTGTAACTAAAACTGAGGTGCCGATTTCTGATGTGATTACACGGGCGAATGATCCGAATGGAAACATTTCTAAAATTACGGTAACTGGTAATACCCTTGATATTACTTTGAAAGACAAAGACCAACCGACGGAAACTTCTAGAAAGGATGGGGCGGGGACTTTGTATGATCAGGGTTTGATAGACCATTGTGAAGATTTGAAAGATGAAGAGCTTAAAAAATGTAATGAGACTTATCCGACGATTGAGTACAAAGAGGATGTGAATACTTGGGGAATTGTATTAGACGTAGCTCTTACTGTGCTGCCGATTATTGCGGTGGTGATTTTCTTCTCTTGGATGATGAAGCAGGCAACGGCAGCTAATAGTCAGTCATTATCTTTTGGCAAGTCTAAAGCAAAGATGTATGGGCCAGACAAGAAAAAAGTGACCTTTAAAGATGTGGCAGGCAATGAGGCGGCCAAGCAAGATTTGGTAGAAATTGTAGATTTCTTAAAAAGCCCAAAGAAATACGAGAGACTAGGCGCGAAGATTCCGCGTGGGGTACTGCTGGTTGGTGATCCGGGGACAGGTAAAACTTTGATGGCTAGGGCAGTAGCAGGTGAAGCTAATGTGCCGTTTTTCTCGATTTCGGGTTCGGAATTTGCGGAGATGTTTGTGGGTGTAGGTGCTTCTAGAGTAAGGGATCTGTTTTCTAAGGCCAAGAAAAATGCGCCGTCGATTATCTTTATTGATGAAATTGATGCGGTAGCGCACAAGAGAGATGCGCGTGGTGGAGCTGGACGTGAGGACGAACAAACACTCAATCAGATTTTGGTGGAAATGGATGGGTTTGATAATGATTCAGGTGTGATTGTGATGGCGGCGACAAACCGAGTAGACATGCTAGACAAGGCTTTGCTTCGTCCAGGGCGATTTGATCGTCACGTGAATGTGACTTTGCCAGAAAGAAAAGATCGTTTGGAGATTCTTAAAGTTCATTTCAAGGGCAAACCAGTAGAAGCGAATGTGGATCTTGAGGCTCTAGCTAAAAAGACAGTAGGCTCTTCTGGAGCGGACCTTGCGAATATTGCGAACGAGGCGGCAATTACGGCAGCAAGGGAAGGACATAAAGCGATTTCGAATGCTGATGTAGTAGAGGCATTTGAGAGAGTGGCGATTGGGCCGGAGAGAAAGTCAAAGATGATGACGGATAAAGAACGTAAAATTACAGCTTATCACGAGGCAGGGCATGCGATTGTGGGGCACGTATTGCCGGATTCTGATCCAGTACATAAAGTGACAATTATTCCGCGTGGACAGACTGGTGGGGTAACTTGGTTCTTGCCACCAGAAGACAAGAGCTATAAAAATATTTATGAATTAAAAGATATTCTGGCACGGGCAATGGGTGGTAGAATTGCGGAGAAAATGGTCTTTGGGGCGGATGCGATCACAACGGGTGCTTCGTCCGATCTTAAACATGTAGCGGAGCTTTCTAAGTCGATGATTATAGAAGAAGGGATGGGCGACAATACACGTAACTTGGTATTTCCGGGTGAAGAGACGGGATATTATACGATTACCACAGGCAAACCGTATTCCGAAAAAACGGCAGAATTAATTGATGCGGAAGTAAAGAAGTTGACGGATGAAGCGGCGGTGAGAGCGGAAGCGGTACTAAAAGCTAATAAAAAAGTTTTGGATGCTCTAGCGGAAGAGCTTTTGAAACATGAGACTCTGGAAGAAGCGGAACTAGAACCGATTTTGAAGGGTGCGAAGATGCCAGTAGTAGCAAAATTGTACAAATAAAATTAAAAAGAAAGGGTAGATATGGAGAGATTGATTAAGTTTTTTAAGCCGGAAAAATATGTTTTAGATCTTAAGATAAATAAAAATGAAAAGAAAATTGGTGGAAAGGTAGAAGTTGTTGGTGAGGCCTTAAACGAGGTGGTGAAATTCCATGCGGTGAGGTTGAACGTTTCTGATGTGGTGGTAAATGGTGAAAAATGTAAGTTTGAAACAGATGGTGAAGTTTTGACTGTTTATAACGTGCCTTTGGGAGAAGCGGAGATAGAGATTTTTTATGATGGGAAATTGAATGAGAATATGCAGGGAGCGTATCTTTCTAATTATGAATACAAGGGGAAGACGGAGACGATTGTGGCAACACAATTTGAAAGTCATTATGCGAGAGAGGCTTTCCCTTGTATTGATGAACCAGAAGCGAAGGCTGTGTTTGAACTCTCGATTACTTTACCTGAGAAGTCGGAAGATTTGGTTTTGGCAAATACCGAAAACAAAACTATTGTAAAAAATACAACAGTTTTTGAATCGACGCCGAAGATGTCTACATATTTACTGGCGTGGGTCGTGGGCAAGTTTCATGGAAAAACTGTTAAGAATGCGCATGGAGTGGAGATTACAACTTATGCGGCGCTCAATCAAGATATAAACACGGTGGATTTTGCGAATGAGATTGCGGCGAAGTCTCTAGAATTTTATGATGATAATTTTGGGGTGCCGTATCCTTTGAGGAAATTAACTCAGGTGGCACTTCCTGATTTTGAAGCGGGGGCGATGGAAAATTGGGGACTCGTAACCTATCGGGAGTCGATGTTACTGGCTTCTAAGGCGGCGACACTTGGTACATATAAAGGAGTAGCGCTCACTGTGGCGCATGAACTGTCGCATCAATGGTTTGGGGATCTTGTGACAATGGAATGGTGGGATGATTTGTGGTTGAATGAATCGTTTGCGAGCGTGATGGAATATTATGTAGTAGATTATATTCATCCGGAATATAAAATTTTTGAAGGGTTTTTTACGGGAGACTGCTTGGCAGCCCTCAGGCGAGATTGTCTTTCTGGGGTGCAATCGGTGCATCAGGATGTAAAAGATCCAGAGGAAATTGCAACATTGTTTGATCCGGCGATTGTATATGCAAAGGGAGCAAGATTAATGCTGATGCTGATTAGATTGATGGGGTGGGAGAATTTTTGTAAGGGTGTGACTGATTATTTCGGAAAGTATCAGTATAAAAATACGGTAGGGGATAATCTTTGGGATGCTTTGACGCCGTATGCGGATTTTGATACAAAAAAGTTAATGCACGCGTTTATTGATAAACCGGGGTATCCAGTAGTGTTTGACGATGGAACTGGTAATTTTAAGAAATTTTCACAAAAGAGATTTTTACTTGATGGGAAGATGAATAAATCGGATTGGCCTTTGCCAGAGATTTTGGAAGATATGAGCGGGCATTATATTTTGAATTTGACGGATGCTGAGTTTTTTAAGAGGCTGGATGATTTTGAAACTTTGGGACTAGAAGAAAAACTGCGACTTTTGATAGATCGGGATTTGGTGTCAAAAACTGATTTGGCTCCGTCGGCATCATTAGTTCCTTTGATTGATAAATTTAAAGAAGAAAAGTCGGCGGCGGTATGGAATATAATTCTCACGATTGTATCAGGATTAAAAATTTTCTTTAAATATCAATCTCCTGAGGAAAAGAAATATAAGGAATTTGTGAAGGAGTTAGTGGCACCGGGGCTTAAATATACCGGGCTTACGACTCATAAAGGCGATGATGAAAATATTTTGAGACTTCGCTCGATACTTCTGGCACTAGATTTTTATGCGGAAAATAAGGAAAATTTGGAGAAGTTGGCTGCGATGTACTCTTCCGATTATACTAAGTTGGATACGGAAATTCGGGCGGATATTTTGGATGCGAAATTGTGCTTGGAACCTTCGTTTGTGGATGAATATATTGAGGCATATAAGACGGAAGTTGATCCGGAGATTAAGTTTGACCTTCTCGTGGCGATGACTTTGACAAAGGACGAGAAGGCTTTATCTAAGGTGATGAAACTGCTTGACCAGCCAGAGGTAGTAAAGCCGCAGGATCAGTTTCATTTGTTTATTTATCTATACAGAAATCCGGTGGTGAAAGATTTGACGTTTGAGTGGCTTGAAACACATTGGGATTATGTGAAGAAGATTTCGGGTGATAAGTCGCTAGATAATTATCCGAGGTATATGGCGGGGAGTGTGAAGACTCACGAAGATTACGAGAAATATTGCGAATTCTTTGAGCCATTATCTTTTATGCCAGCTCTAACAAGAGCGGTGGAGATGGGGAAGAATGAGATTAAAGCAAGACTAAAGTTAATTGATAGTGATAGAGAAGAAGTTGTAGAAGAGCTTAATGGGATTTAAATAACCATTTTCTTTGGTAAGTAGTTGTAGGATTTTTTATCCATCTCTCGTGAACGGTTGATTTCGCGCCAAGAAGTTTTTTCGGATTTCTTAACGAAAATTGCTCTTGTCTCACGGCTCTCTTCAGGGTTCGCAAGAGACAATTTTCTAAAATCCTCAAAAACTTCTTGGGCTCATCAAAATATTCACTCGAGACAGATAAAAAATCCTTCGGGCTTATCATATATTCACTCAAAATAGGTAAAAGATTCTTCCCTCCCCACCATCCTTCAAGAACTCTGTGTCATAGTGAATGTATTAAGAGCTTGATACTTTAGCGGATGTAGAGGCCATACTAGGAGGCCTGAACACACCGCACGTAGTACCCAGGGTAGCGGTAGTCGTAGTCGGTATATAGGCTACTACCATCGTAACCCAGGCGGTACCGCCTCGCACCACTATACGTAGTACTGCCCCACCAGTACCCGTGCGTAGACTCATGGTACAGCTTACCATCGCTGTAATACCCGCCCAGGACTGGAGAAAAGCTATTTATGTCTCTTTGGCTATCTATTTGGGTTTGGCTAGGCAAAGTCC
>CAZFVK010000030.1:0-12409 GCA_964522475.1 uncultured Candidatus Saccharibacteria bacterium | reverse complement strand
AGGCAACGGGTTTTGGTCCCGTCATTCGCAGGTTCGAGTCCTGCCATCCCAGCCATTTTTTATGCTCATACTTTTAATTTGATAACCGATATGCTATAATACTCACAATTTGGATGGAAAATGGTCATTATCTGTAACTGTCAATTGTAACCAATAAATCCACGTATTTTAACAAGGAGGAGAGAAATGAGAAAAGAAATACCGAAAGAGGGAATTTACCATGCCGAAGATCTCGGCCTTCCCACCATGTTGTTTTTGGGTTTACAGCACATGTTCGCCTTCTTTGGCGCTACGGTGCTCGTGCCACTCCTGACTGGCTTGTCGGTTCAGACTACGCTTCTGATGGCTGGTGTTTGTACTCTGCTATTCCATTTTGTTTTTACTAGACGGATGGTGCCGGCCTTCTTAGGCTCATCGTTTGCCTTTCTTGGTGGCTATGCTATGATTAAATCCAGCCCGGCTTACGCAGATTTACCCTTAGAAGAGCAACTAGCCTATGCCAACGGCGGCGCCATTGTCGGCGCCATTGTTTGCTACACAGTCCTTGCTATCATTATCAAGGCTATCGGCGTCAAACGTACGCTCAAGTACCTGCCACCCGTGGTGACAAGCCCGATGATTATTTGTATCGGCTTAAGTCTTGCCCCATCAGCCATTGGCAATGCCAGCGCCAACTGGCTTTTGGCTATTATTGCCATCGCTGTAGTTATTATCTTTAATGTCTGGGGTAAAGGCATCTGGAATATTGTACCCATCTTAATGGGCGTAGTCATCAGCTACGCTATTGCGGTAGTGGCACAGCTTGCTGGCGTCGGTGGTGCTTGGGCGGGTCAAATCGATTTTTCGCAGGTGGCCAGTGCGTCTTGGGTTGGTTTACCGCCTATCATCACACCCAAATTTGACTTCACGGCTATTATGATTATGGCGCCTATTTGCCTTGCTACCATGATGGAACATATTGGCGATATTAGTGCCATTAGTGCTACCACCAAGAGGAATTTTGTAGAAAATCCTGGGCTTCATCGTACCTTGCTTGGCGACGGCTTCATGTCGGCTTTGTCACTGGCAGTTGGTGGTCCGCCCAACACCACTTACGGTGAAAACACCGGTGTTTTGGCGCTTTCAAGAGTCTTTGACCCCAAAGTTGTCCGCATCGGCGCAGCTTACGCTGTAATTTTCGGCTTCATGCCCAAAATCGCCGCGGTGATTAATACCATGCCAACTGCTATCATTGGTGGTATTTCCTTTATGCTTTATGGTATGATTTCAGCTATCGGTGTGCGCAATATGTACGAGAACCATGTCAGCCTCGCCAAATCACGTAATCTTATCATCGTAAGCGTGGTCATGGTTTGTGGCCTTGGTATTTCCGACGGCATCACTTTTGCTATAGGAGAAACCAGCATCACTCTTACCGGCATGGCTATTGCCGCTATCACTGGTATTATTTTAAATGCCGTTTTGCCTGGCAAAGATTACGAATATGGCAAAGATCCCGAAGCTGATGCTAATCGCGGTATCGCCATTGGTGCTCCCGCCGCGAGAGACTAATCTATTTTTCATCCTTCAAAAAGGTCGCGATTTTCGCGGCCTTTTTATGCTATAATAAAAGTATATGCCTGCGTCAAGAAGAAAAAATACTAGAAAAGGAACTAAAAAAACCTCCAAAAAAACTGCTTCAAAAAAAGCTGCCGAGAGGGAAGTTAATACCGAGTACGAACTCCCCGGTGGTTTTTGGCACCAAATCATGGCCGTGCTGATGATTGCTTTGGCGCTGTTTTTTGTAATTACCTGGTTCGACCACGGCGGTTCTTTTTTAAATAATACCCATCAGGCTATTCTGAAAGGTCTCGGCCTAGCTACTTACTTTATTCCAGCATTACTAGTCTATTTAGCAGTCAAAATTTTTCGTTCTGACAACAATCGCGTCGCTATTCCGGTTTATATTTTTAGCGTCTTGATGCTACTTTGGATTTCTGGTATTGGTGCCATTTGGGACAACGGCGGCATCGTCGGCGATTGGCTGAACAACATTATGTTAAAAGTTCTTGATCAAGGCTTTGTTTTTGTCATATATATTATATTGATTTTTATTACTTTAGCTTTTATCCTTCAGCTTTCACCAGCCGCATTATTTAGAAATACCAAAAATATTGCCAAAAGAGATGCCAAAAAAGTTGCCAAAAAAGAAGACGACAGCGAAGAAAAAGGCCATCTCGAAATCCAGGTCAATTCCGGCTCAAATCTTAAAGAAGCCACTGTTGAAACACCTAAAAGAAGCCGCCTCTTTAGTCGGAAGTCCAAAGATCTCGTGGTCAACAAGCCAAAAGCCGCCAAGGTATCAGAAGAAGTCGCCAAAGAACCTACTGCTCTCATTGCCGTTAACGACCCTGATTGGAAAATGCCAGGTACCGATCTTCTCACCAAGAAGCAGTCTCCTGCCGACGCTGGCAACATCCAGCAAAACGCCATGATTATCCAAAACACTTTTGCCGAATTTGGTATCGACGTAGAAATGAAAGGTGCCAATATCGGCCCACGTGTTACCCAATATACCTTAAAAGCCCCTGGCGGCGTCAATCTTTCCAAAATTGCTGCACGTGATAAAGAGCTTGCTTACAAACTCTCCGCCAAAACCGTCCGTATCGAAGCTCCAATTCCAGGCACTCAGCTAATTGGCGTAGAAGTGCCAAACATTCGCGCCGAGGGTGTTTCACTCCGCGGTATTATTGAGTCCGAAGAATGGCGTCATTCTAAGCATCCGCTTACCTTTGCTGTAGGTAAAGATATCTCTGGTAAACCTGTTGTAGCTGATCTTGCTGATATGCGTCACCTCCTCATCGCTGGTACTACTGGTTCTGGTAAGTCCGTTATGACCAACACTCTTATTATGTCTCTATTATATAGAAACGCCCCATCTGACATGCGCTTAATTATTGTAGACCCTAAGCGCGTAGAAATGGCCGTTTATAAAGACATTCCGCATCTTTTAACCCCAATTATCAACGACACCACCAAAGCTCTCTCCGCTATGAAATGGGCTGCTGGCGAAATGGATCGCCGTTACACCATTATGGAAGAAGCTGGCGTCAAAAACATTGTAGATTACAACGAAGTTATGGTAGAAAAATCCAAATCCGCTTCCAAAGATTCCGGGGAAGATGCTGCTGAAAAAATGCCTTACATCGTCATTGTGATTGACGAAATGTCCGACCTCATGATGCAGGCTTCAAAAGAGCTTGAGCCACTGATCGTTCGTATTGCTCAGCTTGGTCGTGCTGCTGGCATGCACCTTGTGCTTGCCACTCAGAAGCCAGTGGTCAAAGTCATTACCGGTCTTATCAAGGGTAACATCCCATCCCGTATCGCCTTCCGAGTTTTAAGCTCTATGGATTCTCGTATTATTCTAGATTCTTCTGGTGCGGACAAGCTTCTCGGCCAAGGTGATATGCTCTTATCGTCCGAACAGACTTCAAATGGTCCCGAGCGTATCCAGGGTGCCTGGACTCCAGATGGCGACATTAAGAAGGTCACCGATTTCTTGCGTTCTCAACGTCCACCTCAGTACAACGAAGAGGTTACCGCACAAGCCGTTGCTATCAAGGGTATAGGTGGTGGCCTTGGTGATATGGACGGTCTTGGTCGCAAGTTTGATCCTCAGGATCCACTAGTCAGAAAGGCTATCGAGATTTGTATCAAAAATGGCAAATTCTCCACCTCGCTTCTTCAGACTTACTTATCAAAATCGCATGGCTATGTCTCCGGTCTCGGCGTTTGGCTTGAAGAACTCGGCGTCATCGGCCCAGTCAACGGCACCAAACCCCGCGAACTCCTCATCACCTCTATGGAAGAATTTGACCAGCTAGCACAGTGAGTGAAAATCTGCCGCTTGCGGTAGATTTTCCGAGCGTGCGACGCTGGACGACTTGCGAAGCAAGTCGATAATCTTACCTCTTGAACTTGTAAAATTTTTACACAAGTTCAAGACGGTATGTTATAATCACAGATATGACAGATAACAACCAGATAGAAATCTACAAAGCAGCTGAAGGGGAAGTAGTTTTTGATGTTAATCCAGAAGAAGACACTATTTGGGCTACTCAGGCTCAAATTTCACAAGTGTTCGACACAACCATTCCAAATATCAATATGCACTTAAAAAAGATTTATGAAGATGGTGAATTAGATGAAAAACGAACTATTAAGAAAAACTTAATAGTTCGAAAAGAGGGAAAGCGTGAGGTTGCGCGCGAAGTTAATATGTATAACCTCGACGCTATCATCTCCGTTGGCTACCGCGTTAATTCCAAAAAAGCCACCGACTTCCGTATCTGGGCCACCTCTGTTCTCCATAATTATCTGACCAAAGGTATCGCCGTCAATGAAAGGCGTCTCAAATCTGCCGACAGTAAAAGATTAAAAGAGGTCGAAAACATGATGAGCGTCGTCAGACGCTTAATTGCTCATCAGAGCTTAGACGCTGGCGAAGCCAACGGCGTTCTTGAGGTGATTTCCAAATACTCTACCAGCTTCGAAACCTTAAGGGAATACGACGACGGCTTTATCGATCTCACCGGTCTCAACAAGAAGAAGAGAAAAGAAAAAAAGCTTACTCCAGATTTTTGTATCGAAGTAATTGACGGTTTAAGGAAATCTGTGAGAGGCGGCGACCTCTTTGGTAAACCCAGGAATAATGCCTTTAAGGGTTCCATTGAGGGTATTTATCAGAGTTACGACGGGGAAGATCTCTACCCCACTGTGGCCGAAAAAGCCGCCCATCTTTTATATTTTGTCATCAAAGACCACCCCTTCTATGACGGCAACAAACGCATCGGCTCATTGCTTTTTATTGTTTTTCTCACTATTAATGACGAACATCTCACCAAAAATGGCGAGACCAAAATCAGTGACCGCGCCCTCACCGCCCTAGCGCTACTAATTGCCGAGTCTAGCCCTAGTGAAAAAGACCTTATCACTTCTCTCATTCGCAAGCTCCTCGAAGATTAATTGATAGACAAAATTTTGTTTCAACCAAAAAACTATGATATAATTAATACCAATGGTTGACAAAGACGACATTTTGAATGCGAAAGATTTAAACCCTGAGTTTGATGAACCAGATATCGACGATATCGAAAACGAAGAAGAATTATCTGACGAAGACCTCGCTATCACAGCCGAGAACGTTGATGCTTTTGCGGACGATTCGGTTCGGCTCTACTTAAGAGAAATCGGCAAAATTCCTTTACTCACTTCAGAAGAAGAAGCTGAACTTGCCCAGCGTATAGTTAAAGGCGACAAAAAAGCCAAAGACAAAATGGTAGAATCAAATATGAGATTAGTGGTTTCTATCGCCAAGAGATACGGAGGTCGTGGTCTTGATTTTCTAGATTTAATTCAAGAGGGAAACACCGGGCTCTTAAGGGCTGTCGAAAAATTCGATCCCGAGAAAGGCTTCAAATTCTCTACCTATGCTACTTGGTGGGTTCGCCAGGCTATTACCAGGGCTATCGCCGACCAAGCTCGTACTATTCGTATCCCAGTCCACATGGTTGAGACCATTAATAAAGTCCTCAGGACTACCAGAAAACTTACTTCCGAATTAAACCGCGAGCCAACCAACGAAGAAATCGCCGCTGAGCTCCACATGGATCCCGACAAAGTCGACTATGTCATGCGCATCAAGCAAGACATTGCCTCGCTCGATGCCTCCGTTGGCCGTGACGGTGACGACGAAGATTCTGTTCTTGGTGATTTTGTAGAAGACGAAGAGCGTATTTCTCCTGAAGATTCCGCCGCTAATCAGATTTTAAAAGAGCAACTATCCGAGATTATTTCTACCTTGACCGATAGGGAACAAAAGATTATTAGATTAAGATTTGGTATCGGTGGTGGTCGCCCTCATACTCTAGAAGAAGTTGGCGCCGAGTTTGATGTTACTCGTGAACGCATCCGTCAAATTGAGGCGAAGGCATTATCAAAGCTTCGTAAGAACAAAGAAACTAAAAAATTACACGAATATTTAAGGTAAGGAGGCCAAGTGAAAACCATCAAACAAAAAATTTTACCCGTCATCATGACGATTTTGATGGGGTTAGGTCTAGTAGTTCCAAGCCTTAGTGTTACACCAGTCTATGCGGCCGACAAAGCCGATGCCGCCATTCTCAAGACTTGTGCCGGTGAAGAAGCCGGCGGTGGCGAGGGCATCAAATGTGTAGTCAAATTAGTCGCTAATATCATGTCTGTCGTTATCGGCATTGCTGGTGTTATCGGTATTGTGGTGGTTGGCATTCAATATCTCACTGCCGGTGGCAACGAAGAACAAACCAGAAAAGCCAAACGCCGCCTCTTCGAAATCGTTATCGGTATCGCTGTCTATGCTCTTGCCTATGGCTTGCTCAGCTGGCTTCTACCTGGCTACTAGGAGTTCTAAATGTCGCGCCTAATTCTCGTTTACAATCCCAATTCCTCTAATTATCGTCGTGTCAAAAAAGATATTTTGTCAAAAAAAGAAAAACTTTTTGCCGGCTACACTCTAGATGAATATACCATCAAAAAAATTGGTTTTGAAAACAATGTCAAAAATCTTCGGGAAGAAATCAAAGACGCCGATCTTCTCCTCGCTCTCGGTGGCGATGCCACCGCCGCCATCACCGCCAACGCCATTCTTGAATCTAAGAAAGACGCCACTTTGGCGGTTCTCCCTTACGGCAACTTCAACGACCTCGCGAGAACCCTCGGCACCATGAAACTGAGTGATGTAAAGGTGGCGCTCGATGTCCTATCCGAGGGAATCCGGAGCGCGGCAGCGCGAGGACTAGCGCCGGCCGCCCGTGGCGACGGGCCGGCCGGACGCGGCCCGAGGAAGGACATGAGCGCCACCTCTAAACTTTATCCTCTCGAGATTTATGTTGACGGTAAGTTTTGGCGCTACGCTACATGTTACGTGACAATCGGCATGACCGCCGAGGCCGTCGAACTTTTTGACGCCCCCAAATTCAGGAAATATATGAAGAAGGGGCACAAAAGTTCCTGGCGCTCCTACGTCGCTCTCGCCAAATGGTATTTCAAAAACCGCCACAAGAAAGTATTTCTCCCCGAATTCACTATCAACGGAAACCCCACTGTAAAAAACGCCTCCGACTACGCCGCGGTCAGTGGCAAATCCATGTGTCGCGTTATGAAAGGTGGTGACGACTGGAAAAAGCCTTACATTTTCCGAAGCGCCGCACTGAAGACCGTCAGCTTTCCAAGATTATTTTCTCTAATGGCAAAATCAATTTTACATCGCACTCCCGGCACCGACACCAAAGGCGATTTGCTAGAATTCAAAGACCCAGCTACCGTCGAACTCCAAGCCGAGGGTGAATACCAAATTTTTGAAAACATTAAAAATATTGAGGTAAGGAAAGGGAACAAATGTCTGAAAGTCATTATGAAGAATTAGAAAAAGTTGTCGCTTACATGAAATCTCACTGGCCGAGCGATGTTAGGCAAGAGTGGCAAGTAAGTTTAGTGGAATACCCTGAAATTCTCAAAAAAGTTATTCAAGATTTTACTAAAGGAAGGACCAAAAACAAGAAATTTATTCGTATTGCTGGTCTCTCTGGTTCTGGCAAAACCTCCCAAATCCTCCCCGCGGTAGAAGCTTACTGCGAAAAAAACAAGATTAGCCCCATTCTTATAGCTGCCCGCAAATTCGTAGCATACCACCCCCACTGTGAGGAAATCAAAGCAGAATATGGCGAAGAAAACTTACGCAAAAAAACCGACGAATTTTCTACCATTATGATGTTTCTTACCTTAAATGCTCTTACCAAAGAGGGTTACGATATTGTTTTAGATGTTACCTTGCTAGACCCATTAGTCGAACAAATTTTAATCAAAATGTTAAAAGAGGGAAGTTATACACCTCTACTTCTCATGATTGCTACCTCGCCTACTGTTACCGAACATTTTCTAGGCAGTCGCTCTTGGCGCCATTCCAAAGAAACTGAGGCGGAGTTTATCCGTGCCACCTCTAAGGCTCTGGAATTTTATGCCGAAAAAACCCCCGACCTTCACATTATCCTCTGGAGCGTCTATGATTTAGACCCCATCTACGACGGCGAAGTCAAAAACTCCCTAGAGATTTTCAACGACTATTCTTCAAGAACTAACCTCCCCAAAAACGACGATGACGCTCGTAGAAATGCTAAAATAGAATATATGATGAACATGAACGGGTGACAGACCTGGAGGGGGACCCCCACGGAGTCGAAGCGACGTGGGGGAGGAGAAGGTCTGGCAGGACCCGTTCAGAGTTAGAACTCTATTTTTTTCAATATTTCTTCTAATTGATCGGTAGACTCTTTTATAGTGCCATTATTGATAATGTAATAATCTGCCATCGCAATCGGCCCGCCTTTTTCTAGATTTTCAATCTCGCTCCGATCTCTTTCTCTGATCGCTGCCGCATCAAACGATCTCCCCGGTCGATTTGCTACTCTCTCATACCTCAAATGCTTGTCTACTACTATCGCAATAAAAGTGAGCGCCTTCGGAAACTCATGCTTCAGTGTACAATATTCTGTCCAAGAATATACTCCGTCCAGCACGATTCTTTTTTGTCCAGCGGAGATTAAATCACGAGTTTCTGTTATCACCTGGCGCACCACCCAATCTTTACCTTCTTCTTCACGAATCTGCTCACGGAATTTCTTTTCACTCTCACCGTCCTCAGTGCGAGGAATCCCGCGTTTTTCCATTTCTTTATAAATCATCCCCCCAAAATATACCTTTGGAACTCCTTTTTCGGTTAGATAATCCACGATCACCGACTTACCGCTTCCGCTCATCCCCACTATTGCTAATATTTTTACGTTATCCATGATATAATTATATCATGCGTAATTTTTTTACGACCGACGATCCGTTAGACGAAATTATCAAAAAAACTTTGCCTGAACGTCAAATTTTAAAGACTGAGCATATTTTAACGGGCTGGACCAACATTGTCATAGAAGTCACGACCGATAAAAAATCCTATTTTTTCCGTTTCCCAAGAAATCCTTTCTGGTCTCGAATGATTGTCAAAGACGCCGCTGTTTGTAATTTTGTCGATGGCAAGACCAGCTACTATACTCCACAAATGAAATTATATTATGATGACAAAAATCGCCCTTTTTCGGTTCACGAAAAAATCGAAGGCTACACTTTAGGCGACCGCATTTATCATCTCTCTCACACCGCCCTTACCGGCGTAGCTTATGATGCCGCCAAATTCATCAAAGAGTTGTCAAATATTGATCTAAAAGATGCCCCAGAAGAAGTCAAAATGCCACTATCTGAATTTTTGTATGAGTTAGATCACGAGCACTACAAAGAACATATCGATAAAGACCATGCCTATATCAAAAAGACCGAAGAGGACAAACTTGTCCATGGCGATCTCAACCTCGGCAATATCTTGCTAGACGAAAATGACAAAGTTATCGGCGTAATTGATTTTTGCTTCGCCGGTATTGGCAACCCCCAAATGGATACCGCTCGGATTCTTTCTCGTCCCGTACCAGAAGAATTTGAAAAAGAATTCCTCGCTCAATTTGTTGACACTTCCAAAGTAGACCGCATGAAAACCGCCTGGAAGCATATCGACGCCGGCTACGCCGAACATATCCGCACTAACTTCCCCGAAATCAACTTAAATCAGTTATAATATAGATATGAACCGTTTAGTTTTGATCGACGGAAAATCCGTCTTCTATCGTGGGTATTATGCGATGGGCGCACTGAGCTTACCTGATGGCACCCCTACCGGCGGCGTCTATGGCTTTGCTGCTATCTCTATGGAAATTGTTAAAAAACTAAATCCCACCAAAATCGTCGTGGCTTGGGATTCTAAGACCTCCACTTCCAAAAGAAAGGCACTCTACGAGGACTATAAAGCCGGAAGAGTTAAACCTGGCGAAGATTTTTATGCCCAAATCCCACTTTTGAGGGAGTTGATAAAAGACCTCGGTTGGTCTTTTATAGAACTAGACGATTACGAAGCCGACGACATCATCGGGACTTTATCAAGACAAGCCGACGAAGCTGGCGACTGGGAAACCTACATTATCTCAAGCGATTTGGATATGCTCCAAATTGTAGACAAAAACACTCATATGTGGCGCATCTTAAAAGGTTTTTCCAATATCGAAAAAATCGATATAAAAGAAGTGGAAGAAAAATACGGCATCAAAAAGTCTCAATTCCTAGACTTAAAGGCCTTAAAAGGCGATTCTTCAGACAATATCCCCGGCGTCCCCGGCATCGGCGAAAAAACCGCCGCCAAACTTTTAAACGACCACAAGACTTTAGATGGTATTTACGAGAATATCGACAAAATCACCGGCTCCACCAAAGCCAAACTAGAAGAGGGTAAAGCCTCCGCCTACCTCTCGAGGAAGCTCGCCGAAATCATGTTCAACGCTCCTATAAGCTTAAAAGACATTCCAGATTTTGTTTTTGACGAAAACAGTATCATCGCTGGATTAAAGAAATTAGAATTTAATTCCTTAATCAGAAGAAATTTTTCATCGACGGGTGACAGACCTGGAGGGGGACCCCCGCCGAGTCGAAGCGAGGTGGGGGAGGAGAAGGTCTGGCAGGACCCGTCGAGTGAAAAAGACTTAATCATTGATAAAGACATCAAATCTTTAATGCATGAAAATAAAGACATTGCCGACAAAATCTTGTCTGGCGCCAAATTCTGGGATCTTGATCAAGCCGCCTTTTTACTAAACCCCCTCGCTCGTGACGATAGCTCCATGGACTACCAAACCGAACTTAGAGAATTCCAAAAATTCCCCAAACTATATAATATATACACCGATTTTGACTTACCCCTAATTCCGGTTCTCTACAAAATGGAAGAAAAGGGCATGCTGATAGATCGCACCTATTTCAAAAATCTTCAAAAAGAATACGCAGAGATTTTGAAAAATCTCGAACAAAAAATTTATAGTCTAGCGGGTAAAGTTTTTAATATTAATTCACCAATTCAGCTATCCGAAGTGCTCTTTACCGATCTAAAACTCGATGTTAAGGGAATCAAAAAGACCACGCGTGGTTACTCAACCGGTGCCAAAGAATTAGACAAGCTAAAAACCGCTCATCCTATCATTCCTGAAATCATTAAGTATCGCGAAGCCGCCAAGCTTCTCAGTACTTACATTATTCCTATGCCCGACCTCGCAGACAAAGAAGGTCGCATCCACACTACCTTTACTCAAAACGTTACTTCTACTGGTAGACTAAGTAGTAAAGACCCTAATCTTCAAAACATCCCCGTAAGAACTGAAGAAGGCAAACGTATCCGTACCGGCTTTATTGCGGCCGAAGGCAAAAAACTTGTTTCTGCTGATTATTCTCAGTTCGAACTTCGTCTCGCCGCTGTTCTCGCGAATGATCAAAATCTCATTAACGATTTTAATAATGATATCGACATTCACACCAAAACCGCTTCCGAAGCTTTTGGTATTCCTCTGGACCAAGTTACCAAAAATCAGCGCCGCGCCGCCAAAGCTATTAACTTTGGCATCATCTACGGTATGAGCGTAAATGGCCTTGCCGACGCTACCAAAATGAACTACGCTGATGCCAAGAAATTCATGGATAACTACCAAAAGTTAAGAAGCCCCATCATGAATCTAATGAAAAAGACTCTCGAAAAAGCCAAAACCGACGGCTTTGTGGAGACTTACTTTGGTCGCCGCCGCCCTACGCCAGATGTCAAATCTCCCAATTTCTTGATTAGAAGCGCTGCCGAGCGTGCTGCCCAAAATATGCCGATTCAGGGAACCGAAGCCGACCTCATGAAGCGTGCTATGATTAGAATCGACCAAAAACTTCCAGATTCCGCCAGTATGATTATGCAAGTTCACGATTCTTTGATTGTAGAGTGTAACGAAGAAGACACTCAAAAAATTGGCAATCTCTTAAAGGAGGAAATGGAGCAAATTGCCCCCGAACTCCCCGTCAAACTCATAGTAGATGTCACCATCGGCAATAATTGGGGCGACCTATAGTCACCCTTTTGCGGCCTCGTCTACAACTACAGCAACTCAATCCATCTGCCCTAAGGGCTGGACTTTGCCAAGCGAGGTACAAATAGATAGTATTGGTGGAACATTACCGGGCAGTAGCACTTACGTGCCGATCTTCTCTCCAATTCTGGGCGGGTATTACTACCATGGGATGCTATACAGTGAGTCTACGTACGGGTTTTGGTGGGGCAATGCAGCGCATAATGGTGCGGCTCGGCACGTCCTGCGTTACGATGGTAGTAACCTATATACCGGCAATAACTACTACCGCAGCGATGGTAGCTATATCCGCTGTGTCCAGGCCTCCTAGTATGGCCTCTACATCCGCTAAAGTATCAAGC
>CAZFVK010000029.1:0-12704 GCA_964522475.1 uncultured Candidatus Saccharibacteria bacterium | reverse complement strand
CTACCAAAGTCTCGGCGAGACCAATAAATCCAATCGAAAGAGTACCGTGCTTGATTACATCACGCAAAGTGTCGTTCCAGCCTAGCTTCTCTGAGCCAAACCAGTTGCCTTGTCCCATCAGGAAGGGGAAATTCCTCACGTGCTGATTAGCTTGAAACTCAAATCTTTCCAGCAACTCATCCTTTACTAGATCCATCTTTTCGTCAAGTTCCTTATAAAAACCATCCCAATCGGCTTCTTTTCTTTCTCCTAGACAAATTCCGTGCCTAATTCCAATCCTTACCAAATTAACCGTAGTAAAGGAACAGTTGCCCCGCCCTGTTACTATACCATCGCTCTCTGGGAATACGCTGGCAAATACCCGTGTTCTACAACCCATTGTAGCAATCTCAGTCCTGTAATCACCTTTTTTGTAGTATTTTAGATTATACGGCGCATCAATAAAGCAAAAATTCGGGAATAACCTCTTGGCCGAAACCTCCATCGATTTTTTAAACAAATCATAATTTGGATCATTCGGTTCGTAATTTACTCCGCTTTTTACTTTAAAAATCGAGATTGGGAAAATCGGTGTTTCTCCCTTGCCGAGGCCATTTTCCGTCGCTTGCAAAAGGTCAAGTGACACCAGCCGCCCCGCCGGAGAAGTATCTGTACCAAAATTAATCGAAGTAAACGGCACCTGTGCCCCTGCCCGAGAATGCATTGTATTGAGGTTGTGTACAAATCCTTCCATCGCCTGAAGCGTCTCGCGCTCTACATCTTCGTTAGAAGCCTCAATCACCTCTTTCGGCCATTTATCTTTCTTTAGTTTATCATCATCACCATACTCATAAGCTTCCTTTACTTCTAAGCTCAACTTTTTACCAGAGAATTTATTATATTTTTCCAAATTCCGTTTTAGAGCCTTTCTAAAAGATTTGTTTACCCCTGGGGCCATCGCATAGTCAAAATTTGGAATTGATTGTCCACCATGCTGTTCATTTTGGTTAGCCTGAAGAAGAATTGCGGCGAGCGCCCCATAGGAGCCGATAGAATTAGGAGTTCTAAGATGTCCGTGCCCAGTATTAAACCCACCATTTTCGAATAGGACAAACGGATCGCTCTGGCAGCAAGTGAGAGTCCCAGTCGCATAAAAATCTAGGTCATGGATATGAATATCACCATTATCATGTGCCGCCGCAATATCAGGTCTAAGCATCAAAGTCTTAGCAAAAACCTTGGAGCCTTCCGCCCCAAACTGGAGCATTTTACCCATAGCCGAGTTGCCGTCTACATTGGCATTGGAGCGCTTCACATCCGAATCTTCACTCGCATCCGCGTGAGAAATCGTCTTATATATATTCATAAGGTCGGACTTAGCCTCTCTCACTCTAGATCGCTCTTGACGAAATCTGATATATTCTCGAGCCGTCCGCTTAAAAGACGACTCCATCAGAACTTCTTCTACGATGTCTTGAATTTGTTCCACCGAAGGGGTCCTTACCGTAATTGTCTCTTCTGCCCTTTTTAATACCTTCTCAGACAAAGCTTTTGCCCGATCCAGTTTAAACTCCTCGGTTGCTGCTCCCGCCTTAGCAATCGCCTCAGTAATCTTATCTGGGTTAAAATTGACAATTTTCCCATCCCTTTTTTTGATTTTTTTGAACATTTATACCTCCTTCAGTTTGTTCAAAGTATGACCATTATTTGCTTCACTATAGCTGTCACCCCCCACATATAGCGTCTAATATTTATTCTAACACACTATATCTAGTATTTTCAAGGCTTTTATGCTAAAAATGTCAAAATTACAACATTTTAGGGTAAAACAGCAAAAATTATCATAAAAAGTATGGACAAATTAAACAAAATATGCTATAATAAGAAAAGTGGGGTGTACATTTAGTATTTGGAGGTGGAAAATGATCAGTAGAATATACGAGATACGGACAGGCTTCAACATCGACCTCGAAAGAGTAATCGCCATCAGGCAATTTATCGATATTGAAGGTGAAGGGAGGAACCGATATCAAAAGTGTTGGTTCGAAATATACATGGACTGCGATCAAATTATAGTCGTAGACTGTACCAGCGTTGAAGAGTTGGAAGATCTGTACAATCTAACCCTTAATGCTTGGCAAGTCTATGCCAATAAAAATCCGGAATATTAACTAATTGACAACAAGCATTTGTTTGCATTCACCCCCATTTTAGCCCGGCAGCACCATCGCCGGGCTTTTTAATGCTTTAGAATATTCCCAAAAAATCCCGCTTGTGCTAAAATAAAATTATGGATGTGGAGGGTAATAAGATAACAAAAAGAGCTTTATTTTATGCTCTGACAGCTACTTTTTTGTTAATTGCTGGATTAATTACAGCAATTATTATACTTTCAACCATCAAAAGTCAAAAACCCGAAACCCCTCCCAATAATCTAGGTACTTATACTAGCGAGTCTATGAATATTTACGAAACCGCCACCACCGAAATCCTTGAGCAAGCTGGCGACAGTATCAACGACATTATCGCCATGTACCGAGTCTACATCGAAAAAACCACCGACGGTGGTGCCAAAGCTTTGCTATCCACTGATTATTATATGACTTTGCTATCATTAGACACTAGTTTGTCAATGAAGGACGAAATCATAAACGGCCTCATTATCGCGGACAACACCATCAAAAACGCTAGCTCTGCCCTTGCCGTGTCAAATGCCGCTAACTATTATCAAGATAACGAGATATTTATTAAATATCAAAATATCGCCAAAAATCGCATGGAGGAGCCAGAATGAACCTAAAAGCAGCTTTTATCAAATTTTCATTCTTTCCCGCCATCCTAGTCACCACTCTTAATATGTCGACTTCAGTCACCTACGCTGCCGACCCCTACGATTATTACACCGATCCTAATGGCTACAACAAATGTGTATCTGATAGTAATCGCCCCAACATCTATTCCGTCACCAACTACGCCTGCAAAAAAGCCATAGCAAAAGCCCAGAATGCTTGCGCCTCCTGGATCGGCCCAGCTGGTGATTCGGCTTCCAACGTCATCGATGCCACCGGTGCTTCTGGCGACATCCCCATCAAAATCTGGGGCATGTGTACTTATTACGACAACCCTTCTTCCATGATGCAAATTATGAACCACTCTGACGGTGATTCTATTGTCTGTGCCGACGGCGACTGTAATTTTAACCGCACTGGCAACTGGGGCGCAGCAAGCATCGGTAGCAAAGATGCCACCCTTAATATCGCTAAATTTATCGACCACGCCCCCACCGTTGTTATTGGCGGAGAAACTTATTATTATCGAGTAGTCATCTTAAAGCGCCAACACGGTGGCAATACTAGCAAAGATTTAGATTTTTCCTATATTTACTTAAAAGTCAGCGGCATCACTCCTCCACCACCAGTTCTAGATACTTGTAGTAGTGCTGGCTGGCCCAACCCCGCAAGCTATACTAATTCAGACGAAAACGAAGGCACCACCTCTGTCGATATCAAAATCAGAAATACTGCCGACCGGTTTATTGGTAGATCAGAAGGTAATTGGGGCGATACCACTCTCTTTGCCAAACCCACCGATGTAATCGCTTGGCATACTTGCTACTACCCCGGTGTCCAAACCACTGCGGATACCGAAGTTTCCAAAGTGGTTGGTGGATGGCAAGGCTATGAAGAGCCTCTCAGCACTACGAGCTGCGAATCAGATAAACACGTAGAATTCAAGCCTCTAAAAAACGTTGCTACCCCCTGGGAAAACAAACTTATCGGCGAAGGTGTCAATAACGTCACGCAAGATTTTTCACCACCAGAGAATCACGCTGATGTCAAAGAACGCGATGATAGTTATGCTACCACAGTAGATGACGTTGGCGGCACCTTCACCGAAACTAGCAAAACCGGCAGCCCCAGACACGCCAAAATAACCGAAACCGCCACCCCCACAGCAGATTACAAAGATGATTATTGTGGCACCTGCTACGGCAGCAAAAATGAAGATGAAGACGATTGCGACTGTACCGATGGCCTCGATGGCTACACTGGTTGTGACGCAGATGGCAATAACTGTCACTGTGCCTGCTATGGATTATGCTGTACTAATAAATACGATGTTGATAAATTTGCCACTGCAACCGTAGACTTTACCCCAGCTGAAGATTCTCTCTCCGTTAAAGTCCCCTATAATTACCAAAAACGCACCGGTGTCAATATTTACGACGATATTGTCTACGCTGGCGAGACTATCAGAATCCAAAATGTCTGGACTATGATTATCCCTAGATGGAATGAAAAAACTTTTGACGCCTATGCCACCAAAACCAGTGGCAACACCGAGATAAAATTATACGCTTACGTCACTCCTAACCAAGACGGTGATAAAAACAGCTTTGAAGTTGCCGATTCAGACGGTTGTAGTGTCATTAGGACCACCAACAAGCAATGTACCGACCTCGACACCGAATCTGCCGTTCTAAATAGTAGTGGTAATCTCCTCGGAAGCGACGACCAATTCTTTGATGGCAATTATTACAACGTTTTTGATGCTAGCGCCGGAGATTATTTCTGTCTCGTTTCGTCAGTCAGCAAAGAAGAACCAAAAGATGATGAGGACATGGACGACACCGGCAATGGCAAATGGGCCTATTCCGAACCGACTTGTGCCGTTATTGCCAAACGCCCTAGTTTCCAGGTTTGGGGTAGCGACATGTATTCTAATAGCGAAATCGACGCCATCCCAGGCGCCAAAAGAAACGTCTACAACGGATATCACAACACCCCAGGAGTCTCCTTTATCAAAACCGGCGGTGGCTCTACCATTTACGGTTCATGGGTAGAACAAGGCCTTATGCTCGGTGGCACCGCCACCACCAACAACCTAGCCTCTGGCGCTACTACTGGTAGCAACCTTGATGGAACAAAAGCTTATGCCGGCACCAATAACGGTGATTTTTGCGAAAATCGCTCTCCACTCACTATTTCAAACTACGATGGCAGCGATTGCCATGTAGGTAGTTCTGGCATCGTACTAAACCCCGACAATAACGACCGTAGAAAATTAATCAGCTATTGGGTTGAAAGTCCAGGCGGTAGCAGCCCTACTAGTGCTAGCGGAGCTACTATCAATTACGCCAGCTATTCTACGGATACCACAATTTCTAGTATGACTATACCAAAAAGCACTACCGAAATCATAGAGGTAGATGGTACTTTGACTATCAGCGGCGACATTACTTATTTCGGCCACTATGCCGACAGCTTCACTCCCAGCGATACCCTAAGAGAAATCCCCAAGATGATTATTTACGCCGATAATGTCGACATCGAGTGTGGTGTCGAAAAGCTCGACGCTATCATTATCACCAAAGTAAACGGCACCGTCAATACTTGTTCAAATGCAGGCGGAATTGATGACGCAAACCGTTCTCATCAACTCAAAATCTTTGGCCTAGTCATGACCGATAACATCGAACTCGGCAGAACCTACGGTCAAGCCGCTTGGGAAGGCACTCCAACTCCCAACGGCCAAAAAGAAGCAGCCGAAATATTTGACTTCGACTCCTCGATTCTCCTCTGGTCCGAGTTTATGGCCTCCTCCGCCGAGACCGACACTCTCCAAACAGTCTATCAAATCGAAATCGCTCCTCGCTACTAGAATATCAAAACATTTAAAAGCCCCACTTTTAAGGTGGGGCTTTAGCATTACTTTTGGTCTATTTTTTGATCTACAATTTTAGTTATCTTGCCTTTTTTCATCTCCAAATTAAATCTTTTTAACATCAAATCCCTTACCGAGAGAAGCTCGCCTTTTTTAATCGCCCGTTTGATATTGTCTTTTAAATATCTTCTCCGGTCATAATCCTCGGCAAACTTCAGGAGCCTTTCCATCCCCTCCGAATTCATCCGACCAAGACCGGTCTTCGCCGACCAATGGTTAAGTTCCTCTAGCTTATTCCACCTTTCTATATCGCGATCGTGGATAGCCGCGTCCAACTTTGCTCCTTCATAACCATAGTCTCTAGCTACTTTCTGAGTTGGGTAAACACCATTGTCCGCATTTTGGCTAAGTTTCAAAATCGACTGATGTGCTCCTACCACCTGCAGAAAATCTAAAAACACCTGGTAGTATTTTTGCAAATACGCCTCTGAGCATTTCACTTCTGACATTTTATCACCCCCTATTTTAGACCAAAAAGTTAATGTGCTATAACACCATTATACCATAAAAAGTATAGAAAGTCAATTTTAGAGGTTATTTCTTCTTTTTGGCCTTATCCGTAATACTAATCCCCCCAAACCCACCAGTCGCATCAATATAAAGAGTCCTTTTACCCGTGGATGGATTTTTCCGATCATCCGACACTCCACCAAAGAAAAACGCCGATTTAGTCTTAATTTGGATATCCTCCGGCACCATAATTTCAATTCCGCCAAATAACGCAAAAGCCTTAATCACGGCATCTTTTTCAAAAATCGCATCTCTTAGGTCCAGCTCTGCCCCACCAAACACTGCTGTCATATTCGAACCGGCAAAGGTTTCTTTGTTATAAGTTCTTTCACTTCCCGAGAAAATCGCCATCTGCGCATCCATAGTTTTGTTATTCTTCATCTCATTGACTTTTTTCTCTACCTCTTTGTCGCTATCGCTATGAAAAATCGTCTTAACGAGAATTGAGAGACCAAACAAAATCAACGCTACCGCAAGTATTGCCTTCCACGCCACATCGTATGAAAATACATTTTGTGCCGCGAGAAGTAGCAAAACCCCAGCTGAAAGAAACGCAAGACTCGTCAGTCTTTCCTTCTCTGTAATCAAGCTAATGCAGCTCGGCACGATAATAAACAGAGTCCACCACCCATCAAAAAACACGTTAAAATTAAATAACCCAATAGCATTACCCCCAAATATCACCCCTAATGCTATAATTGCAACCCCCCAAATAATTGGTTTTACTTTTTTCATAAAAAATCTCCTTAATCCCATTATAGCACAAAAAATGGTGGATCATAGAGGGCTCGAACCTCTGACCTCAGCAATGTGAATGCTGCGCTCTAGCCAACTGAGCTAATGATCCATCAAATGTGATATAATTATACCATGGATTTATCAAAAATAAAAGCTGAGTTAGATGAAACCCAGGCCTTTCTAGCTACCCCAGACGCTTACGCGCATCCTGATTTTGCGACGAAGGCTAAACGTGCTAATATTCTAAAGGAAATCATCGACCTCGACTCTAAAATCAAAAATTATCAGAAGAATCTCGAAGAAGCCAAATCTCTCGTAAACGATCCAGAGCTAGGCGAAATCGCGAGAACTGATGTTGAAGCCTTAGAACAAGAGATTAAAGATTCCGAAGCAAAATTAGAAGAGTTACTAATTCCCCGCGATCCCACCGACGACAAGCCCGCCATTATCGAAATCCGTGCTGGTGCTGGGGGCGATGAGGCCAGCCTCTTTGCCGGCGAACTCTTCCGTATGTACGAAAGATATGCCGAAGCTCATGGATTAAAAACTGAACTGATCTCCAAAAACGAAAACGACACCGGCGGCATGAAAGAAGTGATCTTCAAAGTCAGCGGAGACAATGCTTACGGCCAGCTCAAATTTGAAGGCGGCGTTCACCGAGTTCAGAGAGTTCCCGTCACAGAATCTCAAGGCCGTATTCACACCTCCACCGCTACCGTAGCAGTACTTCCAGAAGCCTCCGAAGAAGATCTAGAGATTAAGCAAGAAGATTTACGAATAGATATTTATCGCTCCGGCGGCCATGGCGGTCAGGGCGTCAATACTACCGACTCCGCCGTTCGTATCACTCACCTTCCCACCGGTATTGTCGTTGCTATGCAGGATGAAAGAAGCCAGCAGCAAAATCGTATCAAAGCCATGAATATTCTCCGTTCTCGGCTTCTCGAAAAGAAAAAGGAGGAAGAGTTAAAAAACGCCTCCGAAGCAAGAAAATCTCTCATCGGCACCGGTGATCGCTCTGAAAAAATCCGCACCTACAACTTCCCTCAAGACCGCATCACCGACCACCGCATCCACTATAATAGAAGCAACATCAATGCTGCGATGGATGGCGACATTGACGACATAATCACCGAATTAATTAAACATGAACGTGGACTCAAAGAAAGTTAATTTTTACGGTCGTGATTTCACTATCAATAAAGATGTCTTAAACCCTCGGCCAGAAACCGAGCAGATTGTAGACGAGGTCTTAAGAATCTGCGGCAAGCCTATTCTCCCCGGTGTCAAACCAGAACCAGCCAAATTAAATCCCAAAGGCCTCAAAATACTAGACATTGGCACCGGCTCCGGCTGCATTGCAATCACATTAAAAAAAGAGCTTCCCGAGGCCGATATCTATGCCTCTGACATCTCAGAAAAAGCCCTAAAAATTGCACAAAAAAACGCGGCAAGCCACAACACCGCTATTATCTTCATAATATCACATTTACTCGAAAAAGTCAATTTCACCCCTGACATTATCGTAGCAAACCTCCCCTATGTCGACAGAAATTGGGATTGGCTAGACCAAGAGTCCCTAAAAGAAGATCCAGACTTAGCCCTCTACGCCAAAGATGGCGGCCTCGCATTAATCAAAGAATTAATCGACACCGCCACTTCTAAATACCTTATCCTAGAAGCCGACCCCAGCCAACATAAAGAAATCATAAATTACGCAAAAGATAAATATAGTTTAATAAGCCAACAAGGGTTTATCTTAACTTTCCTTATAGCCATCTAAGGTCACATCTACAGTTGTTTCATTACCTTCTCTGATCACGGTTAATTTTACTGTATCTCCCGGCTTATATTCTCCAATCAAGGTAGAAAGAGACCCAGCCGAACCAATTTTTACCCCATTTACCGCCGTAATAATATCTTTATCTTTGAGTCCTGCCTTTTCCGCTGGCGAACCTTTCACGACCGAGGTATAATTACCACCTGGAGTATAGAGATATTCTCCTGCCGTTACTGGCAAATTATAAGTCTTGGCCGAATCTGGTGTAATCTGCGTAGTGTATACCCCTAGATACGCTCTTTTAGCCGAGCCACTCTCAATTAACTGCGCTAGCATACCTTTCACCGCTCCAATCGGAATCGCAAAGCCCATATTCTCTGCTGAGTAAGAGTTGGCAGTATTAACACCAATTACCTGCCCTGCCGCATTAATCAGTGGTCCACCCGAATTTCCAGAGTTAATTGCCGCATCCGTTTGAATCATATCAGATAGTTTTTCGCTAATCGAACCTGTAGAATCGGTTGCTGTCAAAGTCCTACCCGTGCCAGACACTACCCCTGAAGTCACCGTATTTTGATAAACCCCTAGCGCATTGCCAATTGCCACCACTTGTTGCCCAGCCTGGATTGTTTTAGAATCTCCCAAAGTCGCTGGGGTCAAACCAGACACATCGCTAATTTTAAGAAAAGCAATGTCGTTTAAAGGATCCACCGCTGCCACTTTTACGTCTTTATAGGTTGTGCCATCATCCAAAACTACCGATATCGAAGTGGCCGAATCTATCACGTGTTTATTGGTCAAAATATAGC
This sequence comes from uncultured Candidatus Saccharibacteria bacterium, assembly GCA_964522475.1. GTDB lineage: Bacteria > Patescibacteriota > Saccharimonadia > Saccharimonadales > Saccharimonadaceae > Nanosyncoccus. The sequence continues at coordinate 3,164 of CAZFVK010000029.1, read as the reverse complement.
CATCAGAAGTCACAATAATCCCTGTCCCCGCCGCCTGAGAACTATAGCTCTGTCCAAAATAACTCGTTGTCTTGACCGAAGTCACAATCGAAACTACGCTCTTAGATACCTTATCTACTACATCTGCCACTGATCCTTCTACAAAACTTGCCGTGTTTCCATCTATACCAGAATTAAAATAAGAAATCGGACCAGTTGTTTTTTGATAAGCCAACACCGAAAATACCGCCGAAGTCCCCGCCGCTACTAAAGCAAGCGATGCTATGATTATAGCCGCTCTAGTCCCACCACTAGCCTTACCACAAGTACATTTCCCGCACTCACATTTTTCGTATTTACATTCCGGCGCCTTCACGTTTTCCGCTACCTCTGTTTTATCTTTTGTCATACCACTCCTTTCTGTTATTAAAATATATTAAACGCTGGTTCACTGAAGAAAATTACAATTATACCAATGAGAAGCGTTCCGAACAAAACCGGTCCCACAATATTTTTAAATCTAAAGTCTTCCCGATATCTAATCATCGCTTGTCTAGCGTAGTTATAAACAAACGCGAAGATCGTCAAGATAATCGCCGCCTGAGGGATTTTGATCCCAGTGTCGCCAAAACTGTAAATTATCTCCCACGAATGGCAGAGCCAAGCAATTTCCGCAAATACCAGCCCGCAAGCCATTGTGGTCAAAGTAAAATTCTCACTCTCCGTCTGTACTAGCACGTGCCGACTCGCCGCATAACCAATCAGAAAAGCAAACAGTACTGCTACAACCGGGTCTAGACTTGCCGTCATAATTGTAGAAGCCGAAATCCCCAAAAACACCGCAACAAGAGATTGCGCCAAATTCGCGTTTTCGGACGACATTGGTTTGATCACAATTAGCCACACCACATAAATCGCCATCAAAATGATATGTACTGGCATCAGAGAACTGCCTGCATAGTAAGATAGAATTACTATGGAAAGCCCCACAATCAAATCTACCAAATTAGACTTGATATTAATCCAAATATATCGGCTCCTCACCGCAAATACCCGCCACTTAGACATTACTACAAGCACAATCCCAAGAGCCGGATTTGCGCTAAACACCGTGACCAGTACCGCTCCCATCCCGAGAAGGATATTTAACAATATATGTACCGCATTCGATGCGATATTTCTTGATTTTCTAGCTAATACATAATCTGCCATACCATTATATTATACCAAAAAAATTAAACAAAGCTTAAAAAGTGATATAATGGTAAAATATGAAACCGACATTCTTTCAAAAGCACCCAGTAGCAAAAGACGTCTTAAGTCTTGCTAGCTTTGTAGTCGCAATTGTACTCTGTACGATTTTCTTAAATACTTATATTTACAGATCATACAATGTGGTAGGTTCTAGTATGGAAAACACCCTCCAAAATGATGACCGCGTAGTAGTTAACCGCGCCGCCGTCTCCTGGGCTCATTTCTTAGGCCAAGAATACGTTCCCGAAAGAGGCCAAATCATCGTCTTTATGAACGAAGACTCTAAAAAAGTCAAAGAATACAAAGGCCAAGGTGTTGAAAACCCTATGACCTGCAATGCTCCAGATAATATCACCGATCAATACATCATCAAACGTGTCATTGCCTTTCCTGGCGAACGCGTGATAGTCAAAGACGGCGTTATGACCATCTATAACAGCGAGCATCCCGAAGGCTTTGTTTATGATGATGGTTGGCGCGTTTCCGAAACCGAAGGCCCCAAAAGCTATACCGCCGGAGAAGTCGATACTTTAGTTCCAGACGGCGAACTCTTTGTTTCCGGCGACAACCGCGAAGGCTCTAATTCGTGGGATTCTCGTAACGGTCTCGGCACCATTCCATATTGCCGTATCATCGGCCCAGTCGTTCTTCGTCTCTTTCCCTTTAATAAAATCCGGACTTTCTAAAAAATCTCAGACTTCACCAATCAATTTCACCGAATCGGATTCTGGTAGTTCTTCTACAGTCTTCAATTTTCGCTCAATTTGGCGAGAAGTAGTCTTGGCCGACTCAATCTTATTAGCCGACTCCTGTAATTTCTTTTGTACCCCGTCAAGGAGATCTCCAAATTTACCAAATTGTGCTTTGACCGCCCCGAGAATCTGCCAAACCTCTGCCGAACGCTTCTCAATCGCCACCGTCCGAAAGCCCATCAAAAGCCCCGAGAGCATCACTGGGAGCGTCGAAGGTGAAGATATTGCAATGTTATATTTTTGTCTAATTTCATCCGACAGCCCCGGAATCCGAATAATCTCCGCATAAAGCGACTCCGTCGGCACAAACATCATCCCAAAATCGGTAGTTTTGGGCGGATCCAAATATTTAGTAGAAATCTTCTTCGCCTGCTCTTTGACATCATTTGCTAGCGCCTTTTGATATTCCGCTATCTCTGTTTTATTACCATTATCATACGCTGCCACCAATCTGGAATAGTTTTCCACCGGAAACTTAGAGTCAATCGGCAAAAACACATCCGTTTCCTTCCCCGGCATTTTTACCGCAAACTCCACCCGATCATTCGATCCATGCTTGGTAATGATATTTTCTTCATACTGATTCTTAGATAAAGTATCCTCAATAATCGCTCCAAGCTGTACCTCACCATAAATCCCACGTGTCTTCACTCCTTCCATCACTTTTTTAAGATCACCCACACCACTTGCTAACCCCTTCATTTCACCTAGACCTTGATAAACTTCTGAAAGCTGTTTAGAAATCGTCTTAAAACTCTCGTCAAAGCGTTTTTCTACCGAAGCTTTTAGCTTTTCGTCTACCGTCTCACGCATTTCCTCGAGCTTTTTTTCATTACCGTTCTGAAGTCTCTCAAGATTCTCAGCAATCTCTTTACGATTCTCCCGAAAATTCCGATCAATCTCTGGGTTTAATTTAGCAATTTCCCCTTCCATCCGAATCAACCGCTCTTCCATTTTTTTGTAATCAGTATTGTTCACTTCTGGTTTTTTCTTAAATTGAAGAGCAATCACTAGAATTAGCAAAATAATTATTACTACCCCCATCACACCTAAAAATATATCCATAACTAAATTATAGCAAAATTTCCTAAAAAATCCAAAGTGTGTTATAATGTAAAACACGAGCCGACTTAGCTCAGCTGGTAGAGCAACGGTTTTGTAAACCGTAGGTCGTCAGTT
>CAZFVK010000028.1:0-12976 GCA_964522475.1 uncultured Candidatus Saccharibacteria bacterium | reverse complement strand
GTCATGTGGCGGCACAAGCACCGCCACATCGACCGGCGACCTTGTTTTTCCTTTTTAGCCGCATATTCATTGACTTGGGCTTTACGGTTTGATCAGTTCGGCTTCGGCTTGCTCTGCATCAAAAGAAAAGTCTTTTCAGGTCTGTTGTTTATGCCGTTAGCCTGCCTGCATCAAAGAGGCTTTTTGTGGCGCATCTGTATTGATAAATTTTGATTACCGTGATAATATAAATAAAATGTAACATGTCATATTATAGGATTTTCCTCATGATGAATGATAATATTTGAGGTCGTCAACTGTTGAAGGAGAAAAGGCAAAATGGAGAAAAGAGTTATTCAATTCAGCCCACCTGACATCACTGAGTCTGAAATCGAAGAAGTAGCTAAAACCCTTCGCTCAGGCTGGATCACAACTGGACCAAAAACAAAATTGTTTGAACGCAGAATTGCTGCATATACCGAGACAGGACGTAACGATATAAATTGTGATACACAAGAAGGCAAGGAACGTTATAGCAACAGGGTCGTTTGCCTGAACAGCGCGACAGCGGCAGAAGAGCTGATTTTTCGCATTTTAGGTGTCAAAGAAGGGGATGAGGTGATCGTTCCCGCATACACCTATACTGCTTCAGCTTCAGCGGCAATCCATTGCGGAGCTACAATCAAATTTGTCGATATCCAAAAGGACGGAGATCCGATCACCCATGCGCCGGAAATGGATTATTCTGCCTTGGAAGCTGCAATTACAGAGAAAACAAAAGCAATTGTAACGGTCGATTTGGGCGGGCTCGTCTGCGACTATGAACGCGTGTATGAGATCGTTGAAAGAAAACGCCCATTATTTACTCCCCTTGCAAGTGACGGATCGCCGCTTGGAGATTTAAATAGCAGAATTCAGAAAGCGCTGGGGCGTATTGCAGTTGTTGCAGACTGCGCTCACGCTCTCGGCGCATCCCGAATCGTTAATGGAAAACGGAAATATTGCGGTTTGATTGCTGATTTTACCAGTTTTTCTTTTCATGCAGTAAAGAACCTTACGACTGCCGAAGGCGGAGCGGCTACTTGGCTGCCTTTGCCCGGAATCGAAGACGCTGAAATATATAAGATGTTTCAGATGCTGTCTTTGCATGGACAGGATAAAGACGCGCTGACAAAGACAACGATGGGATGGGAATACGACGTCATCGGGCCGTGGTATAAATGCAATATGACAGATATCATGGCGGCAATTGGCTTGCGCCAACTGGACCGCTATAATACCATGCTGTTGCACCGTGATGAAATAATAAAGTGCTATGATGCCATAAGCGAGGAGTTGGGCTTGCTTCATCTGGTTCATCATACAGAAACAATGAACAGTTCACGGCATCTGTATTTGATTCGGGTTCCCAACATTACATCTGAGCAAAGGAATGCCATCATCAACAGAATGGCGGAATTGGGAGTGGCAACAAATGTCCACTATAAGCCTTTGCCAATGATGACAGCCTATGGAAATGATTGTTCCGTTTTTCCGAATGCGTATGATTATTACCACAACTTAATTACTTTGCCGTTGAATACGATGCTGAGCGATGAGGATGTGGACTATATCTGCTATGTTTTAAGAAAAGCAGTAAATGAAGCCAGAGGGATTCAGGAAACGGGAGAAAAGGATCCGTGCATGAGCGGTGGAGAGCCGAAGGCAGAGCTTAAACCGTTCAACAAAAAAATATGGCTTTCCAGTCCTACTATGCATGGGGATGAACAGTTTTGGGTCGACGATGCTATCAGGAAAAACTGGGTCAGCACCGTCGGAGAAAACATTGATGTTGTTGAAGCCAAGCTTGCTGAATATACGGGAATGAAATATGCAGTCGGCCTGAGCGCAGGTACTGCTGCCTTGCATTTGGCAACAAAACTGGCGGGGGAAAAGTTGTATGGCCAGGCGAAACCCAATCAGGGTACTTTGCAGGGACATAAAGTGTTTGCCTCCGATATGACGTTTGATGCCTCAATCAACCCAATCGCTTATGAAAACGGCGATGCAGTCTTTATTGATACTGAGTATGATACCTGGAATATGAGCCCCGAAGCGCTGAAAAAAGCCTTTGAGATTTACCCCGACACGAAGCTTGTCGTTCTCGCACATTTATACGGAACGCCCGGAAAGATGGAGGAGATAAAGGCTATCTGCGCTGATCATGGTGCGTTGATTGTGGAGGATGCGGCAGAGAGCCTTGGCGCGAAATACAAGCTCCATGGACAGTGGGTTGAAACAGGATCTCTTGGTGACTTTAACTGCATCAGTTTCAACGGGAACAAAATCATTACCGGATCCTGCGGCGGTATGTTCCTGACCGATTCGAAAGAGTATGCAGACAAAGTTCGCAAGTGGAGCACACAGTCCAGAGAAGATGCCCCCTGGTATCAGCATGAAGAGATCGGATACAACTATCGCATGAGCAATCTTATTGCTGGCGTGATCCGTGGACAAATTCCGTATTTGGACGAGCATATCGCGCAGAAACGGGCGATTTACGAGCGCTATCGGGAAGGACTAAAAGATCTTCCGGTACACATGAATCCTTATGATGCTGGCAAATCCATGCCTAACTTCTGGCTCAGCTGCATGATCATTGACGAAGACTATATGTGTGAACAGGTTCGAGATGATCAAAAGGCTTTGTATGTTTCTGAGCCGGGAAAGTCTTGCCCTACGGAGATTTTGGAAACATTGGCTCATTATAATGCAGAAGGTCGTCCGATCTGGAAGCCCATGCATATGCAGCCTATTTATCGCAACCATCCGTTTATTACCGTAAATGGCAACGGCCGTGGTCAAAGTAATGCGTATATTGACGAGGGGAAAACGCAGGATGTTGGTATGGATGTTTTCAGACGCGGCCTTTGCCTGCCCAGCGACAATAAAATGACTCCGGAACAGCAGGACATCATAATTGACATTATTCACAGCTGCTTTCGGTGATATCGGCTGAATGAAAAAGAGGTAGATATATCAGCAGCGACTGAATATGTACCAGAGTCATATTGGTAAAGGATAAATACGAATAAATGGTCACATAGACGGAGGAGACGGGAATGTCTCATAAAAAAGGGTTTTATGAAAAATACATAAAGCGTCCACAGGATTTTATATGTGCGTCTATCGCACTTGTTGTCTTATCCCCGGTGATGGGAATAACCGCGATACTCGTTAAGAAGAAATTGGGCTCACCGGTCCTTTTCTCACAAGACAGACCGGGACTCAATGGAAAAACATTTAGGCTATATAAATTCCGAACCATGACGGATGAACGCGACGAAAATGGAGACTTGCTTCCTGACGAAGACAGGCTGCCTCCGTTCGGCATCAAGTTGCGCTCGACCTCCCTGGATGAGCTTCCCGAACTCATAAACATCTGGAAGGGAGATATGAGCGTAGTAGGACCCCGGCCGCTGTTGGTACGCTATCTAAGCCGCTATAACGAGCATCAGGCGAGACGCCATGAGGTGCGCCCGGGCTTTACAGGGCTTGCACAGGTGCACGGCCGCAACGCCATCAGCTGGGAGGAGAAGTTTAACCTGGACGTGAAGTACGTAGACAATGTGAGCTTCCTGGGAGACTGGAAGATCATTTTGCAGACGGTGCTCACGGTTTTGAAACGGGAAGGCGTCAGCTCCGCCACCTCGGTGACCATGGAGGAATTCATGGGCAGCGGGGACGAGGAGAGCTCGAACTGAGGAAGAGGGACGGAAAACAAAGCATGGCGGATTTGAAGGGCAAGAAGATCCTGCTCATTGCCAATCGCGGATATTCTGAGCAGATCAAAAACGATTTAGCGGCCGAAGGGGCGCGGGTCGTGTATATCAACGACAAGCCGAACGACGGCTTTTTTGCCAAGAGCCTGGGACGGCTGTACGTGAAGCCTTATGTGTCTCTTGTGCTGGAAAAGTATTACGCTCGGGAGATCGAAAAAAACCGGGACATTGATTTTGATTATATCCTTTCGATACGTGGGGAATATACCCCGGTGGAGAGCCTCAAACAGCTGCGAAAAGCCTTCCCGCGGGTGAAAATCATCCTGTACATGTGGGACAGCCTGAAAAATAACCGCAAGGTGGAAGCGCGATGGCCTTTCTACGACACGGTTTGGACCTTTGACAGGCAGGATTATCTGAGGCATCGGGACGAACTGAAGTTTCTGCCGCTGTTTTACTGTGAGAGCATTCTGCCTGCGGAAGAGGAGGCACCGGTTTACGACCTGTCCTTTATCGGAACGGGCCACGGCGACCGGGTGGCTATCGCCAAGGAGATCGCCCGGCAGTGCGAACAACGAGGACTTTCGTTTTTCTCCTACCTCTATGTTCCGCACGTCCTGGTCTATTGTTACAACAAGCTGCTCAACCCAGATTATCGGCATGTGAAGATGTCGGATGTCCATTTCCAGAGAATGGATCTGCAGGAGGTCTATCGGATCTATAAGCAGTCACGCTGCATTCTGGATGTGGAAAGCGCGACCCAATCCGGCCTGACCATGCGTACGGTGGAGATCTTGGGCTTGAAGCGAAAGCTGATGACCACAAACCCGGAGATTCGGAACTATGATTTCTATAACAGTGACGACTTCGCGGTGTTCGACCGCAAAAAGCCGCAGATTGACCCGGCTTTTATCGCATCGCCCTTTGTGCCCCTGCCGCCGGAAATCTATGAGCGTTATTCCCTGAAAAGCTGGCTGGAGACCATTTTCGCGGACGGAGAGAATACTATTAGCTGAGGAGGTTGATCATGAAGATACTGGTGACCGGAGCGAACGGATATTTGGGGCAGGGGATCGTCAGGCAGCTGCTGGACGACGGTGTTCAGGTTGTGGCAGCCTGCCGCAGTTCCCATACCCAGATCGATCCGAGAGCCGAGATCGTACAACGAGATATCTTTTCGGTGGAGGATCCGTATACCGAATTGGGCGAGCCGGACGTGTTGCTGCATTTGGCTTGGCGCAACGGTTTTTCCCACAATGCGGAGAGCCATGTGGAGGATCTGCCGAAGCATTACGCTTTTATAAAAAAATTGGCCGTCTCGCCTATCAAACAAATTGCAGTTATGGGCAGTATGCACGAGGTTGGCTTCTTCGAAGGAAGCATCCATGAGGAGACTCCCACCAACCCTATGAGCTTGTATGGAATCAGCAAGGATGCGCTGCGCCGGATGACCTCTCTGCTATGCCAGGAGCATCATGTGTGCTTCCAGTGGCTTCGGGGCTATTACATCGTTGGCAACTCTGAATTCGGAAGCTCTATCTTCTCTAAGATCACAGCGGCCGAGAAGGAAGGAAAGAAACTCTTCCCCTTCACCAGCGGCTTGAACCAGTGGGATTTCCTGGATTACGGTGAGTTCTGTCGGCAGACGGCAGCGGCTGTGGAGCAGACCCGGGTGACCGGCGTGATCAACATCTGCTCCGGGCGGCCAGAGAAGCTGCGGGACCGGGTGGAGCGTTTTATCCGTGAGAATGGATACCGCATTGAGTTGGACTATGGAAAGTATCCCGACAGACCCTACGATTCGAAAGCGGTTTGGGGAGATGATTCCAAGATCCGGGAGATAATGAGAACATATGAGCATGCAAAATCAATATAGTTTTTCCGAGTTCCTCACGACTGGCTTGTCCTTTTTGATGACCAAGGTCACAATGCCTCAGGCCCGCCTGATCCGGCGACCGGTGTATCTGCGCGGTCGGCGTTGCCTGAAAGGTGCGGAGGGGCTCACCACCGGTCACGGCTGTCGCTTTGATCTTCGGGGAGAGGGCGAAACGCTTCGAATCGGACGCAACTGCGAGATCGGAGACTATGTGCATATTGTGGCACATCACTCTGTCACGATCGGAGATCAGGTCCTGATGGCCTCAAAGATTTTCATCAGCGATACCAACCACGGCAGCTACAGCGGCAGGGAACAGGCATCGCCGGAACTGGCGCCTAACGAGCGGCCTCTGAGCCATGCACCGGTCGTCATCGGTGATAAGGTATGGATCGGGGACAACGCGGTTATTCTCGCAGGCACGGAGATCGGAAAGGGCTGCGTGATCGGTGCAAACGCGGTGGTGCACGGGCATTTCGGGGACAACCTGATTCTGGCGGGCGTCCCGGCCCGGCCGATCAAACGCTACAATGAAGAAACAAAACAGTGGGAGCGCATCTGATATGGCGGCAGTATCGGTAGCAATGGCGGTCTACAACGGCTCAAAGTACCTGCGGGAACAGATTGATTCGGTTCTCACACAGCTGGAGTCGCAGGACGAGTTGGTGATCTCCTATGACCGCTCAACAGACGACACCTGGGAGATCATTTCAGACTACGCCCGGCAGTCCGGGCAGGTGCACATCGTGTGCAACGATAATCCTGGTGTCTTCGGCAACTTCGAAAATGCGATCCGGGCCTGCCGGGGGGATTATATTTTCATCTGCGATCAGGACGACCGCTGGGCGGAGAATAAGCGCAGCCGGGTCCTTGCTTGCTTTGAAAGTACCGGTGCAGATATGGTCATCCATAACGGCGTTCATATTTCCCCGACCGGCGAGGTGATCTCCCGGCCCTTCTTTGAGATCTCCCGGATCGGACCGGGGAAATGGAAGAACTTTGCCAAGCCTGCATACAGCGGCTGCTGCACGGCATTTACCAGGCAGCTGGCAGAGATCATTTTACCAATTCCGCCGACAGCTGGGGCCTATGACCACTGGATCGGCACCATCGGAGAGTTTTTTGGGAAGATCGAATACTTGGACGATGTTCTGTTGTATCACCGGTTGCACGGAGACAATGTGACGCCAACGCGGCACCGCCCTCTGCCGATCATTGCCCGCGCGCGCATTGGCCTTGCACTGGCTCTGGCAGCGCGGATCCTGCGGGAACGGCGCCATGCCTGAAACACGAAAGGACATGGAGAACAAGATGGACGCTTTTGTGATCGTCTGCGTACTGTATAACGACTCCATCCGGAACATCCGCTCGCTGCCCCAGTTTCTTTCCTTTGCAGAGCATACGGGCGCCCTGCTCGTGATTTCGGACAACTCCAAACCGGAGATCCAGAGGGAGAACGAGCGGCTATGGAAGGCCGAATACCGGGAGAAGATCGTTTATCGTAACAACGGCGGCAACATCGGTTTAAGCCGCGCCTATAACAGCGCTGTAAAGTCCCTGGAACAGGACGAAGCATGGATCCTGATTGCCGATGACGACACCCTCTTTTCCAAAGAATACCTGGACCGCGTCTATGAGGCCGCCCGAGAGGGACGTACGGAGCTTATCAGCGGGATCGTACGGGCGGGAAACCGAGTGCTGTCTCCTGCCCGCAACAACAAGCTTTTTCGCAGCGGGGAAGATTTCATTTCCGAGCCGGGAATCTATGAGAATATCTTTTGCATCAACAGCGGACTGGTCATCCGAAAGAGCCTTTTGGACGATCTGGGCGGCTTTGACGAAAGATTGTTTCTGGATATGGTGGATTACTGCCTGATGGATCGTTTGATCGCAGCCGGACGTAACCGCTTTTTGCTGGTGGACGGTGATATTGAGCAGAATTTTTCCGGAGACGACACAGCTGTGGAGAAAGCTGCCGCTCAGGCGAGATTTGCCATCTATGAGAAGGATTTTCTCAACTACTGCAAGATCACAAACAAGAGCGCGCTGTATCGGGATCTGACACTGCTCAAGAGAAGGCTGCGGATCCGTTTTATGAAATAAGAAATTGCCCGGAGCAGAGGAACGGGTATGGCAAGGAGAATCTGCATTGAAACCAGCAGTCTTTCAAATCAGACGAAGTGTAAAGATGCCTGCGCTGTTGGACCTCTTTGCATGCCTGTGCGTGGCCGAACTGGTCCTCGGCGGCAGTGGCCGCCTGCTGACCTTTGGACCGCTGAGCATTCGCATGCTGCTGATGGCGGCGGCGCTTGCCTATGTGGCGGTGAAAACCCTTCAACGGCAAGCGCGCTATGACGGACAGGATATTTTGCTTCTGCTTCTCTTCCTGTATTTCGTCGGTCTTCTGGCTTGGTCGCTGCTTCACAATACAAAAGCTTATGCGATAGACGAGTTTTTTGGCCTGCTGCCGATGCTCTTGTGTCTGTTCTATGTTCAATACTGCCGTGACGAGCTGAGGGCGCGGATGCTGATGAGGGTGTTTGAACTGTCGGTTCTGCTGCTGTCGGTGATCTCTCTGTTAATCTGGGGCTACTGCCTTGTCCGTGGTCCCGGAGTTTACCGCAGTGTACGAGCGGTACTGGATCATTTCGTCTATGGTAATCTGGCATGGATCGGACGGATCCCGCGCCTGTTTCTGAAAAGCTCTATCTTTATTCCCGTGGGGCTGATGTTCTCACTGGATCGTTATCTCAACGAAAAAAAGCTGAAAACGTTGATCCTGGTGGGAGTGGAGGCACTGGCACTGCTGAGCACCTTTACGGTCTCGTTTTATGTCTTTGGGGTCTTTGCCTTTGCACTCTATCTGTTTATCAAGCTAAAACACGAGGGGAACCTGTCACTTTGGGTCACGGTTCTTTTCATCCTGGCGGCGGCGGCAGGGGTGATTCTCGTATCCGGCGTTATCGACATCCTGCTTTCCCGCTTTGCCGGGAACACCACCTTTGACTACAAATTTTATCAGGCGGCACAGCTTATACGCTCCTGGAGCATAAGTCCGTTGTTTGGAACAGGCTTTGGGCAAGTGGAAAAAATCGTCCATTCCTCCAAAATTTACGAGAGCTATAATTTTGAAGTTATGTGGCTTCAGCTGTTGCTGCACACCGGGCTGATCGGCTTTTTGCTGTTTGTGAGCCATATTGTGATCACGCTGAAAAAGCTGAGAGTTCAGCACCGGAAAACCGGGCAGATCTCCTATGCGATCTTCTGGATCGGTGTGATCTTTGTCTGTCTGGTCTCCTTTACCAATCCCTTTATGAACAACGCCATTGGCTTGGGCTTTTACGCACTGGCGACAGGCCTGGCAAATGCCCAAATCGAAGAAACGGGCGATAAAATGATTGCGAGCAATACCGTCTGCACGGAAAACGATAAAAAAATATAGGAAGGGAGCGTCGAGCCAAGGTTCGACAGAAAAAACTATGAAGGGAATCATTCTTGCGGGAGGAGCGGGAACAAGGCTGTATCCTCTTACCATGGTCACCTCCAAGCAGTTGCTGCCCATCTATGACAAACCGATGGTCTACTATCCACTGTCCACACTGATGTTGGGCGGCATTCGGGAAATCCTCATTATCTCCACGCCTACTGATCTTCCGAACTTTGAACGTCTGTTGGGGGATGGCTCCCAGTTTGGCATCGAACTTTCCTATAAGATCCAGCCCTCGCCGGACGGCCTTGCCCAGGCATTCCTGCTGGGAGAGGAGTTCATCGGCGATGACGCCTGCGCGATGGTGCTGGGCGACAACATCTTTTACGGCAACGGCTTCCGCAGGCTGCTGTGCGCCGCGGCGAAAAACGCCGAGGAAAACGCCCGCGCAACGGTGTTCGGCTATTATGTACCCGACCCGGAGCGCTTTGGCGTGGTGGAGTTTGACAAGGAAGGGAAAGCGGTCTCCATTGAGGAGAAGCCGAAGCAGCCAAAGAGCAACTACGCGGTGACAGGCCTGTATTTCTATCCTGCCGGCGTTAGCCAGCGGGCCAAGCAGGTACGGCCCTCAGCCCGCGGCGAGCTGGAGATCACCACGCTCAATGAAATGTATCTGCATGACGCGCTGCTGGACGTGCAGCTGCTTGGCCGCGGGTTTGCGTGGCTGGATACCGGCACAATGGACAGCCTGACCGATGCCAGTTCCTTCGTCCAGATGATCCAGAACCGGCAGGGAATCACCATCTCCGCACCGGAGGAAATCGCATTCAACAACGGCTGGATCACGAAGGAAGAACTGTTGGCCTCTGCGGCCAAGTACGGAAAATCTCCCTACGGCGCACATCTGAAAAAGGTGGCCGACGGCGAGATCCGTTATTGAAAGGGACATAGAATGGGAAATTTTACTTTTACCGAAACAAAGATCAAAGGCGTCTATATAATTGATGTAAAGAGCTACGGTGACAACCGGGGCTATTTCATGGAGACATATAAGGAAACGGATTTTCAGGCGGCCGGCCTGAATTACAGCTTTGTGCAGGATAATCAGTCCAGCTCTCGCAAGGGTGTGCTGCGCGGGTTGCATTTCCAGCGCAATCACCCACAGGCCAAGCTGGTGCGGGTGCTGCAGGGTGAGGTCTTCGACGCGGCGGTGGATCTCCGCCGGGACAGTGAGACCTATGGACAGTGGGTCGGGGTACTGCTCTCCGGAGAAAACAAGAGGCAGTTTATGATCCCGCGTGGATTTGCCCACGGCTTCGTGGTGGTCTCGGATTACGCAGAGTTTGCCTATAAATGCGACGAGGTCTACCACCCGGAGGATGAGGGCGGCTTGATTTGGAACGACCCGGATATCGGTATCGAATGGCCTGAAGTCGGGGAGGTCATACTCAGCGAGAAGGACAAAAAGAATCCCACGCTTGCCCAGAGCGGGATAAAATTTTGAGGAGGCAGCACATGACTGTTATTGTGACCGGCGGCGCCGGCTTTATCGGATCAAACTTTATTTATTACATGCTGGACAAGCATGCAGACTATCGCATTGTCTGTATTGATTGCCTGACCTACGCGGGCAACATGTCCACCCTGGCCCGTGCTATGGAGAACCCGCATTTTGCTTTCTACAAGACCAATATTTGCGACCGGGCGGGAATCAACGAGATTTTTGAGAAAGAGCACCCGGACGTGGTGGTAAACTTCGCGGCCGAGAGCCATGTGGACCGTTCCATTGAGACACCTGAAATCTTCCTGCAGACCAATATACTGGGCACACAGGTGTTGATGGACGCCTGCCGCAAGTATGGAATCGAGCGCTATCATCAGGTATCCACCGACGAGGTCTACGGTGACCTGCCCCTGGACAGACCGGACCTGTTCTTCACCGAAGAGACCCCCATCCATACCAGCAGCCCTTACAGCGCCTCCAAGGCAAGCGCGGACCTGCTTGTTCAGGCCTATAACCGCACCTATGGTCTGCCTGTGAGCATCAGCCGCTGCTCCAACAACTACGGTCCCTATCACTTCCCGGAGAAGCTGATCCCGCTGATGATCGCCAACGCTCTCAACGAAAAACCGCTGCCTGTATACGGCACCGGTGAGAACGTGCGTGACTGGCTGTACGTGGAAGACCACTGCAAGGCTATTGATCTGATTATTCATAAGGGGCGTGTGGGCGAGGTCTACAACATTGGCGGCCACAACGAAATGAAGAACATCGATATCGTTAAACTCATCTGCGCCAAGCTGGGCAAGTCCGAAGATCTGATCACCTATGTGACCGACCGCAAGGGCCATGATCTGCGATACGCCATCGATCCGACCAAGATCCACAACGAGCTTGGATGGCTGCCGGAAACGCGTTTTGCCGACGGCATCGACAAGACTATCGACTGGTATCTGCACAACAAGTCCTGGTGGGAGACCATTATCAGCGGTGAATACCGCACATATTACGAGAGAATGTACGGGAATCGGTGAGAAAATGAGAGTTCTGGTTACGGGCGTTAACGGCCAGTTGGGCCACGACGTGATGCTGGAGCTGGCCCGTCGGGGTCACGACGGGATCGGCAGCGGCAGCGCGGAGCAGTATCATGGCGAGGAAGACCTGTCTGGTATGCCCTATGTACAGATGAATATCACAGACAGCGAACAGGTGCATCGACAGATCCTGACGCTGCAGCCGGAGGCAGTGGTGCACTGCGCGGCCTGGACGGCGGTAGATGCCGCAGAGGACGAGGAAAACCTGGCCAAGCTGCGCGCCATCAATGTGGACGGGAGCCGACATGTAGCCGAGGCCTGCCGCGAGATCGGCGCAAAGATGGTGTATATCAGCACCGATTATGTCTTCAATGGCCAGGGGAGCGAGCCTTGGGAGGCGGACTGCAGGGACTTCGCGCCGCTCAACCGCTATGGACAGTCCAAATTGGACGGAGAGCTGGCGGTGAGCGGGACGTTGGATGCGTTCTTTATCGTGCGCACGGCCTGGGTTTTCGGCAAAAACGGTAATAATTTCATCAAGACTATGCTTAAACTGGGGAAGACCCACGACTGCCTGCGTGTTGTTAACGACCAGGTCGGGACCCCCACCTATTCGGTAGATTTGGCGCGTTTGCTGGTGGATCTGATCGAGACAGACCGCTACGGCTATTACCACGCCACTAACGAGGGCGGCTTTGTCAGCTGGTATGACTTTGCCTGCAGAATATTTCGGGAGGCCGGTTATTCCACACAGGTAGTGCCGGTCAGCACTGCAGAATACGGGCTGAGCAAGGCTCGCAGACCATTCAACAGCCGCCTGAGCAAGGACAAACTCCGCCGGTGCGGTTTCATGCCCCTGCCCGATTGGCAGGACGCCTTGGCACGCTATCTGAAAGAACTGGAGCTATAAGATAAGGAATCGGCAGGAATGGAAAAATCAAGCGAAGACAATATCGGGAAGAAAGCGCTGAAGGCGGGATTGGGCTATACGGTCGGCAATGTGCTGGTCAAGGGGCTGTCCTTTATCTCGGTCTTTATCTTTGCCCGTCTGATGACAGTTGCGGATTTCGGCATCTTCAGTACATACAACGCGGATGCTTCGATCCTCTTTGTAGTCATCGGTTTTGCGCTGCACGCCAGTATCCGGAACGCTAATATCGACTACCATGAGCGCATCGATGAGTATTGCTCATCTGTCACGATTCCGACTATCCTCAATACGCTCTTTCTCCTGCTGGTTGCAATTCTCTTTGCGAGACCGCTTGCAGCGCTGCTGACTTTTGAGCGGCCTTCTCTGGTAGTGATGATCGTGTTCGAGAGCTTTTGCCTCGCCATCATCACCTACTATAACAGCGTCCTGTCGGTAAGTTACCGTTACAGGGAGTATCTCTTTATCTC
>CAZFVK010000027.1:0-13279 GCA_964522475.1 uncultured Candidatus Saccharibacteria bacterium | reverse complement strand
CGGAATCATTGGTTATTTTCTTTTCCTGGACCTACTAAGATGATTCAGTTCGGTCGGTTCCCTCTATCTACCCTATGTGTTCAGGTAAAAGCAATGTGGTATAACCCACATTAGGTTGCCCCATTCGGAAATCCCCGGATCATTTCTCGTTCTCAGATCCCCGAGGCTTATCGCAGAGTCCTACGTCCTTCATCGGTGTTGATTGTCAAGGCATCCACTATCAGTGCCCTTAATTACCTTTTTATGCATTGACATAACTAGCAATCGATGTTCGATAAACACAATTGCTGATGCTTATGTCTAAAATCTTTTCATCGTTAATTCAATTTGTTAATCAGAGAGTCTTCAAGAATACCTTCGGCCGCCTGAAAGCAACCTCTAAAATATTCCTCGCTTTCTTCACTTTTTATGTAGAGGTCGTTTCCTACGACTTGCTTAAACTCCCCTTATTATACCGCACATTTAATACAAAAGCAAGTACTTTTTTCGACTTTTTTATAAAAAATTAAAAAGTGCCATATATAATATATAGCACTTTCCTCCACCCTGTTTTTTATATCTAATCGTCTTCTTTCGCAGATTTTCTCTTCTTAATATATATAATAATTCCAACTGCAATCCCTACCACCACAATGAGCACTAATACCATCAGCCAGATTGGGCAGACGAAGATAGTCTTTTCTAGCACGGATTCTTCACTGAAGATCTTCACTACCTGCTTAGCTTTGAAGATGCCTACCGCAGGGAGGGTACAAGATTGCACATGATAGCGCTCAGTATCAGGCAGTATGGTAGTAGATTCGGCTTTTTCCTCATTAGTACAGATTTCTTCATCAGATCCTAATGGCCAGACTTGTAGTGTATAACTGGCATCAGCATAAATATTTCCTTCATTCCGAACCATGGAAGTAGCTTCCAGCTTATTGGTAGTTAGCATAGTCGGCATTTCATTATATTTGATTGAGCCTTTTTCTATAGTTTCGCCGGCGACGTTAGCAAGAATTGCGGAAGCCAACTGATATTTAGCTGTAATATTGGCTGCATTTTGATCTCCATAAATATTTTTTGGATCCTTATAAACCAAAATTGTAGCATACTGTGCACCGGCCGGAGCATCTTTTGGAACTTTAATTGTAAAATTAAGAGTATCAGTGCCATTAGGTGCTACTGTGCCGGTAGTTTTTTCCAGAGTAATCCATTTCATTATAAGATTACGGTTAGTTACTTCAGTCACATCCGTAACCCCATAATCATCTTTACTATCCCCATCCTGCCTCTTGTTATAAGAACCTATATCAGCTTTATATTCCAAATCCTCTGTAGCACTATTATTATTAGAAATATTGATACTTCCCTTATAGGTCTCTCCGGGCATTAACACGATTTTCTGTGTCATTGGCGAAACAAATATGCTAGATGCTCCATCAATCCCTTCCGCATAAGCACTGTTGGTATTAGTATAATTAATCGCCACCCAGGTAAGCCCTAATGTAAGTATCGCGAGGATAGTTAGAAGTTTGGCTTTTAGATTGGTCTTTGATTTGGTTTTCATTTACGGTTTCCTTTCTTCTGTTGTTATCTTATTTACTTATCATTACTCTCGCAAGTAAAGCCTTTGGTTTTGTATAAAGTGGAGAGTACTTTGGAGGTGTAACTGCTTAAGTTAGTCTCAGACGTGTCTATTAGAAAAATCTTAGCAGTTTTGTTATCTAACTGTTTGTAATCTGAATAAAGACTGATTTTAATTTCGTTGCCGCTGACGGAAAAGTTGGGAGAGAAAGTGCTCATATCTTTGCCATTTTCCTGAACGTAAGTGCCGTATTTGGCATGAAGATTAGCTTCTTCTTGTTTAGCCTTGTCTGGATCGCTATAGGTAACCGTAGTATTATAGGCAATGTTATCAATCTTATTGTTCTTAAATAATACTTTAATAGCTTGATCAGCCGATTCGGCACTTGATAAGTCAAAGAAAGCATCTGGGATATTCTTTGATTTGGTCGTACAGTATAATGATGATGAGCTGGTGACTTCTGTGCCACCAGTAGTAATAGTGGTCTTTTCACTAAATAAATTCACTAATATTAATATAACTATGGCAAAGACTGCCAAAAAAACTACCAAAATGATAATTCTCTTTGATAGTTTATTCTTCTTTTTACTTTCCACCTCCTCCATGATATTTGATTTACCTCGCTTATATAATATATATTTATTAAATATGATTTGATATTAATATATGGTGTTCACCCGAGGGTGCCCACCATTCTTATATTATTCAAATTATTCCAGGGTCCCACCCCCAGAGGGGTGGGAAAGACTATAGCAAGAATTAGTTCTCAACTACAGTGTAAGTTACCTGACCATTATAAGAACCAGCAGCCTGACCAACAGCTGCGAATACTTGGTATTGAGTAGTAACTGTCTCAGTTGCTGCAGCAGAACCTTCTACGATTGTGGTTGCAAATGCTGGAATAGAGTTCCATGCATCATAGCCAGTAGCAATAGCAGCATTAGTAGTATCGCTAAGGCTTACTACCTTGAAAGCCCAGTTAGAGGTGCTGCCAGAAGTTGCACCGCCAGTTGCAATGTGCTCATAGGTGTAAGAACCTTCTGCACCATTGCGAGCTACGAGATCAGTAGCAGCAAAGCCAGCCTGCTCATAAGTATTGCTTGTACCTTGAGCTTGGATATCCCAGTCGTTGTTGTTGCAAACTACGCTGATGCTAGGAGCAGCGGTGCTGGTAGCCACGCTACCCGGAGCTACAACCATAGAAACAGTTTTATTTTGTACGGAGTCGGTAATCGTACAACCGTCATCAATCACTGCAGTGATGTTATCGGTGGTATTCTCGATAGCAAACGCACCAAGAATTGGCATAGCTGCTAGAGCTACAGAAGCTGCACCGGCTGCGATTATTGATTTTTTCATTTAATTATTTCTCCTCCTGCATTTAAGCAGAATTAAATTATATTTTGTGTTAAATAAAAAATAATTAAGGAGTTATTATGAAAAAAATCAACGCAGAAATCAACGAATATCTGGACTATTGCGAGAAAATTAGGCAAATGTCTAAAATCACTCTGTTAAACAAGCAATGTATTTTGACCAAATTTGTAAGAGATACCCAAATAGACACCGTCAAAAATCTCACTAATCATATATATAATAGTTGGCTAAGGCAAGAATTTGCCGCTCATATTGCGCCATCTTCTATCAATATTTATGCTTCTACAATTTTGTGTTTGCTGAAGTTTCAAAAAAACAATGGCTTGGAAATCAATTTTAATTTCAATAATATCTCGCATTTCAAAGCAGCTGGAACTGCTCGTAAATTTTATACCTGTAAAGAGATTGAGCAAGTGTTGAAATATGCCGATGAGACTGACACTCTGATGATCAAAATTCTAGCCGAAACCGGCATGCGCATAGCCGAGCTGGTTAGTCTAAAGGTAGAAAATCTAGACAAAACCAAAATCACCTTCATCGGCAAAGGTGCCAAACCACGCGAAGTATATATAAATATAGAAACTTTAAAAGCCCTTCAGAATTATCTGGGTAGATATCAAATCCAAGAAGGCTCTCTCTGGCAAGTGGTAGGCGGTGTAAAAACAAAAAACAGCCAGCCAGCCACCGTCGCTACTGTGAGGAAAAATCTCCAAAAAGCGTTTGGGAGGGCTGGGTTTGAGGGATTTTATCCTCACGCACTCCGACATTCCTTTGCTACGGATTTACAGAAAAAAGGTGCCAGTGTGTCCGAGATCAAAGAGATGATGGGGCACTCCAGCATCGCTACCACCGAACGTTACCTCCACGGCTTTGAAGGCCGGTTGGAAGAGTTATTCAATAAATATCATTGATACGATTTTTGTGGAAAAACTTAAAAAATCTTAAAAATTGTGTTGACGGTGCCATTGTGCTAGTGTATAATAAGAAATGTTAAAGGTTATACATTTAACACAAAATATAATTTAATTCTGCTTAAATGCAGGAGGAGAAATAATTAAATGAAAAAATCAATAATCGCAGCCGGTGCAGCTTCTGTAGCTCTAGCAGCTATGCCAATTGTCGGTGTGTTTGCTGATACTTCGGTAAACGACAATATCAATGCAGTCTTGACTCCTGGTTGTACTGTTACGGATTCGCTTGAAAAGACCGTAAATATCATTTTGGCTCCGGGCAATGTTACGACTACTCCTTCCACTACTAGTGTTAGCGTGACTTGCAACAGTAGTAGCTGGACTATCACTGCCGTAGGTGCTACCGAAGTTCCTGCTGGTTATACTGAAGGTACGGTCACTGATCTTATCGCTGAAGATACCACTACTCCTGCAAACTCTAATCGCATTGCGACTGGTACGGGTACCAGCGCTTCTAGTTGGGCGTTCAGAGTAGCAGATCTTTATGATCCTAACACTTCTACCACTGTTGCTAGTGGGGCTAGCGTAGAGGGTGATTATGATGAGTTCTCGCAGATTCCTTCGACTCCTGCAACGATAGTTACTGGCACTGCACCTGTAACCATGCAACTAAAGACTCAGTACAAAGTATATACCGCTCCTACTCAGGCTGGTGGTAACTATGAGGGTAAAGTAACCTACACCGTAGCAGACTAATAAAAATCCTACCTTCTCGAAGGCAGGGCTAGAAACAAAACGATTTAATATATGGTGGGCACCATTAGGTGAACACCATATATTAATACCAAATCATTATTTAAATATATATTATATAAGCGAGGTAAATAGAATCATTATGGAGGAGGTGGAGAATAAAAAGAAGAATAAAGGTACTAAGAAGATTATAATCTTAGTAATTTTTTTGGCAGTTTTTGCCATCGTAATATTATTACTTGTGAATTTATTTAGTGAAAAGACCACCATCACTACTGGCGGTACTGATGTGACCAGTACGTCGTCTATGTACTGTACTGCTAAGTCAACCAACGTAGATGGCACATTCTTTGATTTAACCAATGCTACCAGTGCAGATCAAGCAATAAAAGTGTTATTTAAGAATGATAAAATCGATAATATTGCTTACAACGCCACCATTACATACCCAGATGCCGATGTGGCCAAGAATGCTCATGCTACACTTTATGCTAATTATGGTAATTATGTCCAAGGGGCTGGTAAAAGCATGGATACCTACTCACCTAATTTTTCCGTCAGTGGCGGTGAAGTCAAAATCAGCCTCTACTCAGATTATAAGCAACTAGACACTAAGGCTGCTAAGCTCTTCCTGATAGACACATCCGAGACCAGCTTAGACAGTTACACCTCCAAAGTACTCTCCACCCTTTACAAGACTAAAGGCTTCACCTGTGAGAGTAATGATAAAAGTAAATAATAACAGAAGAAAGGAATAATCAGAAATGAAAACAAGATTAAAAGTAAGACTCTTTACTGTCTTTGCAATATTTACACTAGGATTGGGGTGGGTGACATTGACCAATATAAATAACACTTATGCGGAGGAAAATACTGGTGCTGCTAGCTTATTTGTTTCTCCAATGACACAAAAAATTGTTTTAATTCCAGGGGAAACTTATAGTGGTAGTATTAGTATATCTAATAATGCTAAAGCGACAGAAGATTTACGCTATAAAGTTGAGATAGGGTCGTACAATAAGAGACAGAACAACAATAGTAAGGACGATTATGGGGTGACAGATGTGGTCGAAATCACTAATCGTAATATTATGATGAATTGGATTACGCTTGAGAAGGAAACTGGGACAGTAGCTCCTAATGAGACCGATGTGCTAAATTTTACCATTAAAGTACCTAGTGACGCTCCAGCGGGTGCTCAGTATGCCTCTATTTTAGCATACAAAAACCCAGAAAACTCCTCTGACGATACAAAGGAAGGAGGCAATATTACTAGCAAATATCAACTTGCTTCCGCTATTATTGCTAATGTAGCTGGCGAAACCGTAGAGAAGGGCGAAATCAAAAGCAACGAGATGCCAACTATGCTTACCAATAATAAGCTAGAGGCTACCTCAATGGTTAGAAATGAGGGAAATATATACACTGATGCTACTTATACCCTCCAAGTCTGGCCAATGGGGTCCGACGAGGAGATTTGCACTAACGAAGAATCGGCCGAGACTAGCATGATTCTGCCAGATACTGAACGTTACCACGTCCAAACCTGTGATCTCCCTTCGGTAGGTATTTTTAAGGCTAAACAGGTAGTGAAGATTTTTGAGGAAGAGTCTATTCTGGAGAAGACCATCTTCGTTTGTCCGATTTGGTTGATGGTATTAGTGCTCATTATAGTCGTCGCCATAATCGTCGGCATCATCATCTACATCAAAAAGCATAGATCCACCAAAGAAACCGACTAACCCTCAGCAAAAAGCACAAAAAAAGAACCGGCTCACCGGTTCTTTTTTTACTTGCTAGCAATTTATCAGCAGTTGAAACTTTCGTCAATCATCCAATGCCCCCTCACCCTAAATGCCGGAATCGTACCCCGAATAGCCTTATTGATAGTAGATTGGAGATCCAGCCCGTTCATCTTAGCCCACTCCGCCACCGGAATAATCTTTTTGGCAGTAAGTTTAGTAATCCTACGATAAAGTACCTCGATGAGCAGCCTAGCAAAAAGCTCGACCACCTTATCAACCTTCCCAGTCTTCTCATACTCATCAAGCGCCGGATAATATTCATCTAGTTTAGACTTATTCGGAATAATAATCGGCGGCAGACCGAGTAAATCCAGCTGTTCATTTGTAATCAGCCTCCCTATCCGCCCATTACCATCACCAAACGGATGAATATTCTCAAACTCAGCGTGAAAGTAGGCAATTTTTTCAAGAAAATATTCTTCATCTTTAAGATTATATTTCTCTACCAATTCATACATCAGACCATTTACAAACTCCGGATTTGCTCCAATATGAGTCCCTACGCGCACCCATTCATCACCAGAGCGAAACCGCCCCGCTATTTCATCATGAATACTAAAAAGCAAAATCTTATGCAACTTCAAAATCAGTTCCACCGAAATTTTTCTTTCTGGATTATCTATCAAATATTCCATAGCAGAAGCCAAATTTTTCGCCTCATAAATCTCCCGAACTGCGTGGTCCGTGCGTATTCGATCACGAATCAAGATATCCTCAGTATCCTCCAGTGTAAGGGTAGAATTTTCAATCGCATTCGAATTATAAACCATTTCAGGCAATTCAGAAATAGTCAGCTCCTTAATAACTCCTTTATGCTCTTTTGCTAACCTACGATATTCTTGTGCTAAATTATCAATCCTATCTCTTGTTACTTGATTTATCATACCCCTATTATACCAAACTTTACGTTAAAAATCAACTTACAATCAATTTTAAACGCAAAGTTACTTCAAATATTTTCCCATCCACTCCTCAAACGCCTCGTATTTATTATACGCATCCGAATCTTCATCCGTATCCGCCCGAAGATACCCCACCACTTTGCCCCGCGAAATCACCGCCACCGATGGATAATATTTGATAAATTCGTGTAACGATGTCTTTTTCATATCTTCGAACATCATCCGATACACCTTAAACCCATGCGAAACACCATAATCCTTCACATACCCCTCAAGCCTGTCCGCCGTCGTACATCCACCTTGATCCACAAACACCACAAAAGACTTACCATCCGCTATCAGAGATTCATACGTAGCCGGCTCAAGCTCCATATATTCCCCATCGCAACTCTCCCCGCACAGATATTCCGAGTCAAGCATCACAGAAGAACCACCAAGAGCCCCGCTAACAAGCACAACAAACACCGTCGTCCCACCTACCACCAGTACTAGCCCAATCAGAAGCTGCCAAATCTTCAGTCCCGACATCTTCTGCGCTATCGTCGGTCCCTTCTTTCGAGCCATCTATTTATTCTCCGTCAGAGTATAGAGGTTTATATCATGATACGGCACCTTATAAAAATCATACACTGTCTTGCCATCCGAATTCACTCGCTTCACCTCTACATTATTCGCTCCATCATAATACCAATATCCCCCCACATTATAAATCTTATCCGCATCCCAGCCAAGCGCCACCAAAAGATTCTTCATCATCCCCGCATATCCTCCACCCCCACACATCAAAAATATCACCTTATCCTTCGGAAACAGCGCCTCTAGGACCGCCATCGACTCCTTATAATTAGGAGTATAAAAACCATTGTTGTTTGTAAATAACGTATTCCCCGAAAAAGTCTCCCCCACCGCCTCCGGCAGCCCAGTTACATTTACGATATAAGGTAGCGGCACCACCTCAAATCCATTTACAAACCCCGAAAGATGCGAATCTCCCCCAATCGCCTCATAATTTCCCGGATCTTTCAACATCCGCATATCCCTATACACCGCATCACTCCTCCCCAAATACTGATCAATCGTCGACTCATTGATATTTTTATCAATTCCAAGTTCCCCTCTCTGGCCACTAGATAGCTCCGGCTTTGGCAAACTACTAAGCGCAGTATTCGGCAAAGCATACCGCCCGATTAGAAACGCCCCCACTACCAAAACTATCGCACTACATATAATAATCCAAATGTATTTTTTCATAATACCTCCACTTATATTTTTATTATATCACGGTCTGACTCGGACAGGTCAACAAAATATCCCGTATCGCCGTCTTCTCCGCCTCTGTTACCCAAAGCGCATATTTACGCTTCACCGACACCTGCCTTGCCACATACTGGCACCGAAATTTCTTGTTTTTGGGCAGCCACGTCGCCGCATCGCCATCCGACTTCCCCTGATTCGCCTTCGCATCTACCGCGAGAAGGTTCAAAGGATCCGTCGCCATCTCATATCTTATATCTTTAGACATATACTGCGCCCCCTTTTGCCAGGCATCCGAAAGTGCCACCACGTGGTCTATCTGTATACCCTTCGAAATCTCCTCTTTTGAGCCAAATTTCAAATGCTCCCCCGTATATGGCTCATCAAACTCCCCCGCCACCACATTACACTCATCAAGCACCGCCGAATCACCAAATTCCCGCTTAATTATCCTCTGTCTAAGCGAGCATCCATCCACCGTCGGCCACGTCTTATAAAATTCCTCCCGCGTATAATCAGTTTTTGGTGCCCGCCCCTTCACCTCTAAAAGTTCCAACACATTGATTGCTAAATCCCCATTTGTTTTGTCATAACAAGTTTCATTTTTCAAACTCTCCTCAGTACAAGCCATACCTTCACCAGCATCCGATACCCCTGCTTCCGCCCCTGTATTTTCTACTTTTACAAAATCCTGTTCCCAACTTGCCGGATTCAAAATCAGCCACAGCACCGTCAAAATCAGTGCCGTCCCCACCACTACAAGTCTTCTCCACTTTAGTATTTTCACTATCTGTTATTATACCACCTCTTGCCGTTTATAGCAAAGTATGGTATAATAGAAAATAATGAAAAAATTAGTCAAATTATTTTTTAGTCTCATTCTAATCGGTTCTTCGGCCGTTACTTTTGCCACTTCACCAGTTTTTGCTGAAGAAGCTTCCGAAGTCCCCACCACCGAAGAAACCCCTAAAGAAGACGTCGACACCGGCAGCGAATGGGACGGCATCATCAACGATCCTGTAAATACCACTGTCAAAGAACCTGCCACTACCGAGCCAACCACTGTAGTCGTTACCAAAGTCACTACCACCGTTACTCCACCAGCTACCACCAACCACACTAGCACCAGCACTATAAAGACCGAAACTCCAGCCGAAACTCCATTAGAAGACTCAACCACCGAAGAAACCCCCGAAGACTCCAATACCGCAGAAATCAAATCAGACGAGTCAAACGAGCCATCTGATACAGAGGTTCAAGTCCCCGAGACTTCCACTCCACTCTTTACTCTCGACGATACCACCCGAAAAATCACTCTTCTTGCCCTCATCTCCACCACCATCGTCTACTTTTTAAGCTTAGAAATCTGGGGGCTAAAAAATCTCATCAAAATCAAGAAAAACGAAAAGCTCTTAAGAAGTGCCAAAGAAAAGGCCACCGAAGTCAAACAAGCCAAAATCACCCGTTCTACAAATTAAAGCCCTTCTACTTTTTCGGAAGAATTAATCACCATATTTAGAGTTTGACCATGTAAGGCATACTCATTATATTCCTCAATCATCTCATTGTATTCAGCAACCATCACATTTATTTCGTTATAAAACGCCTCCAGAGTCTCTTTTTTTCCTATTAATTCCGCCCTCCTCTTATTAAACGCGTATGTAGAAGAAAAACAATTCGCCGTCGCCGCGCAATTATTAAATTCAGATATCTCACTGTCTAGAGTCTCCAAACTAGCCTCATATTCCGAGGTTTTCGCAGTGATTTTTTCACCCAAAGTTTCAATCTCTCCATATAGAGTTTCTAACTTTACCTCAATTTCCCGAAAAACTTTGATATAGCTGTTATAATACCCCGCAATTTTATCCTGGTCCTCAAAAATCTCCGCATAATGTTTCTCGAGTTCAGATGGCAAATCAGCAATTTCCGTCCCCGCCCTCACATAGAGTTCCTCTTGCTTCTCGCTGTCATTATAAAGCTCAATTTCCTCCCCCAGCACATCCTGATTCTCCCGATAAACCGACACCAATTCATTTCGCCACCTCGCTTTGTCTTCATTACTCATCCGATCATACACCGCATGAAGTAATTCATGTGCCGCTGTCAGCTCTCTTATACCCGGCAGCTCCTCATCTACAATGTTATAAACAAAAATCCGGTCATCCCGATAGCACCCCAATATCGCCGACTCATTTTCTACCTCCCGACAATTCTGATTAAACTCCTGCCTCTCTTGCAAAACTGGCATCGAAGCATTAAAAATCCTTGCCCCCGTGCCAGTTAGCCCCAGGCTCTCTCTAATCTCCACCATCTCATCTGTCGGACGATACGAGAGCCCCACCAAAAAATCCTTCACCACCCCAAAATTTAGCCACACCACCGCCACAACAATCATCAAAATAAGTGAACAAACCACAAAAAATATTTTATGATTCTTCTTTCTCATACCCCCATTATACACTATATTAGTCTCATCGCCGCCATCATCGAATTCATCGGCTGGAACTTCTTCCACAAAACCAAATAATTATACCCCAAAATATGGTATAATAACAGATATGAATCTAAAAATTGGAATCGTGTAATTCTAAACCAACCTACTTCCTTAATCCCATTCACTATAAAAATCCATCTCCCAGAACCAAGACGAAAAACATAACGATTTTTATTACCAAAACAAATGATTTATAATGGTTTTATGCCAAAACCAAGTTATTCAGTTATAGTCCCAAAAGAGCTTTACCCAAAACCGTCAAATCGAGAAATGACGGCCGCCTATATTTTGATTGATTTCTTTAATTCTGATATAAAATTCGTAGTCAGAAGCGATAATAAAACGCCAGATTTTCTAATTGATAATAAATACTGGGAATTAAAATCTCCTACTGGCAACGGCAAGTATAATTTACAGCACGCGCTCAGAAGCGCCGCTAAACAATCAGAAAATATCATCGTAGATGCTAGATTTTCAAAAATTCATATCAATAAAATAAAAAACGAGCTGAATTACCAATTTAAGCACTCTAAAAATATAAAACGCTTGCTTCTGATTGATAAACAGAAAAATGTGGTTGAAATTTCTAGATAAGTACGATATAATAAAAACATCGAAAGTCCGTCAGGCAACGCTGGATTGCGTAGGTTCGGGACTTTCTTTTTTATGTTATAATATAACTAATATGACTCGTAATACAGAAAGGTAATATGCCAAACGTTAAAGGTTTCGACCCTGGTACAAAAGTATATGAAAGTCTAGATGAAGACGGGAATACCGCAAGAATAAATCCATGGGCAAAAATGGCAGAAGAAGTTGGCTCATTCGAACAACACATCGAAAGAATGAACAGTTATACGCAAGATACAAGTCAAGAGATTTTAGATGACGTCGTCAAAAAAGTCGGCGGAGTAGAAAAAATAGACAGGATACTTTATCGCGATAATTCACAATTTGTAAATACTATACGAAATGAAAAAATTTCATCACTAGAAGATGAACTAGACTTAACTAGTAGTAATTATGCTAAAAGGCATCCTGAATATCGAAATTTCAAGGAAGAAATGATAGGGCATATTGATGACTTACATAATAGAGGATTATTATATGCGGATGTTGCGAAAGTGTGGCTAAATCCAAATCTTATGTCTGGTGGGACAAACTGGACGACAAATTACTATGTCCTATATGACAAAATAAGAAAAAGAAACATTGATAACATAACAGAAGACGAATTCGTGACAGATAAAGATAGATTTCACGATAGGATGATAGAATTTGTAAAAGAATTTAAAAAAGACCAAATTACAATTCAAGATGAGCACGAAAGGAAGCCGAATCGACTCGCCGATATACATAATGCCATAAAAGATGGCAACTTTTTACACTTCAACGCAGACGAACATGGAGAAGTTGATTTGCGATACTACTTAACCACAAAAAATGGCAAGAGCGCCGAAGGGCTGAGAATCTTTTCTGAAAGTTTGGATGAAGTTGGATTAAAGGACAAATTATATTTTAAAATCGCAACTGGAAGCGATAGGCTTGATAATATAGTTATCTATAAGAGTGACAAAATTAATGACGACGAAATGGCCAGCCTTTTAAAAACTATTGCCGAAAAAAATTCACAAAGTAATGGGATACTTGAAGACGATAGCTCCAGATCTCTACCAATCGCAAAAATAAATGACGGGATAGGTGTTGGGGCCGAACCGGATTATATGAATAGATACTTAAAGCTAGCAGGAATCGAAAACAACAAAACACATTCTTATAATACATTTTTAGCTAAAATAATAGACAACAGCATTAGGATAGCTAGCATTAGATTAAATACTGGAAAAGAAAAATATACAAAACAAAAAGGGAAATATATGAATAAGGCAAGTATTAATGAAATGCTTTCTCTAGACAATGAAGATATGAAAGAAGAAATGATGGGAGTAATGAAAGAATTCTTACGACTAGCAAAAATTAATCCAAATACAATGATGCCAGAAAAATAGCCATATATACTTCCGCTCTTTGGGATTTTTAGCTATCGAAACCAAAATAAAATATGATATAATTATATCTATATAACAGATGTCACAGGTTGGTTATGAATTTAAAGATCGGAATCGTGGGTTTACCAAACGTTGGAAAGTCCACTCTATTTAACGCTCTTACAAACGCTGGCGCTCTCGCCGCCAACTATCCTTTTGCTACCA
>CAZFVK010000026.1:0-14100 GCA_964522475.1 uncultured Candidatus Saccharibacteria bacterium | reverse complement strand
AGGCTACTGTGCAAGATATTATTAAAATTGGAATTGGAGTAATGCTCCTTGATGATGACAAAATCTTATTGGGGCATCGAGCTACCAATAAAAAAGATACTGGTGGTATATATGAAACAGACTGTTGGACTCTTCCTGGAGGAAAACAAGAATATGATGAAACGTTTTTTGAGGGCGCAAAACGGGAAGTTAAGGAAGAAACTAATTTAGATATTGATAAACTAGAATTATTTGGTGCGGCAGATGATATCCAGCCAGATAGACATTATATTACTATGCACGTAATTGCTAGGGAGTTCAGTGGCAAGCTTAAGGTTATGGAGCCTGGGAGCGAAGATGAATGGCGATGGTTTTCACTGGATAAACTACCAGATAATCTTTATTCCCCGTCTGAGAAATTTATAAAAGCATACCTAGAATCTAAGAAAGCGTAACTTGTACTGAATAATTGTTTAAGGTATTAACAGACGATTTTATAGGGATAAAACGACAGTTTTTGTCCCTTTTTTATATAAAATCGGTGCAAGATTACATTCTAGAACTTGCAAGGTACTTAACAGAAATTTACTACTAAAAAATCGGCCAAAATGCCGAATTATATAAAAAATGGTGGTACTGGGTGGGATCGAACCACCGACCTTGGGCTTATGAGTCCCACGCTCTAACCAACTGAGCTACAGTACCATTTCACATATTATATCACAAAATATGCTATAATAAAAGTATGAAGAAAGGTTTCACCATCATCGAACTCGTCATTGTCGCGACTTTTGCCGGCTTACTTTTCTTACTTTTCTTTGTCCAAAAGGGCAATCTAGACGCCTTCTCCAGAGACGAAGATCGAAAAACCGCCATCAACGCCATGTATTATGCTTTGGAAGAAAGTTTTTACAAAACTAACGGCTACTATCCCGAGACCATCTCCGAACAAAACATCACCGTCATCGACCCCGCTCTTTGGACCGATCCAGACGGTCGCAACCTCGGCGACCCCGAGTCTTCCTACACCTACCAGCCCGCCGATTGCGATAACGGCAAATGCAAAAGATACATCTTAAAAGCCGAGCTAGAAAAAGAAGCCGCTTTTGTCAAAACTAACCGCAACAACAATTAACACTCTAGCTTACAATCAGAACGCTATCTTTTTTATCATCAGATACTTTGGCTTTTGTCACTAATTTTGATACCGCACGCAATTCCTCTGCCGTAATATCAGATTTTTTAAACGTATAAGTCGTCTCTTCCCCCACTGTTGACAATCTAAAAGTCCCATAGCCAAACATCTTCTGCATAATTCCATTTTGGGAAAAACTCGTATCCTCAATCGAAGGAAGATCAATCATATTTACCGAATTCGCCATCGGTGACGCCATCGTCATCTGAATCACGTGTTTATTGGTGATAAAAAGCTTATTCCCACGATACAGCATTATCGTAAAAAGCCCCACCAAAAACACCGAAAATAGCAATGCCCCAAGTATAATATAAAGAAAGCTAATCCCTGTCTGGTCTAAAGAATCTTTACCCATCAAAACCAAAAGGAATGCTAGAAGTATAAAAATCAGGCCCGCGGCGAGCCCTCCCAAAATCAACTGTAACCAAATTTTTGCTCTCTTGAACGCGTATTCTACATATTCATTATCTTCTAGCTCAAGAAAAGGAAAATCTTTTACACTCCTCTCATGCCGAATTTTTGCTAAACCTTCGTCCATGGTAGCTCCTTTTTATTATTATATCACAG
Source organism: uncultured Candidatus Saccharibacteria bacterium (assembly GCA_964522475.1). GTDB lineage: Bacteria > Patescibacteriota > Saccharimonadia > Saccharimonadales > Saccharimonadaceae > Nanosyncoccus. The sequence continues at coordinate 12,359 of CAZFVK010000026.1, read as the reverse complement.
TTTTCTTATTTTGTAAATATTTCGCCTGTTTTCTAGCCCCCTATTTTTTAGATTCCTTTCCCACCCCAGTTACAATTTTTCGCCCCTTCTCTGTTACTACTCTCCCCTTAGGTGTCCTCACAATTAGCCCCATCTGGAGCAAATATGGCTCATAAAAATCCTCAATCGTCGTCGCTTCATCCCCTGTAAGAGCCGCAATTGTAGTGAGCCCCACTGGTCTTTCCCCATAATTCTCCCACATAAGCTTCAGCATATTTCTATCCGCCGGGTCTAGCCCCAGAGCATCGATTTCCATCAAATCAAGCGCTTTTTCGGCCACCACTGTATCCACAATTCCATCTCCATTTACATCTGCATAATCTCTCACTCGCCTAAACAGCCGATTCGCAATCCTCGGTGTCAAACGCGACCTTGTCGCCAGAAGTTCCAAAGCTTCAGGCCGAATTTCCGTCCCCAGAATCTTCGAAGTCCTCGATATAATCTGCTCAATCTCCGGTTCCTTATAATATTCCAACCGGTGAATTATTCCAAACCTATCCCTAAGAGGCCCCGCCAAAGACCCCGTCCTCGTCGTTGCACCAATCACGGTAAATTTCGGCAAGTCTAGTCGCATCGAACGCGCCGCCGGCCCCTTCCCAATCACAATGTCAATCTTATAATCCTCCATCGCTGAATAAAGAATCTCTTCCACCGCTCTTTTCAGCCGGTGAATCTCATCAATAAACAGCACATCTCCATCTTTAAGATTAGTTAAAATCGAAGCAAGATCCCCCGCTCTTTCAATAGCCGGCCCAGATGTCACTCTAATCGAAGCTCCCAGTTCGTGCGCAATCACCCCCGCCATCGTAGTTTTCCCAAGCCCCGGTGGACCATATAAAAGTACATGATCTAACACTCCGCCTTTTCCCCGCTTCTTCACCGCGTCAATCGCCAATTTCAAATTACTCTTCAAATGTTCCTGTCCAATATACTCATCAAAAGTAGTCGGCCGAAGCGAAATTTCAATCCGCTCTTCCTCGGTATTATCCGGCGCTAAACTCGGCTCCACTAATCTCTCTATTGCCATATCTATTCTAATTATAGCACAGAGTTAGCTCAGATTATAACTGAGTCTTATCAAATCTTCTAGTTCGTTTTCATCAAGCTGATTCCCAGCCAGCACAATCTCTATCCCACCTCGCCCAAAATATCTCGACTCCATCACCGAATCGTATTTTTCTACCAAAAGTTTCCGGAGCTCCTCATCCGTCCTAAGTTCAATTGTATTTTTATTCTCCACCAAAAACGCTTTTTTATCCTTCAAATACAAAGTCCGTTCGTGGTTTTCATCCACCTTCTGATTCTCAGTATCAAACTCACCAACCCCACTTATTTTAGAAATGTCAAATACCATTTTAACTCCTCTATTGATCCTTCTATATCCGACAAAGCCCTATGCGCCTCCGGCTTTACAAATTTCTTATTCAGCGCATTTTCAAAATAAATCTTCCACGCCGACACATCTAACATCCGATAATGTAATCTCTTATTAAGCTCCGGCATCTCCCTCTCGATAAACTTCCTATCTTGATGAATCGAATTCCCCGCGAGATATATTTCTTTTCCAAAGTTTTTATCAACAAAATCGATTAGTTCTTTTTCTACCTCAGAAACTGGCTTGCCACTCTCATTTTGTTTCAAAAGCGCATCGCGAGATTCCGCATTTTTCTCCCAAAACTCCCCCACCATCCTCTCATTCATTAATTTTGGATCAACTTTTACCACCGCTTCAAATCGCGCTACCTCCTCTAGCTTCATATCCGTCGCAATCGCCGCCACCTCCAAAATTTTATCCTTCACCGGATCAAGCCCCGTCATTTCTAAATCAACCCATAAAAGCTTTGCTTTTTTCATTACATCTCCTCCGGGATTTCAATTCCCAAAATCTTAAGTCCATGCTGCATCGTTTCGAAATAAACTTTCACCAGTTTCATCCGTTCAACTTCCTCATTAGAACCCACCACCGGACAATTCTCATAAAATCTCGAAAATTCCTGCGCCACTTCATAAAGATAATTCGCCACCTTAGAAGGCGCCATCTCCATAACCGCTTCATTCAAGACTTCCTTATATTCTAGCAGTTTCTTCGCCAAATTCCTCTCAGCGGGTTCTGAATACGCTTTCGAGGAGCATATTTGACGACGGGTCAAATACGGAGCGACCGAAGCCCGTAACGACGGGCCTGAGGGAGCGTTCCGAGAAAGCGTTTCAGAAACCGCAGCCAAAATTTTAGCAGCTCTCACGGCAGAATATAATAAATACGGCCCCGAATTACCAGTCATCTTCACGGATTCCTTCACGTCAAAGATAATATCCCCACCCATTTTGTATTTCAGAAACGCATATTTGAGAGCCGCCATCGCCACCTTCGAATCTTTCGAATCATACTCTTTCAAAAGCTCATCCGACACCATCCCCAGCACCTCCACCGCCTTGAGGAAATTCCCCTTCCTCGAAGACATTTTCACATTCCCTGGCAGTTTCACCAACCCGTGCGTCAGATGCGAAGTTTTCTCCACTAGTTCCGGCGCATACTGTTCCACCGATTTTAATACCACCTTCATATATTCCAGTTGTTCGTTTCCCGTAATCACCACCGACTTATCAAAATGGAAGTCTCTCCACTTAGTAAAAATCAGCCCCACATCCTTCGCTTCGTAAGTCGGCACCCCCTCCCGGTTTACAAACACCCGCGTATGTAGCCCATATTTTTCCCCGTCAAAAATCACCGCCCCATCCGACTTTTCATATACCCCTTTATCTAATTCTTCAAGTACTTTCGAAAGCCCAAGCGAAGCCACGCTAGATTCCGGATAATATTTATCAAATTTCACCCCAATTCTAGCATAAAAATCTTTGAAATATTCATAGGAGAGCTCACGGCCTTTCCAATAAAGTTCCGCCAGTTCCCCTTCATGAATATTCTCCGCATTAATTTTATAAATCTCTTTGTTAAGTTCCGTAATCTCCGCTCTTGCTCCTTCATCATCCTCATATACCGCCGTACCTTCCACATAACACCGCGCAATATCCTCAATCGTCAGTTCAACAGGATTTTTTTGTTTCAAAATATACATCGTTTTGGCTACATGAAGCCCCACATCCCCGCCAAAGTTAGCGCGAACAACTTTAGCGCCAGCATACTCAAAGAGCCTAGAGATCGCATCCCCCACTACCGAAGTATAAAGATGCCCCACATGTAGCACCTTAAACGGATTCGGATCACTAAATTCACAAATCACCGTCTTCCCCCCAAACTCATCCGACGACACCTCAAACTTCTCACTAAGACTATTTATCTTATTTTTCAAAATTTCATCAGCCACCCTGAAATTCACAAAACCTGGTTTTGAAGCAAACGTATTATCAATTTTTTCAGAAATTTTTTCAGCAATATTAAAAGGATTATCATGTAGTTCTTTCGCAAGTCTTAAAGGAGCATTCGAAGAATAATCCGCTTCAATATTCTCTGGAGAAACCACAATCTCCGGTTCAAAATCAATCTCAAATAGTTCAAAAATGGCTTTTTTCAAGATTTCTCGCAGCTCTTCCATAAAATCATTATAGCATATTTCCCTGTAATATGGTATAATAAGAAAAGCCAGCGGGTATCGTATAACGGCTATTATGTATCCTTCCCAAGGATGAGATTGGAGTCCGACTCTCCATACCCGCACCATATTAAAATGAGTCCTAGCGGCTCTATTTTAATATCTTAATTTTGTTCCCCGTTATTTTCCTCCAGCGTAATAAACTCACTTATCTTCCCATCCTTCTCTAGTGCCTCAAACTTCTCCTTAAACTCCGTAAACGGCACCTTTATCGACACAAAATTCACTTCCGTATCTGTCTTGGCAATTAGTTTTACAAAATAATACCCATCTCCATTAGTAGAGACAAACTTCCCCGACTCCTGTCCCGGTTCCAGCTTAATTGCCTCGGTCGCCCGTCCCCCATCAATATTTTGCGAAGACACGTACCCACCAGTTTCCTCATAAATCACACTCTCACCCAGAGCTTCCGCCACCGCCTGATAATTCCCCCCATTTTCCTTCAGCATCGATTCTACTTTATCAGCCGTCTGATTAGCCTTAGTATCAATCTTTTCTTCCACCTTCGCCTTCACAAGTGTTAAATACAGCATCCGCTCATATTCACTCTTGTTTAGCCCAAAATTATCCTCAATAATTTTTACAAAACTTTCCTCACTCCGCTCAATCCCCCCGATATTCAGATGCCTCACAAACTCCGCATGTACCTCTTCGTCAGACACAGTTATATCATTTTCTCGCGCCAATTTGAGAGCATAAGTATATTCTTCCGCTTCTGTCAGAGCTGCCCGCTTATACTGGAGACGAAGATCATCAATCGAAGCTTCATTATCCACCTGCCCCGATTGCCGCTCAATCGAAGTTATACTACTCCGATAAAACATCAAATAATCCGAAAATCTCACCGCCTCACCGTCCACCGTTGCTACCGACACCGGCAAAACCTTTGTAATCCTAAACAGCATATCATCCGTCATATTAAATCGATATAGAGCCAACCATCCCCCAGTGATCATCACTGCAATCACTACCACCGCAATAAGAATCGTAGAAATCACAATCCGGTGCTTCGTCCACTGGAGAGGATACTTAAACTTACGCCCAGTAGCTAATACCTCCTCGCGCCTCTCGTCTACCTTCTGTTGCTCAGTCTTTTTCTCTTTTTTAGATGATGATTTCATGATATAATAATACCATTGTAGCATATGTGGCCCGGTAGCTCAATGGATAGAGCAGTTCCGTCCTAAGGAAAAGGTTGTGCGTTCGACTCGCACCCGGGTCACCAATAAATTAAAAAATCCTTTATGGATTTTTTTAATTTATTGATAATTTCGCGGTGCGAGGCGAACTTTAGTTCGCTCGCCGTAGGAGCCGAACAAAAATCCAGAATTAATTCTGGATTTTTTGAGGCGACGCCCGGCGAATTGGCTTTGCGTCAGCAAAGCCAAACTCGCACCCAGCAAAGTCTTAACCTTCCACCGCTGACACCTTAATTAAAATAATAATCAAAAAAGAAGGCCAGGACATGTGCCTGCCTTCTTTTTCATACTGGTTTCTTTTGCTAAACTTTTCTTTCCTAAAGAAAAGTTTACTTTACAACTTCGCCTTCAACCGGTTCGTCATCAGACTTCTTGTCAGATGATTCACCGCCATCAGCACCGGCATTTTCAGAAGATGCCTGCTGATACATCTTCGCCCCAATCGGCATAATCTTGTCAGAGAGCTCTTTAGCCGCAGCTTCGAGTTTATCCTTATCCGCATCCGCGTCGTTCAAGACTTTCTTAGCTTCCTCCACTGCAGACTTAATCGTCTCTTTATCTTCATCCGAAATCTTGTCTTTGTATTCATCCGGCATCTTTTCTGCCTGATAAATCGCATTTTCAAGGCGGTTCTTTACATCAATCGTATCTTTCCTCTTCTTATCTTCTTCAGCATGAAGCTCTGCTTCCTTTTGTGCCTTCTCAATATCTTCCTTGCTCATATTACCAGAGTTTTGAATAGTGATAGATTGCTCTTTACCAGTTCCCTTATCTTTTGCGGTCACATTAAGAATACCATTAGCATCCAAATTAAAGGTTACTTCAATCTGCGGCACCCCACGAGGAGCCGGCGCAATTCCATCAAGGATAAATCTACCAAGAGATTTATTGTCCGCTGCAAACTCACGTTCACCCTGAAGCACGTGGATTTCTACCTGTGGCTGATTATCAGAAGCGGTTGAAAATACTTCTGACTTGCTCGTTGGAATCGTAGTATTCCGATCAATGAGGGGAGTACGCACCCCGCCCATGGTCTCAATACCAAGCGTGAGGGGAGTAACATCTAGAAGCAATACATCTTTCACATCGCCTTGCAGCACCCCACCTTGAATCGCCGCACCTACTGCCACTACCTCATCTGGGTTCACACCCTGCATCGGGTCTTTGCCAAAGATCGATTTCACCTTCTCAACTACCGCTGGCATTCTGGTCATACCACCTACCATCACGATTTCGTTAATATCAGAAGTCTTGAGTTTAGCATCCTTGAGAGCCTTCTCTACCGGCTCAGCCAATCTATCAAGTAGCGGCTTTACGAGTTCCTCAAGTTTAGCCCGAGTCAAAGTATACTCAAAATGCTTTGGCCCTTCCGAATCTGCAGAAAGGAACGGAAGATTAATATCGGTAGAAGTAGAACTCGACAATTCCTTCTTAGCCTTCTCCGCCTCATCCTTAATCCGCTGCATCGCCGCAGCATCTTTTCTTACGTCGATTCCCGATTCTTTTTTAAACTCATCTACTAGATATTCTACGAGTATATTATCAAAATCTTCACCACCAAGGTGCGTATCACCATTAGTAGACATCACCTCAAACACACCATCACCCAGTTCAAGAATAGAAACATCAAACGTACCACCACCAAGGTCAAACACTACAATCTTTTCATCTTTCTTAGATTCCAGACCATAAGCGAGCGCAGCAGCCGTTGGCTCGTTGATAATTCTTTTTACCTCAAGCCCAGCAATTTTACCTGCATCCTTAGTTGCTTGTCTCTGAGAATCATCAAAGTAGGCTGGCACAGTAATGATTGCTTCGGTTACCTTTTCGCCAAGGAATGCCTCTGCATCAGCCTTGATTTTCGAAAGAATCATCGCTGAGATTTCTTCTGGTGTATATTCTTTGCCATCCATTTCTACGGCCACACCAGAACCCTTTTTTACGATCTTATAAGGGCAAATTTCAATATCTTTTTGTACTTCTTTATCGGTAAACTTACGACCAATCAGCCTCTTAATCCCATAAATGGTATTTTTTGGGTTGGTCACGCGCTGCCTTTGCGCTACTTTACCCACCAAACGTTCACCTTTCTTGGTCACCGCTACCACCGAAGGGGTAGTTCTGTCACCTTCCGAATTGGTGATTACCTCTGGCTTACCTGCCACCATATAGGCAAAAGCCGAGTTGGTTGTACCAAGGTCAATTCCAATTATTTTACTCATGTATTACTCCTTTTCTTATTTTAGCACTCACATCATACGAGTGCTAATCTATCTCTTATTATAGCAAACTAGCACTCACGTGTCAATAGTGCCAGAACAGATTCAGTCCAAAAATCCCCACCATCCTTCAAGAACTCTGTGTCATAGTGAATGTATTAAGAGCTTGATACTTTAGCGGATGTAGAGGCCATACTAGGAGGCCTGAACACACCGCACGTAGAGCCCAGCGTAGCGGAGGTAGTTGCGGGTATATAGTCTACTACCATCGTAATACAGGTAGTACTGCCTCGCACTATTATACACAGTACTGCCCCACCAGTACCCGTTCGCATTACTGTACGGCGCACCATGGATGTAATTTCCGCCCAAAACTGGGGAAAAATCAGAAATATAGGTTTCAGTATCATTGCCTATACTACGAGATTGGTCTTCACTTGGCAAAGTCCAGCCTTTTGGGCAGATGGATTGAGTTGCTGTAGCTGTAGACGAGGTCGTAGAGGGGGTTACCCAAGGCACCAGTGGGGGTGAGTGCTATGGGACTTATGATTCTACTAGTGGGACTGGTAGTGGAGCAGGGTATGTAAATTCCTGTATCCATAGTGGTTCTAATGCTGGTAGCGACGGTGATACAGTCTGGTATAACTATGCAGCTGCTAGTGTTGGAACTATAACTGGTACAAACAATACTATTATAGCTACAGAAAGCATTTGCCCAAAGGGTTGGGCTTTGCCAACTAGAAAACAAGCAGACGCTTTTGGCGGAGCATCACCAGGTAGCAGCACCTACGTGCCAATCTTTTCTCCAGTCTATGGTGGAGCTTACTTTAAGGGTACAGTATATGATGAAACTACGGCCGGGGTTTGGTGGGTTAGTACGGCGTATAATAATGCGGGACGAGACCGCCTGGTTTACCGGAATGGTAACCTATATACTATTGATAGTGGCGGACGTGTTAGTGGCCTCTACATCCGCTGCGTTAGTGAGGAAAAGGATGTATCAGACTTAACCTACATGCAGGATATGACGCCGAGTGTAGCAGTAAGGACTGACGGCAAGTAGTCATAGGATTTAAATAACTATTTATCCGAAATAATATGAAATCTCCCATATAATTTTCACAACGCTACGGTTTTTGGACTCTGAACTTGTTACAGAGCCAAAAACCAGCCTAGCGTTGTAAAAATTATCTTGGCGAGATTTCATCTATTGAGGAAAATATGTTATTTAAATCCTCTTGCCGTCTATTGAAGAAAATGGTTATTTGAATTCAATACCATAAACAGCCCCGGAAGTAGCACAATATGTAACGCATTCGGCAGCCCAGAGAAGAAGAGCAAAGAAACGCCGTATGCCACCAAAAGCGCCAGAATCATTCCCGAAACCTCCCGATTTTTCAACACCACCTTAACAGCAAAAACCAAAATCAAAACAAACAGGGAAACACCAATTATCCCCGTCTCCAGAAGCAGCGACATATATTCATTTTGTACAATCTCTTTCGGCGCAGGGGAGAGGCCATTATCATATAAAGCCTGCCCAGCGCCCCCAATTCCTACTCCAATCATCACAGTTTTAAAATCTTTTTTCCAAATGTCAAGAGCAGCAGCAGACAGCCTCACCCTCGTATCTGTAGATTCCGCCACATATCCGCCAAACACCGGCTCAGTTTTTCCATCAGTTTTTCCCTCACCCTCCCCTGAGTTTTTCACAGGCTCACCATCTCCCTCCAAAGTACCCCCAGAAGAAACATCTTTCCCCTTTTCCCCACCCCTAAAATCAATCACCCCCAATGATAAATGATTCACCACCTTGCTCACTCCATCAAAATACCCGTCCGACGTCGGCGAAACCATCGCCAAAATCCCCTGCAAATTCAAAGTAAAAAGAAACGCCACCACAAACACCCCTAAACTTTTCAAAATAGAGAAGCAAACCTTTTTTCGCTCAGCTTTTTTCGCTTTGAAATAAGAAAAGCACCACAAAAACACCATCCCCACCACACACGCATAAATCGCCCCCCTAGAAAATGTCAAAAACAAAGCAGTAGTAAACACCAAAAACAATCCTAAATATTTTTTACCTTTACCATTAATATAGAAGTAAAAAGAAACAATAATTGGTGCAAGTAGCAAATTCCCCATAAACTGCGGCTCTATCGCAAACCCATTCGGATGCGGGAACCCAAACATCTGATACACGCACCCATCACAAAGAAGGGAAACATCCTGAGATACCCCAGCAACATCTAGCACGCATTGCACTACACACCATACACATACAAAAAGCGCCGAACCAAAAAACCATTTCCAAAAATTCCGCCAAAATTTCTCATCCAAATTTTCGCGTAGCTCCCAAAAAGCAATCACTGCAAAGAACAACAGCCACATCACCCCAACCGTCAAAAATCCTCTAAGAACATTAAGTGACCATATCACCGAAAGCGTTACAAAAATAGGGAAAAGCCACCACGAGATGCTTCCAAATACTTTTGTAAAAAGTTCCTTCCGATACTTCCGTACAATCATCACAAAAGACAAAACGTCAAACACCACCAACCACAAAAGTGGCAGGGAAAGTTCAAAATTCATCGTCTCATTACCACCCAAAGAAATCACCGGGAAATAAGAAAAACAAAGCGTGAGAGGCATTATATACAATAAATATCTATACAACTTTTTCATCCACAAACTCCCTCATCTCCTTATCAAACCTCTCCACACTAAATTCCCTCGCACTTTCTGATACTTTCTCAGGATTAAATTTCATTTTTTCAAACTTTTCCACAGCCTCCACCAACGCAGTAACTGTCTGCTTTTCAAACAAAACCCCATTCTTACCATCCGTAATATAATCCAGCGCCCCACCTTCACCAAAAGCAATCACCGGCGTCCCAGAAGCGAGCGCCTCCACCGGCGCAATTCCAAACGGCTCCATAGAAGGGAAGATATACCCCTTCGCCCCCGCAAGTAACCCAGCCAGCTCTTCCCTATTTTGTAATGGCAAAAATTTGACAAATTCTGAATTTCCTGCCATTTTTACCAACCGACCGTGTTCCGGCCCTTCCCCCACCACCAGTAATTCCCTGTGAAGCCTCACACACGCCTTCACAGCAAGATCCAACCGTTTCCAATTCACCTGCCTAGATGTAGTAATATAGTAATCCGAAAAGTTTTCAGCGTGGGTGCTGCGCTGAAAACTTTTCACTTCTACTGGCGGATGTATTACTGTTGCCTCTCGTTTATAGTATTTAGCAATCAAATCCTTCGCATAGTTAGAAATAGTCACAAACTCATCCACCCTCTGCGCCGCCTCAAAATCTTTCTCCCGCATCGGCTTCACCAAACGTTTAAAAAAGAATCGAACCAAAGGATTTAAAAGCCCAAACCCTGGATTCTCCACATATTCATCATACATTTGCCAATAATATTGTGTCGGCACATGACAATAAGAAATATGCTTTGCCCCCGGCTTCAAACACCGCACCGCCTTCGCCTCCGCCCCCGTTACCGAAATCACCAAATCATATTCAGTTAAATCTAGTTTAGAAAACCACCTTTGCCTTAACGGCCCAAGGAACCTCCGCATAAACACCGGAAAAATCTGCAGCCACCCCGTTCTCACTTCGGCATCGTCAAACCAATTAATCCCTCGCCTAGAATATTTAGAAGTAAAAATCGGCGCTTGTCGGTACAACCGATGGATTTCAAGAAGCACTTTCTCCGCACCCCCAACGTTTGTCAGCCAATCACAAACAATCGCAACTTTCACTTCGCTCCCTCGCCTCTAAAAACGGCTGCAATAGTACGGAAAAAAATCTGCGTATCAAGAAGAAGCGACCAATTCATCACATAATAAATATCGAGTGCCCGCCGTTCTTCAAACGAAATATCCCGCCTCCCAGACACCTGCGCAAATCCCGTCAGTCCCGACTTCACTGACAATATAAGAGACCTATCCCCGTAATATTTCAGCTCCCCAGGAATCAATGCGCGAGGTCCGATCAAAGAAATATCCCCTTTCAATATATTAAATAGTTGCGGCAACTCATCAAGAGAAGTCCTCCGAATAAACTTCCCAAAACCACCAATCCTCGGATCGTCCTTCAAAAAATCTCCATTTTTACGATATTTTTTGATTAACTCCGGCTTCCCCATCTTAATAAACGCTTCTTCTGGCGTCATCCCACTCCACTCTGGTTTAAGGGAGCGGAATTTATAACACTTAAATTTCCGATTATATCTCGTGAGCCTCTCCGACTTATAAATCGCCGGCGCCCCCAGATTCAAAACCTTCAAAATTATGAATACAATCAGCATCGGAATTGCCGCAATTACCAAAGCTACTATAGAAAACAAAATATCAAACGCCCGCTTTACCACTGCCCAACCTCCAGATAGCGGCGTGAGCTTCACGAGCACCGCCGGCGTGTTTCCCACGAGTTCTAGTTCCCCAAAATGTGAGGACAAAGCCGTTTCACTCGGCACAAAATAATATAAGAGATGCCTCTGCACCGCCTGCTTATATACATATTCCGTCGCCCGTTCATCCGTCTGAAAAATCACATCCACCTTTACTCGCTTCAAAGCCTCTTTTAGAGAAGAAAATTGATGTGTTTTAAGATCAGACGGTATATATTTATGATTTGCTATTACCCCTGCTAATCTATATCCATACTCCGGTGCCGCCGTAATAAAATCCGCCAAATACTCTGTATTCTTACTATTTCCAATTATCAGCACTCTCTTCACTCCATAATCTTTCTTAAAAATCTGCCTTGCCACAAAAATTATCAAAATTCTCTCCAGCATCAATAGTGCAAAAGAAATCACCACCGCAAGTAGCGCAATCACTCTCACCGGGAATAGATTTCTATTCACAAAATAATCATACACAATCAGAGCTGCCACACTCATCACTGCCGCAATGAACACTCTCCCCACCTCCGGCAGCCGCGACTTATTCAAAAACACTGACTTTTTATAAAGCCCCAAGGTCGCCAAAATTATCAGCATAATCGGCACCAACCACACAATTTCCAATGTAAATTCAAAAAGTTGCGATTCAAACATATACGGTCTCGGATCTACATGCACCCGTATAAAATACGCTAGCGCAAACGACAAAACCAACATCAGCGCATCTCCAATCAGGAGTGCCAAACGCAAAACATAATCGGACTTTCTCCGCATATATATATTATACCATAAACTTAGAACAAAGAACTCGGCTACTAAAAGCAACCGAGTTCTTTAATCAAGATAATTAAGCTTTCTTGAATTTCATCTTT
>CAZFVK010000025.1:0-14255 GCA_964522475.1 uncultured Candidatus Saccharibacteria bacterium | reverse complement strand
ACCGGTGTACGCGGTTTTGCAGACCGCTGCGTAACCACTCCGCCAAAGCACCATGTCTTTTTTATTTTATCATAATTTTACTAAAATAGGAAAATTTGATATAATAGACATATATAAATAAGGAGTGGAAATACAAAATGAGTACAGGGGCAATAATAGCAATAGTGGTGGTAGTGGTGATTCTTCTCATCATTATGATCATTGCGGGGACTTATAATGGTTTGGTGCGCACTAACGAGCGGGTAGAAGAAGCTTGGAGTGACATCACCGTACAACTAAAATATCGGGCGGATTTGATTCCGAATGTAGTGGAGACCGTAAAGGGTTATGCCAAGCACGAAAAAGAAACTTTTGAAATGGTGACAGCAGCCCGAAGCGCAGCGATGGGTGCTAAAACTGTAAAAGCGGCAGCCGAAGCCGAAAACGAGATGCAGGCAGCACTTGGTAAAATTTTTGCGATAGCTGAGGCTTATCCAGAGCTTAAGGCTAATACTAATTTTCAAACTCTTCAAGGTCAACTTCAGGACGTAGAAGACAAAATTCAAGCGGCACGTAGATTTTATAATTCTGGTTGTAAAGAACTCAATGCGAAGATTAAGACTTTCCCGACCAACATTATTAATAATATGTTCGGCCATTTCAAGAAGCGTGATTATTTTGAAGTTTCTGAGTCTGAGAAGGCGAAGATTGACAAAGCGCCAGAAGTTAAATTCTAAATATGTACAAGCAAATTGCGCAAAACAAAAGACGAACGGTTGTAATAATGATAGTTTTTGTGGCTATCATTATTGCGATTGCAGCGGCAGTAGCATATTTTCTAAATGATTGGTGGGTGCTTCTTTGGGTGTCTATTGCGGCGACTATTTATGCGGTGATTCAATATTTTGCGGCGGGATCGATTGCGACGGCAATGGCGGGGGCGAGAGAGATTACTAAAAAAGATAATCCAAGACTATATAATATAGTAGAAAACTTATCTATTACAACGGGACTTCCGATGCCAAAAGTTTACATTATTGATGATCCGGCGCCAAATGCTTTTGCAACGGGGCGGGATCCACAGCATGCGGTAGTAGCAGCTACGACAGGGCTACTTGATATTATGAACGACAAAGAACTGACGGCGGTGATGGCGCACGAAATGTCGCATGTAAAAAATTACGATATTAGAGTTTCGATGATTGTGTTTGGGCTGGTATGTGTGATTGGATTAATTTCTGATATTGCGATGCGGATGATGTTTTATGGAAATCGCAAAAGAAATGATGAAGGAAGTCCGGTAGCGTATATTTTGATAGTACTTGCGGCGATTTTTGCACCGATTGCGGCGGCGGTAGCCCAGATGGCGGTATCGCGTGAGCGAGAATATTTGGCGGATGCTTCGGCGGTGAATATTACGCGTTATCCAGAAGGGATGATTGACGCGCTGAAGAAATTACAATCGCATAGTCGGCCTATGAAAAATCAAAATACCGCGTCGGCGTCGATGTATATAAATAATCCGCTTAGAAAAGGATTTCTTGATAGCATGTTTAGCACCCATCCACCACTCGAAAAAAGGATTGAAAGGCTAGAGCATGGCAAAAAAACATTCTAGTTTTAAGCGCTCTTATCGAGAAGACTATGTGAGAGAATTAGAAGTGCCAGGTATGGGGCAACATATTTTTCAGTCTTTCAAAATGATAATAGCAAATTGGAAGATTTTTTTGCCGCTACTTGTGATTATGACTGTGGTGACGGTTTTGATACTAGGTTTTTTGAATTTTAGCTCGATGAAAGATGTGGCAGTGGGAACTGTGGTGACAATAATAATCCTCACAGTGTGGCTTGCGACGATTTTTGTGATTCGGCATAAAATGGCCGGAAACAAAATAGGACTTAGGGATACTCTTTACAATGCGATGACGCCGTTTTTATCTTCTTTTGTGGTGCTGACGCTAGTAGTAATCCAGGCAATTCCGATTATGCTTCTTATCATAGCATATTCGTCGGCGATAGAAACACAGTTTCTAGAAACACCGTTTTATGCGTTTTTGTTTTTGGTGTTTGCGGGGCTAATGATACTTCTCACTAGCTATTTATGGTCGGGGACTTTGATGGCGCTTGTAGCGGTAAGTGCGCCAGGGCTTTATCCATTTGAAGCGATAAAAACTGCTAATGAATTGATGATGGGGCGAAGGATTAGATTTGTTTTAAGAATTATCGCGCTTTTTATCGTACTTTTTGTGATTTGGGCGCTTACGATTTGGCCGATGGCGGTGTTTGTGGGGGAGAGTCCGGTGACGTCGGTGGTTTTGACAATTGTGGGATGTTTTTCGGTTATTTATATCGCCACATACTTGTACTTGTATTATAGATGGATGTTGAAATTCGATACAAAAAAGGAGAAAAATGGAAAAAAACGAGGCGGAAAAAAGAATTCTTAAACTTAGAGAGCTAATTGATGATTATCGGTATCATTATCATGTGCTAGATGAGTCGATTATGAGTGAGGCGGCGGCAGATTCTCTTAAGCATGAACTGACTGAGCTAGAAGCGGAGTATCCAGAACTGATTACACCGGATTCGCCAACGCAGCGAGTAGCGGGACGAGCACTTGATAAATTTGAAAAGGTGACACATGAAAAAAGGATGATTTCACTTGCCGACGTTTTTTCGACGGCAGAAGTGATGGAGTGGATTCATCGAAATGAAAAATTGATTCCGAGTGGGGAGATTTCTGAGTTTTTCACTGATATCAAAATGGATGGACTAGCATGTTCGCTTAAATATAAAAACGGGGTATTTTATCAAGCCGTTACACGTGGAGATGGACTGGTTGGTGAAGATGTGACATTAAATGTAAAAACTATCCAAAACATACCCCTGAAGGTAAATCAGTCAATTCTCGGGCCGCGTCCGTCCGGCCCGTCGCCACGGGCGGACGGCGCTTATACTCGCGCTGCCGCGCTCCGTAATCCCTCGAATCAACATGATTTACCTTCAGAAATTGAGGTTCGGGGGGAGATTATTATATTTAAGGAAGATTTTGAGAGGCTAAGAGGTGAGTTTGCGAATCCGAGGAATTTGGCCGCGGGTTCTATTAGGCAGTTAGATCCAAAAGTAGCCGCGAGTAGGCCACTCAAGTTTATTGCGTATGATCTCGTGAAGCCAAATTTGCCAACCCACAAAGAAGCTTATGAGATGCTTCGAAAATTAGGATTTCAGACTTCAAATGAAGATAGAGTATGGAAGGCTGAAGATGTTCAAAAGATGTTTGAATATATTAAGAATTTGGATGAATACCGGAAGGGTTTAAAGTGGGGGACGGATGGAATGGTGATAAAAATTAATGACCGCAAAATTTATGATGAACTTGGAATTGTAGGAAAGACTCCTAGAGGAGCAGTGGCTTATAAATTCCCAGCCGAAGAAGCGACGACGGTGATTAAAGACATCGTAATTTCGATTGGACGAACAGGTGCGGCGACGCCGGTAGCTTTGTTTGAGCCGGTTGATCTTGCTGGAACTACAGTGAGACATGCTTCGCTTCATAATGCAGATGAAATTGCGAGACTAGACGTAAGAGTGGGAGATACGGTAATTATTTATAAAGCAGGTGATATTATCCCGCAGGTAAAGGAAGTTTTGACTTCGCTTAGACCAGAAGGAACGGAGAAGTTTAATTTTGAGAAGGCTCTAAAAAAACAGTATCCGGAGCTAGAGTTTGAAAGACCGGAGGGGGAAGCGGTGTATCGGGTAAAAGGGGAGACTTCAGATTTGATTCTCAAACGAGCGATAGAATATTATGCTTCGAAGCCGGCCTTAAATATTGAGGGTTTGGGCGAAAAAAATGTGATAGCTTTAGTTGACTCAGGACTTGTTAAATCGATTGCGGATCTTTATAAACTGGATATTAGACAAGTGGCGAATCTAGAAAGATTTGGAGATTTGTCGGCGAAGAATTTGGTCGAGGCGATTCAGGATTCTAAACATCCAAAATTAGCTAAATTTATTACGGCACTTGGGATTCGTCACGTAGGTGCGCAGACGGCGGTTAGCCTTTCTCGTAAGTTTGGTAGTCTAGATAATTTAATTAACGCAACAGCGGTGGACTTATTAGAAATTCCGGATGTGGGGGAAGTAGTGGCGGAGTCGATTTTGGCGTGGTTTTCTGATGAAGATAATCTAAAAATGTTGGAGGAACTGAAAAGCCTTGGCGTTTGGCCGGAGGATGATTTGAATGCGGATCTTCCACTCAACGGAAAATCATATATTGTAACGGGGACTTTGGTCTCAATGGGACGAGAAGAGGCGGAGGATAAGCTCAGGGAACTTGGTGCGACGGTGACATCAACAGTTACAAAAAATACCACGGCTCTAATTGTAGGTGAAAAGCCGGGCAAGTCAAAAACGGATAAGGCGGATAAACTAAAAATTCCGCGTCTTGCTGAAGCGGAGTTTTTGAAATTGATTACCCCCTAGAATAATCTAGGGGGTGGGGGTGAATTTGGTGTGTTAGCTCCCATAGGGAGTGGTGTAGCTATAGTTCCAAATACTTCCGCCGTTTGGTGCGGTAGTAAAAGTTACGGCTGAACCGGTAGAAGTAGCATAAAGATAACCTGATGGCAGGACTCTGCCGTTATTGGCTATGCCGGCACGGCCAGCTTTCCAACGCAAGATGATGTCTCTTGCGAGTGGCAATAAATCTCTGCCAAAATCATCGGTGGTAGGAAGGCTAGCATCATAATGGAAATTAGGCGCGATTGTCCCAATATCTACTCCACCACCGCTGGCATCGATACTATTCATAACGGTCCAACCGACACAAGCTTGGCTAGTTACGGATGAAACCCCGTGCCCGTAAAGATAAATAATTTTAGCCAAGATTACCGCTTGGTTTTCTGTAGCTGCGTCATAAGCATTGATGACACCACCGTAAAAATTGTAACCACTGTAATTATTGTAACCATAATTAGGAGTGGTACTATTTCCATAATATCTGCGCATGTCCTCATTATATCTTTGCATATCTTCTTCATATTTCCGCATTTTTTCTTCATATTCTTTCCATTCCTTCTCGGCTTTTTTACGCTTCTTTTCCTTCTCTTTTCTCCATTCTTCCTCATGTTTGCGCCATTTTTCTTCGTCCCAAACAATGCGATGTTCGTTGTCGTAATAGAGCTCAACCCAATCGTCGTCATGTTTTTCCCAATATTTTTCCCAATATTCATTCCACTTTTTCCAGTCCTTGTCGGACCAATTTTTGCTATCGGCAGGAAAAGTATAGGCATATACCGGAATACCGAACATGGTGGCTAAGATAATGGCAGACAAAAACAAACTAACCAACTTTTTCATATTCCTACTCCTTTCGAAAACTTCGATGACAGTAACAATAAACACACCAAATTATTAAAGTACTCTTTTTATTATAACACAGATTAGATAAAAAAGCAAGAGCGCGATGCTCTTGGGTTTTTACTTATGTATTGGTGACCTCAGCGGGAATTGAACCCACATTGACGGGATGAAAACCCGTTGTACTAACCATTATACTATGAGGCCAAAAAGTACTACTATTATTATAACAAGAATTTCTAAAATTTACAAGAGTAGCTGTATTCTACATGATAATCTTGACGACTAAAGGGGGCTTCGGGGTAGATTTTGATGTTGCTGCGGTCAAGATTACAGTATTTTTCGAGGTATTCAGAAGAAGCGATGTGCTTTTGATCGTCAGATAGAAGTAACTGTCTGAGGCTGACACTAGCGAAGCCGCGGTTAGTATAGTTTTTTAAGATTTTTTCCATAGCGGAAGCATCAAAATCGGCGTTGTCGGTACTCAAAGAATTAGTATCTAAGACTTTGTTGTAGAAATAGTTTTCGTAATAATCGGAAGTGATGGAAGCGATTTCGTCTTTGACTAAAGTTTCGGGGGTGACGACGAGGCAAAAGATACTAAAGCCGATAACAATTAGCATAATAGTAGCAATGATGGTAAGAACGGAAGTTTTGGCAGCGCGGTGATAATCGAGCTCGGTAGGAAAAATAACGGCTAAAGTTTCACCGACTTTTTCGCTGGAAGATTTTCTAGGGAAGGTATAAGTGAGGTCATCAAAAAGCTCATCGTCTGAAGTATACTCCCTAAAACGCTCGCGAGGGTTTTTGATCTCACTGTATGCCATTCTATATATAATATTACCATAAAAAGTATAAATATGGTAATATATTATATATATGAGTAGACTTTTTAAGAGAACAAAAATTTTGGCAACGATTGGTCCGTCGGTATTTGGACAGGAAAAAATTGAAGAAATTATTATGGCCGGGGTGAATGGATGTCGGTTAAATTGTTCACATGGGACCAATGAAGAGCGGGATGAGCAAATTAAATGGATACGGACGGCGGCGGAGAAAAAGGGCCGGAGCGTCGCGATTTTGCAAGATCTTCAGGGTCCGAAGATTAGACTGGGTGAAATTTTGGATAACCATTTGGACTTAAAAGCTGGGGATGAAGTAATTCTAGAAGCGGCGGAAGATTTTAAACATGACGGCGGGATGACACTGCCAGTACAATACAATTTGGCACTCAAAGTAAAGGTGGGTGAACCACTTTCGATGTTTGATGGTAAGGTGAAGACGGAGATTATCGAAAAAGTGTCGGATACGGCGATTAAGGTGAAGATTTTGAACGATGGGTTTGTAATGAGTAAGAAAGGTCTGAATTTGCCGGAAACGGATTTTGGTGGGGATATTATCACGGCGAAAGACATGGAGGATATTGAATATGGTGCGCATCAGGATTTAGACTACGTGGCGCTATCTTTTGTGCAAACGGCGAGCGATATCGAGAAGTTGAAACAGATTCTTTTGTCGCTGGGGTCTACAGCTAAGGTGATTGCGAAAATCGAAACCAAAAAAGCAATTTCTTCGGATAAAAATTTGGAGGAAATTGTAGAAGCGGCAGATGGAATTATGGTGGCTAGAGGAGACATGGCAGTGGAAGCAGGGAACGAAGTGGTGCCGATAATTCAAAGGAAACTTATAGCGCTTTGCCGAGCACATTCTAAGCTTTGTATTGTAGCGACGCAGATGATGGGTTCGATGGTGGAAAGCCCAGAACCAACGAGGGCGGAAGTTTCGGATGTTGCGACGGCGGTAGTACAAGGTGTGGATGCGGTGATGCTGTCGGATGAAACAGCTAATGGTAAATACCCAGTGGAAGCGGTGGCGGAGATGAAAAAAGTGATTTTATATACCCAAAATCACACCAAGATTGCGACGATGGCAAGGCAGCCAGAAGGGGAAAAAGCGCTTTATGATGCAATTTCTTCCACGGTGGCGAGACTTGCGGAAAGACTAGAGGCAGACGTGATTGTGTGCCAAACGGCTTCGGGGACTACGGCTCTGACGATGGCGGCACAGAGGCCAAATGTGCCGATTATTTCGGTAACGCCAAACCCGCGGGTAGCGAATCAGTTGGCACTAACCTATGCTAATTCGGCATTTGTGAGAAAATATGATGAGAATTTTGGACGGGAGTTAGCGCTTGAACTAAAGGAATCGGGGTATTTGCAAACCAAAGAAGGGAAAAAAGATCTGCTCACCGTAATAGTATCAGGTGACAAAAACAAGTTTGGAACGGATACTATTAAAATCAGACATATCTAGTCTTAAAATAATTCAAAACAGTATTTTGCTCAATGATAAAATTCCGCCAAGATATTTTTTACAACATTAGGCTGATTTTTGACTCTGTAACAAGTTCAGAGCTCAAAAATCGTAAAGTTGTAAAAAATATATGGGGAATTTTATATATTTCGCAGAAATACTATTTTTGAATTATTTTTATCTGGTCTAAATCTCATTTATGCTCTTAAAAAGAGTTATTTTGTTTCTGGCAAACCTGGCAAATCTTTTCCTAGTAGGAGTTCTAGACTGGCGCCGCCGCCGGTGGAGATGAGAGTATATTTCAAGTCCGGGTGGGTTTCGAGGTAGTTTTCGACGAAGCCGGTGGTGTCGCCGCCGCAGATGATAGTGGTGGCACTAACGTTTTTTCCGATAGTGTCGGCCAAAATAGTAGAGGCGGTGGTGAAGGCGGGATCTTCGACTTTGCCCATCACGCCGTTCCAAATGATGGTTTTCGCACCGTTTAGAATTTTGGCAAATTCAGCAGTAGAAACTGGGCCAATGTCTAGTCTATTTCCTTCGGAATCTTCGTCGAAATCCTTTGCGACAATAATTTTTGAATCGGAAGATTCGTAGCCATCGGCGGCGATTTTGCCACCAACTAGGATGTGGTCGGCTAATTTCAAAAATTTATCAATGAGAGGTTGTTTGTCTTCGACTTTGGAGCCACCGATTAAAAGTACTACAGGATGCTTAGGCTCTTCAAGAACTTTTGATAAATTGGTAACTTCTTTTTCGAGCAAAAGTCCAGCATAGACTGGCAAAAAATTTTTGATAGCATCGGTAGAAGCATGAGCGCGATGAACGACGGCGAAGCCGTCTTGAACAAAGATGTCAGCATCGACAGAATTGATAATATTTTTGATGAAATCTTTGGAATTGGCTTCTTCACCGGGATCAAATCTAAGATTTTCGAGGAGCAAAATTTTGGCATTTGACTCGATTTTTTCGTCACTTTTTGGCAAGGGTTTAAAATCAATTTTTTGGTCGGGTAATAATTTTTGAAGAGTTTTCGAAATGGGAGCGAGAGAAAATTCGGTATTTTCCTTTCCTTCAGGACGGCCAAGATGAGAAATTAGAATGATTTTTTTTGCACCGTTTTTTAGTAAATAATTAATGGTTGGAAGGGATGCGCGGATTCTTAAATCACTTACCACTGCGCCGTCTTTCAGCGGCACATTGTAATCTACACGGACTAATATGTTTTTGTCTTTAATATCCAAATCTTTGATTGTCTTCATAGAAATAATTATATCATATTTACAAAATATTCGTCTGGTGATATAATTATGGGATGAAAAAAGCGAAGACCTACCAAGAAGTAATTGGTGAAACAATTGAACAAATGCGGACGGATAAAGGCTGGACGCAAGAAGAGCTGGCAGAGGCTGCTGGCACTTCCCAGTCGGCGATTCACCGGATTGAGAAAGGTGGGCAAAATATTTCGCTTGAAATGGTAAAAAAATTATCAGAAGCTTTGGGTAATCAAATTCTCTCTATAAATGACTCGGTTTCGCAGAGTTTTCGGATTCGTGGCGGCAAGGAACTGAGCGGCGAAATCACTATCAATACTTCCAAAAACGCAGCGGTAGGGCTTCTGATGGCGGCGCTTTTAAACTCTGGCAGAACGGTGCTTCATAAAGTAGCGAGAATTGAAGAGGTCTTTAGAATTATTGAAGTTTTGGAATCAATTGGGGTAAAATGTCACTGGCAAAATCGCCACAGGGATCTTGAAATTATATCACCACGCGAATTAAAGCTCGAAAATATGGATATCGAAGCTGCGAGAAAAACTCGTTCGGTAATTATGATGCTAGGCCCCTTGCTTCATCGTTACAAAAAATTTGAGCTACCTTATGCGGGTGGATGTTCGCTAGGCGTGAGGACAATTGAGCCGCATCTAAAAGCTCTAGAATCTTTTGGCCTAAAAGTCGATGCGGAATGTAACAGTGGATTTTATGAAGTAGAAGTAAATCAACATACTTTGAATAAATACGAAGACCGATATATTGTACTAGTGGAACGTGGTGATACGGTAACGGAAAATGTTTTGATGGCGGCAGCTCTCTCTCCGGGACGGACGACGATTGTGGGGGCTTCGCCAAACTACATGGTCCAGGACATGTGCTTTTTCCTGGAAAAACTAGGAGTAAAAATTACTGGTATTGGTACGACCACACTTACCGTGCGTGGTCGCTCGGAAATCGATATGGATGTAGAATATAATCTTTCGGAAGATCCGATTGAGGCGATGAGCTTTATTGCGGCAGCGTATGCGACCAATTCGGAAATTACGTTGAGACGGGCACCGATTGAATTTTTGGAAATCGAGCTTGAAGTACTTAAATCAATGAACGCACGGTTCAAGAAATCAGAAGAATATTTGTCGGCCAATGGACGGACACGGCTAGTAGATTTGACGATCAAAAAATCTAACTTGGTGGCGCCGGTAGACAAGATTCACCCGATGCCTTTCCCGGGTCTTAATATCGACAACTTGCCATTTTTCTCGGTGATTGCGGCAGTAGCGGAAGGACGCACGATGATTCACGACTGGGTGTTTGAAAACCGAGCGATTTACACGACGGAACTAGCCAATTTAAACGTAAAAGTAGAGCTTTTAGACGCACACCGGTTTTATGTAGAAGGGCCGACTAATTGGCGTCCGGCAGAGCTTGTGGCACCACAGGCGCTCAGGCCGGCAGTAGTGATTTTGATTGGGATGCTCGCTGCTCCGGGTACTTCGATTCTAAGAAACGTTTATTCTATTAATCGTGGTTATCAAGATTTTGCCGCTAGGCTGCGGCATCTGGGTGCGGATATTACGCCTTTGACAGGAATCTAACCGTAAGTTAAAAGTTAAATAAGCATAAACAGGGGGTGGGGGGTTGATTTTCTAAACAGAGTATGTTAGGGTGAATAGTACGGGGTTGACACTTTAACATAAGGAGGGGAGAAAGGAGGGAGCTTATGGGTTTAGAAATAAATCTTTTATATGGACTATTCCATATAAAAATTATTTGCTCGCCAAAGGCAAGCAAATAACATAATCTCTTAAAACTATTCTACCTCACACCATTTAATAAGTCAACCCCGTAAAGGGGTTATTTTATTTTCAGAAAGCATTTCGTTTGGTATAATAGTAGGAATGAATGAGATTTTGGAGGGATTAAACGAAAAGCAGAAAGAGGCGGTGGAGTGCCTCGAAGGTCCGCTTCTAATTTTGGCGGGGGCGGGAAGTGGTAAGACCAGGACGCTGACACACAGAATCGCGAATTTGATTCAGCATGGTGTAAGTCCGTCAAGGATTTTGGCGGTGACTTTCACCAATAAAGCTGCCAATGAAATGAAGGAACGGTTAGCTAAGCTGCTTAATGCACCAGTGAATTTTATGCCGTATATGGGTACCTTTCATGGTATCTGTGTGAAGATCTTAAGGCAGGAATACGAGGCGGCGGGGCTTGCCAAAGATTTTGTGATTTATGACGCAGATGATCAAGTGGCTTTGATTCGCCGGATTCTCAAAAACTTAGGGTATAATACGGACAAAAATCTGAAGCCAAAATCCATTCAAGCGGTAATTTCGTCCGAAAAAAATAAAGGTCGAGGCCCAGAAGAATATGTGATGGGAGCTTATTATCCTAACCAGCAAAAAATTGCAGAGGTTTTTAAAGAATATGAAAAAGCCAAAAAAGAAAATCAGGCACTGGATTTTGATGATCTGCTTTTAAAGACTTTGGAGCTATTTTCCAAAAACAAAGAAGTCCGAGAAAAGTGGCGGGAAAGGTTTGAACATATTCTCATCGATGAGTATCAGGATACGAATATGATTCAGTATCAGCTAATCAAACTACTAGTGAACGAAAAAAGGAATATTGCGGTGGTGGGGGATGATTGGCAGTCAATCTACTCCTGGCGGGGAGCGGATTTTACGAATATTCTGAATTTTGAAAAGGACTTTCCGGGGGCGAAGGTGATTAAACTCGAGCAAAATTATCGTTCTACGAGTAATATATTAGATGCGTCACAGAAGATTATCAGTAACAACAAAACCCGTACGGACAAAACATTATATACGGAGCTGGGCGAGGGTGAGCCGATTGTGATTGAAGCTTTGAACGACGAA
The DNA here is from genome assembly GCA_964522475.1 of uncultured Candidatus Saccharibacteria bacterium. Classification (GTDB taxonomy): domain Bacteria; phylum Patescibacteriota; class Saccharimonadia; order Saccharimonadales; family Saccharimonadaceae; genus Nanosyncoccus. The sequence continues at coordinate 2,458 of CAZFVK010000025.1, read as the reverse complement.
AAAATGGAAGCCAACTTTGTAGCGCTTAAAATCTTGAATCTCAAAAATGAGTTTCCGGATTTGTCGGATTTTGCTGTGCTGTATAGAACTAACGCGCAATCGTATGCTTTTGAAAAAGCGTTTATCGACATGAACATTCCGTATAAAATTGTGGGTGGGGTGAGATTTTATGACCGCAAGGAAGTGAAGGATGTGCTGGCGGTGCTTCACTTGATAGTAAACGGGCGGGACATGGTGGCACTTGAGAGAATCCTCAAAAATATCCTGCCGGGAGTGGGGGAAGTGTCGGTAGCAAAAATTCTAAAAGCGGCGACAGCACTCAAGACTTCACGCCCAATGACAACACCGGAGATTTTGGAGGTGTTAAATTCGGGCAAGGCTAAAGCGAGTATTCTCAAATTATACGAGTTTCTAAAGTCGGTAAAACCGGATGATAATCCGGGTGAAATTGTGAAGTCAGTTGTGGAAAAATTTGACTTTAGGAAACTTACTGATGATGGTACGCCAAGTAGCGAGGAGCGGATGAAGAACCTAGAAGTTTTAGCAAATACTGCATCGGAATATGAGAATTTGGAAGATTTTGTGGCGGATGCGGCACTGATGTCTTCTTCGGATGAGGCCTCGCGCAAAAATTCAGTTACACTAATGACGCTCCATGCGGCCAAGGGGCTAGAGTTTCCAGTGGTGTTTATCGTGGGGATGGAAGAGGGGTTATTTCCATCGGCTAGAGGAGCGGAAACGGAAGCGGACTTGGAAGAAGAAAGGCGCCTCGCGTATGTGGGGATGACTAGGGCAATGATGAGACTTTTCTTAACTTTTGCGAGATCTCGGCGAACTTATGGGAGTTATAGCTATTCGATGCCATCGAGATTTTTGGCAGAACTAGGTTATAAGGATAACCTTGGCTTTGGAAATGATCTACAGGATAATACAGACCCATTTCCAGATGATTTGCCGGTTTGGACATAAAAAATTGTAAAAAAAGTACTTGCGTGGGCAAAATGGTTGTGTTATGATGGTTTTATGAATAAGGGTCATATTAGAGCTCGTTTGAGCTTAAACAAAAATCTACAAAACATCAATAATAATTTTCGAATCCATGGGAAGTGGATACGGCGGCTTGGGATATCGTCAAGTTTGATCTTGATGGTTTTTGCTGTGCTTGCAGCTCATCCGATTGCGCCGGATGATTCGGGGGCGGAGGCAATGGGCACACCAGTAGCCAGCGTTACTTCGATTACGCTAGATTCAGTTCAGGATTCGGCGGAACTTACGATTACGCCAAAGGATACGAATGGTACTTTTGCGTATTCTACAGCTGCACAACAGGCGAAGTTCGGCGTCACTACTAATAACTACACAGGTTATGTGTTGACGATTGAAGGTTCGGACGATACCAAGCAGTTGGCTAATTCCACAATTGGTGTGCTCGATTCGATTAACTCGGCAATTGATGCGAACACGTTTAATGTTTCGAGTTCGTTTAATGGTATGTGGGGCTATCAGCCAAGCAAGTACAATTCGGCAGCAAATACGAATTTCTTGCCAGCACCAACCACAGCCGCAGCGACCCTTGATACTACTAGCGTAGCTAATTCTACAGCTAATGAATACACTATTGGTCTTGGTGCCAAAGTAGATTACACCAAACCAGCCGGTACTTATACCAATACCTTTGTTCTAAGAGCAGTAGGCAATCCTACTCTTTATACCATCAACTATCAAGATATGACTGGTGATACATCGGTAGCTAATCTTCCATCCGGAGCATCTTCTTCTACTAGTGAAACCAACGTAGTGCTTTCTTCTCAAGAACCAACAAGAGACGGTTATAACTTTGCTGGTTGGTGTGATGGTACAGTAAATACCACTGGCATCAACCCAGGTACAGTCTGTTCTGGTACGACTTATGCGGCTGGTGGTGACTTTGGTGTAGACCAAACTAGCACCAATTCGGCTACGCTCTATGCGGTATGGACTCCGATGACTTATTCTATCAAAGTAAACTTTGCGGGTTATCCAGTAACTAGTGTTCAGGTAAGGACCGCAGCTTCTACTGGTGGATCGCTGGTTGGTACGGTGAGTACAAGTGGTGGCTCAGTGAGTGGACTTTCCTACAACAACACGTACTATCTCTACCCAGTGGGGACTAACTGGAGTATCTTTGGTTGGGCTAATGATGGAAGCTATGGTACTTTGACTTGTGCGGGTGGTAATTGTAGCACAGACTCTAACCCAACCTTCACGACAGGACTGGGGGATGGCGAAGTGACAGTGACCGGGAAGCCAACCTATATGCAAGATCTAAGTAAGAGTATGTGTCAGACACTAGCGACGGATGCGGCGCTGAGTGTGAAAGATAGTAGGGATAATCAGGAGTATACGGTAAGGTATATTGGTGGGACTTGTTGGATGACGAAGAACTTGATGTTTGGGTACAATGCGTCTAATCCGGCAA
>CAZFVK010000024.1:0-14428 GCA_964522475.1 uncultured Candidatus Saccharibacteria bacterium | reverse complement strand
CTCTGAATTCGAGTCTTGTATCGTCCACCACAATTGAGAAATCCGAACTTCGTTCCGATGAGGACGGCGTTCGGATTTCTTGTTTCCATGGAAGAATTGAAAAAGCTATAATACATATCTGCAATGTCGATCTGCTTTGCGTTGTACTTGCGGATGAGATGCAGAATGTACTCCCGCTTGATTCCGTCGTTCAGCGAACGGAATTCGTACTTGTCCATCACTCGGTCGAGTTTGAAGCTTTCAACTGCGCTGTTCATTTTCTTCCACTCCTTTTCAGTCATGTATGTTTGCGGGAGATGGACGTAGTTCGTCCGGCTCCCGCTTTTCTTATATCGGCTCATCCGAGCCAAGGACTTGCGCTCTCGCTCTGTCTCGCGGAAACAATAGGCAGCATCAGTCATACAGCTACCACCATTCTCGGAATGACATCGCAAGCAGATGGCTGAGGAGCTCACGAAGCAAGTCCCAGACGGTGAGCTGAGCAAGAAGCGTAATGACAGGGACTATTCTGGCGAGTACACTGTTGGCGAGTTCAGCGCTAAGGTCGAGAAAGACTACGTCGACTATGGCTATGCCGGAAAAGCCTTTGATGGCTTCCATTCGCAATGATTCCCCAGATAAAGAATACACCTTCTGCGGATGCGGAAACATACCGTCGTCCGATGCCAGCGACTGCGGTTCGCGGCTATCCGGCCTGTCTGGGCCTCTTCACTTACCCGCTTTGTCCAAGATGCTCCTTACCCATGGAGCGTGAATACCAATGTTTTTGTGAGACCACTGCGGGCAGGCTCTCGATTGGAAGGATCTCTCCAAAGCTATCGTTGTCCCTGCGCATTCCGCAAACGAGGCTCGCTGATTGCGGGCCTCGTTTGACGCTTACGGCAGTAAGCCTGTGGGTAAATAAAAGCCTTTTTAAGTAATTTAGACGAGATATGACAAAAACGGCTGGAACCCTGATCATCAAGGTGTCCAGCCGTTATTAATTTTATTCAAAAATCTGGGATCGGAGAATAACTTGCGACAGAAAATCGAGCAGTCAGCTTACGACCCTTTTTCCGGGAAGATTTGATTGCCCTCGCCAAGCTCGGATAACTGGCGAGAGATGCGCGCGTAGCTCTGGCGGGTGTGGTTCAGCATGCGCTCGTAAGCCTTTTCCTTGTCTGTTTCAAGAAGCGCCTCCAGGATAGACAGATGCTCATGGCACACGGCGAGAATGATCTCCGAAGAGGTGGGGGCGTTATTCTCGGTAAAAAAGCGGTAGCGCATGGAGCTGAGCATCGTGTTGTCCAGAATCTTTTGAAATTGAGAATTGGGGACATACTGGTAAATCAGCGAATGGATCTTATAGTCCGAGTTCATGTACATATGGAAATCGTTCGTGGACATGGTCTGATTGATGTAGTCCCGAACAGAGAGGAGATCCTCGCGGGGGATCAGGCCGCATGCGCTGCGCGTGGCAAAGGGCTCAAGAAGGATTCTGAGTTCCCAGTTTTCGTCAATTTCCTTTCGCGTGACAGGCGCGACAATGGCACCATGGCGCGGCACACGCACTACAAAACCATCGTTGACAAGAAGATTCAGCGCTTCGCGGATCGGCGCGCGGCTGACCTGCAGCACCGAAGCAAGCTCATTTTCAGGCAGCTTGGTGTTCGGCGTCAGCTGTCCGGTCATGATCTGATCGCGGAGATATTCATAAACCTTATCACACAAGGAATTGAGTTCCAAAACAGATCCAAGATTGTCCAAAATTGCACCTCAATAATCAGAGTAATACTACAATAGCACAGCATTGCACAGAATGTCAATGAGCGCAGGGAAGAACAAAAACAAGTATTTTTCCGGGGATTCCTAAAAAATGCATCGACCGGGTTTTGACGTCGGCGCAGAGAAACCTGCGAAAAAAAGACGGAGGAAAAGTGCCCGGTCTGCCCCTTAACAGCCTGGCCTGTCCGCATGTTTCGAGAACGGAAAAGGCTCTCCGTCTTCGTGAGAAGTCAAGAGGAGGGGACTTTCCGCCGCCTAATTTGCACAAATAAGCCACAACATTTTTGTGCCCTGTATACAGTTGACAAGAATTAATGCATTTTGTATACTGTCGACAGAAGACAAAAATACGCATGGAGGTGAAAAGAAATGTTGTCTGCGGATCACGGGGAACACAGTTGGAATGTGGAGCTGATCAGCAAAACACGGATCGCCTCGGAAGGCGCCGGTCAGATTGTGGTGGAGAAAAATATCGCCTATATCGCACACCTGGTCGGCGAAGGGATCACGATGGTGGATGTGAGCGATCCTGTATCACCCAAGGTAATCGCTAAAGTCGCGCCGCCCTTGCGTTCCCACTCTCATAAGGTCCAGGTCGCCGACGATCTGATGCTTGTCAACAACGAACGGTATAAGAAAAATGAGCCTTGGGTCGGAGGACTTCGTATATATGACGTTGCCGATCCTTCGTCTCCCCGGGAAATTGGCTTTCTGGAAACCGGCGGGAAGGGTGTCCATCGACTCTGGTATACCGGCGGCCGTTACGCTCATATCACCGCGCACCAGGATGGCTTTACCGATTATATCTACTGCATCGTCGATTTAGCCGATCCCACGAAACCGGAAATCGTCTCCCGCTTCTGGCTGCCTGGCATGCATGAGGCCGGCGGCGAGCAGCGGACCTGGGATCAGGACAAGCGTTTCCGCGCCCACGGGCCTCCGATGGTCTACGGCGATCGGGTCTATCTCGGCTGGACGGACGGCGGCTTTACCACGCTGGACATTTCGGATATCTTTCATCCCAAAATGCTTGCCCATCTGAACTTCTGCCCTCCCTTCGGCGGGCTTTTCCACACGGTGCTTCCTCTCCCACGCAGGGATCTGCTGGTTGTCACCCAGGAGGCTCATGCGGATTTTTGCCAGGAGCCTGAAAAATACGCCTGGATCATTGACAACCGGGTGGAGACAAATCCGGTCCCCGTTTCCACCATCCAGGTCGAGAGCGAGGGCTTTGAACGGAAGGGCGGACGCTTCGGCCCGCATAACATTCACGAAAACCGTCCGGGCTCCTTCATTGACGACGAATATGTGTATATCACCTATTTCAACGGCGGTCTTCGCATCATTGATATCCGGGACAAGTATCGCCCCCGTGAGGCGGGCTGGTTTATTCCCGCGTGCCCGGAAGGGCAGAGCGCCGTTCAGACAAACGACGTCTTCGTGGACGATCACGGGCTGATCTATCTCGTGGATCGCTGGGACGGCAGCATGTATATTTTGAGATTCACGGGCAGAGAGTAAAAGAAACCATAAAAACTTTATAAAACAGAAAGGAGAACCAACATGAAAAAGTCCTTAGCGCTGTTACTGGCTCTTTCGCTGATCTTTGCGCTTTGCGCCTGCGCGAGCACCGAGCCGGCAACTGCCCCCGCAACGCAGGCACCGCAGACGGAGCAGGAGCCTGCGCCTGCCCCACAAGAGGAAGAGACTCCCGCTGCGTCCGCAGACAACTATCCCGCGGAGATCATCAACGTGGTGATCCCCACCGATGAAGGCGGCGCCGTCGACCGCGCGGTCCAGGCCTTCACCTCCGTGTGGAGCAAAAAGCTCAACGCCACGTTCCAGCGGAGCTTCTATCCCGGTGCGAACGGCCAGGTCGGCTATGAGTACTTCGTCACGACCGAGCCAGACGGCTACAACCTTCTCTGCAACAACATCGGCCCTGACATGCTGATGTACTCTCTGCAGGACCCCGGCTATGATTTCCCCGGCGACTATGTCTACTTTGCCGCCATGGACTCCGACCCCTGCGTGATCTGGGTCAGCAAGGACAGCCCCTTCAACACGATCGACGATCTGATCGCCGAGGCCAAGACCCGCACCGTCACGATCGCGACCAGCCGCTATCCGCACCCGGCCACTCTTGCCTGCCTGCTGCTTGCCGAGCAGACCGGCGCCGACTTTAACATCATCCCTTATGGCGGCGGCTCTGCGACACGCAACGCCGGTATCACCGGCGAGGTCGACGCCGTTACGACCCAGCTCTCCTCTTCCAGCGATCTGCTTTCCGAGGTCAAGGTCCTGATCCTGTTCAACGACACCAACGAGTGGCCCGAACAGTCTCAGAACGCGCCGGTTCCCAGCGATAAGGGCTGGGACATCCCGGCGATGGGCGTTAACCGCGCCTGGGCAGTGTCCACCAAGTTTATTGAGAACTATCCCGAGCGATATGCAAAGCTCGTCAGCACCTTTGAAGAGGCGATGAACGACCCTGAGGTCCTGACCGCCTTTGAAGCTGCCGGCATGGATCCGACCACGATCGGCTACATCGACCGGGATGGCGCCATGAAGATCGCAGAAGGCACACTCGCCATGGCCAATGAATACGCCGAGGTTCTTTCCGGAGGCAAATAAGCAAATCAGCATGAGAAGAACTGCGGCAAAGGGATTTTGCTGCAGTTCTTCTCTTTCACACATGGAAGAAGGCAAAGAGCGTCTGCTTTCGTTGTGTCTCAGTGTTTGAGGGAAGGAGACACCCTATGGATCATGACAAAAAAAAACAAAACACCGGCGCTGAGTGGAAGCTGATTGATTTTGTCATTCCCACGCTTTCCTTTGCGCTTGCCGCCTATTATCTCTACTCGCTGAGGGACCTCCCCAGCGTCGCGCAGTATTACGGAGGCACGATCTCCGTCCTGATCGGAGTCTGCTTCATTGCCTTCGTGATCGCGTTTTTTAAAAATAAAGTATACCTGCAATTCAAAACCCTGTTCTCGACCTTCAAAAAAGGAGCGACCACGGATAAGGAGACAGGAAAGACGATCACGGCGATCCTGCTCCTTGCCTTTACGCTGCTGTATGTCTGGGCGATCAAGCTGATCGGCTATACGGCCGCGACTTTTCTGTACCTGTGTGTCATCATGCTCTTTCTCGGCAGACGCGGGATCTGGGGCATTTTGCTTCCGGCGCTGCTGGTCACGGTGATCGGCTTTATCCTGTTTATTGTTATCCTGAACCTGAATATTGCGCTTGATCCGCTTTCCAGAAGCCTGAAATATCTGATCCGCGGCTGGATCTTCTGAAAGGAGGCAAGAGGATGGAATATTTATCAAGTGCCTTTGCGTCGATCCTTTCCAGCTGGTATCTGGTTTTGATCGGGGCATTCATCGGAATCCTCGCCGGTGCGATCCCCGGCTTTTCGGCGAGCAACACACTCATCATCATCTTGCCGCTGACACTGAATATGCAAACCGAGCCGGCGCTGGCTCTGATGATCTCCATCTACTGCGGCGCGCAACTCGGCGGATCAGTCCCGGCCATTCTGTTCAACGTACCCGGGACAGGCTCTGCCGCTGTGACCTGCTTTGACGGGCACCCCATGCAACAGCAGGGAAAAGGCTGGAAGGCCATTATCATCGCCTATATCTCGTCGTGTCTCGGCGGCATGCTGACCACGCTCATAACGTTGTTTTTCCTGCCCGCCCTGCGGAAGGTGGTCTATTATTTCGGGACCGTAGAGTGCTTTATTGTGATCCTTTTCGGCATCGTGCTCATTGCACAGCTATCGAGCAAAAGCGCGCTGAAAGGGGCGGTCTCCGGCCTGCTCGGCCTTCTGATCGGAGGAATCGGCTTCGATCATATATACAGCACGCCTCGTGCAACCTTTGGCCTGATCCAGCTCTATGACGGCGTGCCGAGCATCCCCGCCATTATCGGCCTGCTTGCCATCTCAGAGGCCATCATTCTGGCGCAGAAGACCCGCGCAAGCGGCCAGGAGAAGCTCCATGGCGAGTATAACGACAGCCTGAGTGAAACGCGCGACGGCATTGTCACGACGCTCAAGAACTGGATCACACTGATCCGTTCGGCGCTGATCGGCTATTTCGTCGGCATCGTTCCGGGCGCGGGCGCGTCGATCGGATCCTTTGTTTCCTATCAGCAGGCGCTGAATCTGGACCCGGAGAACCGGGACAGCTACGGGAAAGGGAACCCGCGAGGCATCATTGCCTCGGAAGCGGCCAACAACGGCCTTTGCGCGGGCTCTATCATCCCGATGATCGCGTTGGGTATCCCCGGGGGAAGCACGGCCGCTGTTATGCTGATCGTTCTGCAGTCACAGGGCGTTGCGCTTGGCCCGCGGCTGTTTATCTCCACGCCGAAAATGGCTTACGTCGTCTTCGGCATCATGCTGGTAGCCAATCTGGCGCTGCTGCTGATCGGGATCCCGACGATGAAGACCCTGTCCAAGGTGGTGAATCTTCCCGCTACGATCCTGGTTCCGTCTATTATTTCCTTTACGCTGATCGGCGCTTTCTCCGAACGGAAGTTCATCTTCGACATGCTGTTGGCCCTGCTGTTCGGCGTGATCGGCTACATTATGAAGAAACGCGGCTTTTCCGTCCACGCCTGCCTGCTCGGCATCATGCTCGGAAGCAAGGCCGAACAGTATTTCCTGCGTTCTCTGCAGTTGGGCAGTTATAAGCTGAGTTACTTTTTCTCGCGTCCGGCGGGCAATGTGCTCTGGGCGCTGCTGGTACTGTCGCTGCTGATCCCGCCGATCAGCGCTTATGTGAAAAAACGCAAACGTGAAAAAACGACCTGAAGCGGACCGCCGCTGAAATAATACCGATTTGGAAAGGATGAATGACTATGGCACTGGCTGTATGTCTCGATGACATTAAAGCTGCTTCCGAGCGGCTTGCGCCTTATGTGAAGAGGACCCCGATCCTTCGAGCGGAAAAGCTGGATGACGATCTGGGCTGCGAAGTGTATTTCAAGCCGGAATGTCTGCAGAAAACCGGCTCGTTCAAGATCCGCGGGGCCACAAACAAGATTTTGACCCTGACCCAGGAGGAGAAGGACCGCGGCATCATCGCGTCCTCGTCCGGCAACCACGCCCAGGGTGTCGCCTACGCGGCGGGCCTGCTGGGGATCAAAGCCACGATCGTCTTGCCCACGAATGCTCCGCAGGTAAAGGTGGACAACACGCGCGCACTCGGCGCCGAAGTGGTGCAGTACGGGTTCGGATCGATCGAACGCTATAAAAAGCTCTATGAGATCGTTGCGGAAAAGGGCTACACGGTCGTGCACTCGTTCAACGATCCGGCGCTGATTGCCGGACAGGGCACGGTCGGCTATGAGATCATGCAGGATCTGAGCGATGTGGACACGGTGGTCGTCCCGCTGGGCGGCGGCGGTGTACTGGCCGGCGTAGCTGTGGCCGTAAAAGAAAGCAATCCCGCTGTCCGCGTCGTAGGCGTGGAGCCCTCGCGCATCCCGCGCTATTCCGAAAGCCGAAAAGCGGGAAAACCGGTGGAGGTCGAGCTGCAGGACACCGTCGCCGACGGGCTCATGATCACCACCACAGGCAGCAATACATACCCCATCATTGAAAAATATGTGGACGAGGTCATTCCTGTCGACGACGAATACATCGTCCGCGCGCTCAATGAGATCGTATACAAAGGCAAGGTCCTGGTGGAGCCTTCGGCCGCGATCGGCGTTGCAGCGGTGCTCAGCGGAGCGCTGAAGGTCAGAAAGGATGAAAAGGTCTGCTTTGTCCTGACCGGCGGCAACATAGATCCCAATAAGCTCTGTGAGCTGACATCGCGGTCCTGAACGACAATCCCCCGCGCTTTCGCCCGGATTCATCGAACGAAAGCGCAGGCGACCCATTTTGAAAGGAGAAAGAGCGATATGCCTATCGTAAAGGCGGACCCCAAGCGGGTCAACGCAGGCGTTCATTTTACGCTTGGCAACTATGCCCTGGTCGAGGGCGCCATCGCCGCCGGCTGTACGTTCTTCGGCGGCTACCCCATCACGCCTGCCAACGAAATCTCTGAAATGATTTCAAAACGGCTGCCTCAGGTAGGAGGACACTATCTGCAGGGCGAGGATGAGCTCTGCTCGATCTTCGCGTGTGCTGGCGCGTCTCTGGCGGGAGCAAAAGCCATGACGGCCACGGCCAGCGCGGGCTTCAACTACATGCAGGAGGGCCTTGGATACTGTTACGCGATCGAGGCGCCCGTGGTGGTGGTGGACGTGCAGCGCTGCCGGGGAGAAAACTACGCCTCCCAGGCCGATGTCATGCAGATGCGTTACGGCGCCAGCGGCGATTATGAGGCCATCGTCGTCTGCCCGTCCTCGGTGCAGGAGCTGTTCGACTATACGGTATGGGCATTTAATCTGGCGGAGAAGTATCGGAATCCCGTGATCATCCTCAGCGAGACCACGATTGCGCTGATGCGCGAGCGGCTGTACATCCCCTCGGCGGAAGAGATCGAGCTGTTTGAGCGCCGTTACACGACGGCGGCGCCCGGCGAATACGCGCCCTTTGCGGCAGAGGAATTCTCGTGCCCCGATTTTGCGCCGCTGGGAAAAGGCTACCATACCATTTACTCCTTGAACCCCCACGATGAAAAAGGCAGCATCGACTGGGATCCCGACGTCTTTGAGCGCCTGTACCGCCGGATCACGGGGAAAGTGCGGGAAAACAGCGCGGATATCTGCCGGACGGAGCAGTACCTTTTGGACGACGCCGAGATCGCGCTGGTGGCTTACGGCAGCGAAGTGCGCCCTGCGAAGGAGGCCGCGCAGATGCTCAGAGACAAGGGCGTAAAAGCCGGTGTCCTGCGCCTGTGCAACGTCTGGCCGGTGCCGGAAGAAGCCATTCTGGAAACCGCCTCGCAAGTTGGACATCTCTTCGCCGTGGAGATGAACAACGGCAAGTATTTCCATGAGATCCAGCGCTGCGCCCTCGGCCGCTGCCCGGTCACGCCCGTAACCAAAAACAGAGGCCTCATCCACACCCCCATGGAGATCTTCCAGAGCGTCATGGACGCTCTTTCCTGAGAGAGGAAGTGAAAGTATGCCTGAACTGATCAAAAATCCGAACCGCAGATTCCTTCGCGAGGAAAAGCTCCCGCACTTCTTTTGCAGCGGCTGCGGCGCGGCACAGGTGCTCAATTACTTTACCCAGGCGCTGGACGCGCTGGAGCTGAACCCCGAGAACATGCTCACCATCGGAGGCGTGGGGTGCACCGCCAGGATCCCCGTTTATCTGAAATCAGACACCTTCCACGGCATCCACGGGCGGACCCTGGCCTGGGCCACCGGAGTGCGGCTGACGCAGCCGGAGCTTCCCATCGTGATCTTCTGCGGCGACGGCGATCTTGCTTCCATCGGCGGCAATCACTTCATCCACGCCGCCAGAAGGAATCTGGACGTGACGGTGATCATGGTCAACAATCTGAACTTCGCCATGACCGGCGGACAGGTGGCGCCTACCACGCCGGAGAATATGCGCACGATGACCACGCCCTTCGGAAATGTGGAGCCGCACTTCGATATCTGCCGCGTCGCGCAGGCGGCGGGCGCCACCCATGTGGAGCGCTGGACGACTGCGCAGCCCCAGCAGTGCGTGGCGGCGATGAAGCGCGCGCTGTGCCACAAGGGCTTTTCACTGGTCGAGATCGTCGCGCAGTGCCCGACGCATTACGGCAGATATGCCCTCGGCACCGGCAGCGCGATCGCCTGTATCGACTGGATCAAGAAAAACACCGTGACCATCCGGCAGGCGGAAGCCATGACGGAGGAAGAGAAAAAGGATAAGTTCATCTGCGGACTGTTCGTCGACGAAGAGCGCAGTGTTTTTAGGGGAACCAGCGTGGAGTGAAGGAGGGAGCAATATGGAGTATCCTGTAAAAATTTCCCTGTGCGGAATGGGCGGACAGGGGATCATCCTGTCGGCGGTGATCATGGGAACGACCATGGTCAAAAAGAACGGCCTTTATGCCACGCAGACGCAATCATACGGATCGGAAGCTCGCGGCGGACAGTGCCAGGCGGAGCTGATCATTGACCGCGAGCCGATCAACTCCCCGGTGGCGGAGAAAAAGGATATCCTGGTCGCCCTCTTTCAGGAGGCTTATGAGAAATATATCGGATCGCTCAAACCCGACGGGATCCTCATTTACGACCCCGACCTGGTCAGCGAACTGAAAACAGACGTTGCCCGAAGCTGCGCGCTTCCCGCGACCCAGATGGCCACGAACCTGGGCAACCGGATGTCCGCCAATATGATCGTTCTGGGCTATCTCGCCTCTGTTTTCGACATGTTCAGCAAAGAGCAGCTCATTGAGATCGTCAAAGCGGAGACCAATCCCCGTTTTCTTGACTCCAATCTGAAGGCCATCGAGGCGGGCTATCTCTACGGCCTTGAACACGGCGGCCCGGCGGAGGGAGGAGAACATGGATCTCTTTGAGTTTGAAGGAAAAAAACTGTTCGCCCAATACGGAATCCCCGTTCCGAACGCCCGCTTCGTCCAGCCCGAGTGCGACGAAGCGCCGCTGGATTACCCCTTCATGCTGAAGGCGCAGACCCTCTCCGGCGGCCGGGGCAAGGCAGGCGGCGTCAGACCCTGCCGGGATCGGGCGGACTTTGAGAAGAACAGAAAGGAGATCCTGGCGCTCACCATCAAAGGCAAGCCGGTCTGCGGCCTTCTCGCGGAGGAGATGCTGTCCATCGAAAGAGAGATGTATCTGGCCATCTCCCTCCAGGGCTCCGAGACGCCCAAGCTCATCGCCAGCGCCGCAGGCGGTATGGAGATTGAAAGCCTGGCCAAAACCGAGCCCGACAAGATCCTGGTGATGGATCTGGATCCCTTTACCGGCCTGTCGGCAGAGCAGAAGGAAACGCTGATCGACTTCCTGTCTCTGGAGCAGCAGCCGGAGGCGTGGGAATTGCTTGAAAAGCTGCAGAATTGCTTTTTCGCATCAGATGCGCTGCTCGTCGAGATCAATCCTCTCGGGATCGTCGGGGGCAGATTGGTGGCGCTGGACGCCAAGGTCTCCCTTGACGATCACGCGGCTTTCCGCCAGCAGGAGCTGTTCGCCTCCCTGCGGGAAGACCGGCAGCCGCTTTCACACTATACCGAACAAACGTCTGACGGCACCACGATCACCTTTGTCCCCCTCGAGGGAGATATCGGTCTCATATCCGACGGCGCCGGCACAGGCATGCTGACGCTTGACATGGTTACGGACTTTGGCGGCCGGGTCGCAAGCTTCTGTGAGCTGGGCGGAACGACGCCCGCAAGCACCATGTACAAGGCGATGGAGTACACAGTCCTCGGGCAGAAGGATCTGAAAAGCCTGCTCATTGTCCTGATCGGAGGATTTAACCGGATGGACGACATGGCCAACGGCATCACTTCATTCATCCGGGATCACGGGCTTTCTGTCCCCCTGTATGTCCGTATGGTCGGGAATATGGAGGAGGAGGGAAGGCGGATCATGGCAGAGGCCGGATTGCATACCTATTCCTCTCTGTCCGAAACGGTGAAAATGGCCGTCAAAGCCGCGGAGGTGTGAGAGATGTCTATTTTGATCAATAAGGATTCAAAAGTCCTGGTTCAGGGCATCACAGGAAAATCCGGCAGGATGCAGACCGCGCTGATGGTCCAGAGCGGCACCCATGTGGTCGCCGGCGTCACGCCTGGAAAAGGCGGGCAGGAGGTCGACGGCATCCCGGTCTACAACACGGTGCGCGAAGCGGCCGAGGAGCATTTCTTCGACACCGTCGTCTGCCTGGTGCCGCCCGCCGCCGCGAAGAGCTGCTGCCTGGAGGCGGCGCAGGCCCACGTCAAGCTCTTTATTCTTTGCACCGAGCAGATCCCCACCCACGACATTGCTCAGATCATCGCCTGCGCCAGACGCGAGGGGATGACGCTCATTGGCCCGGGCTGCTCGGGCGTGATCGTACCCGAGGTCTGCAAAGCGGGCTCGCATCCGGTCCGTTTTTTCAAGCACGGAAGCGTGGGGGTTGTTTCCAAAAGCGGAGCCTTATCCTATGAGGCCGGCAAGACCCTGACGGACGCCGGAATCGGCCAGAGTACCGTCGTCGGCATCGGCGGCGGCCCCAGCTTCGGCTTCACGCAGCGTGACGCCGTCGCGCTCTATGAGAACGACCCGGAGACCCGCGTGATCGTTCTTCTCGGAGAAATCGGGGGCAAGCTGGAGGAAGAGGCGGCGGAGTATATCAGCCACAGCGTGACAAAGCCCGTCATCGCCATGATCGTCGGGCGAAACGCGCCCCAGGGAAAGAGTCTTGGACATGCCGGCGCGATCGTCAGCGGAGATTTCGGCACCGCCGCGTCTAAGATCCGGGCGCTTCGCAGCGCGGGCGCGCAGATCGCCGCGTCTCCCGACGAACTGGTACGGCTGGTCGGCGCCGCGCTTCAACAGACAGAAAGGAAAGACTGAAAATGGTTTATATCGATGTTGAGCTGTGTAAAAGCTGCAAGATCTGCAAGGCTAACTGCCCGAAGGATGTGTTCGGTTTTTCCGAGCATGTCAACAAAAAAGGCTACAATTACGCCCAGGCCGTCAATGTCGATGCCTGCATCACCTGCGGACTCTGCGAACGCTTGTGCCCCGATCTTGCCATTCATGTAGAAAAATAAAAACGATGCCTCCCGGCAACCCGGGGCTTTCGTGGAAACGAGGAACAGATCATGATAAAACCAGCAAACAGGATCAATAAAATCCCTTTCTCCGCCATCCGCCGCGTGTTTGACGAGGTGGACAAGCTGCGCGCACAGGGAGAGGATATCATCTCTCTGGGGATCGGAGAACCGAACTTCGACACGCCGGAGAATATCATCCGCGCTATGGAAAAGGCCGCGGAGTCAGGGGCGACCCACTACACGGCAAACAAGGGCATCCTCCCGCTGCGGCGCGCGATCGCAGAATATCTGAGTGGCTATGGCCTTTCCTATAATGAAGAAGAGATCATCTGCACCGTAGGCGTCGCAGAGGCGATCTTTATGGTCTTCGGCGCGTTCCTCGAGCCGGGAGACGAGGTCCTCGTCCCGGACCCCGCATGGGTAAACTATGCCAATGTTCCCGTCCTGAGCAACGCGCGGGCGGTTCCCTATACCCTGAAAATGGAAAATGATTTCCAGGTCGAGGTGGACGATCTGCGTAAGCTTATCACGGAAAAGACGAAGATCCTTGTCGTGCTCGATCCCAGCAATCCCACCGGCGCTGTCCAGAGCAGGGACGCCTTGGAAAAGCTTGCGGCTTTCGCCGTCGAGAACGATCTGCTGGTGATCTCCGATGAGATCTACGACCAGCTTATCTATGACGGGGGAAAGCATCTTTCGATCGCCTCTTTCCCGGGAATGCGGGAGCGCACGGTCGTGCTCAACGGCTTTTCCAAATCCTATGCCATGACCGGCTGGCGTATCGGATACGCGGCCGCGCCGATCGAACTGATCCCGCCGATGGCGAAAATGCATGCCTATATGGTCACCAATGCCACGTCGTTGTCACAGTACGGGGCCCTTGAG
This sequence comes from uncultured Candidatus Saccharibacteria bacterium, assembly GCA_964522475.1. GTDB lineage: Bacteria > Patescibacteriota > Saccharimonadia > Saccharimonadales > Saccharimonadaceae > Nanosyncoccus. The sequence continues at coordinate 1,094 of CAZFVK010000024.1, read as the reverse complement.
GCCCTTACCGGCCCGCAGGATTCCGTCAGGCTCATGCGGGAAGAATTTGAAAAGCGCCGGAATTTTGTGGTGAGCGCCATCAATGACATGCCCTATCTTCGCTGCAACAAGCCCAAAGGAGCCTTTTATGTTTTCTTTGACGTGGCGGAAACCGGGATGAACGGCGAAGAGTTCGTCCGCTTTATGATCCACCACGGCGTCGCAATGGTTCCCGGCACGGCTTTCGGCGAGAGCGGCAAGACCCAGGTCCGCCTCTCCTATGCCGCCTCCATGGAAGCGCTGGCCGAGAGCATGAAGCGGATGCGCGCGGCACTCGAAACGCTGGGGACGGCGCGCACGGATAAAGAGGAAACCGGAGGCTGTCTATGCTAAAGGACTTGCTTGAAATCTACTGGAAATTCTTCAAGATGGGAGCCGTCACCTTCGGCGGCGGCTATGCCATGCTGCCAATCCTCCGCAGGGAGATCGTGGAGACCTCGCATTGGATGAAGGAAGAGGATATCCTCGATTACTACGCGCTCAGCCAGGGACTGCCGGGGATCATTGCCATCAATGTGGGCTCCTTTGTGGGCTACCATCACAAAAAGGCGCCCGGAGCGGTGGCCGCAGCACTCGGCGTAGTGACCCCGAGTATCATCATCATCTCCGTGATCGCGTTCTTTCTGAGCGGGTTCAAAGAGAATCCCTATGTCCGTCACGCACTTTCCGCCATTTCTGTCTGCGTCGTCGCGCTGATCCTCGACGCGGTCATCTCCATGTGGAAAAAGGGCGTTAAGGATGCTGTCGGCATCGTGGTCTGTCTTGTCGCGCTGGCGCTCAGCCTGCTTACGAAAATCTCGCCCGTCATTCTGGTGATCGCGGGAGCGCTTGTCGGCATGATCGCCCGCGCAGTCACCAGGGCACGTGACGCGAAAAAGGAGGGCGAGACGAAATGATCTATCTGCGCCTTTTCTGGGAGTTTTTGAAAATCGGCCTTTTTGCCGTGGGCGGCGGCATGGCCACGCTTCCCTTCCTGAAGGAGCTCGCCGAGAGAACCGGCTGGTTCACGCAGGAGCTCATCACCGATATGATCGCGATCTCCGAATCCACGCCCG
>CAZFVK010000023.1:0-15186 GCA_964522475.1 uncultured Candidatus Saccharibacteria bacterium | reverse complement strand
TCGCTCAGGTGGTGGCACAGCTTCTTTCACCAGTTACGGATTCTGTATCTGGACTCACTGGTGGACTTCCTGGAATTATCTCCGGACTTGAGGCACACGCAAATTAGCAATCTATATATTATATTATATATAAAGAAAGGATACCATTATGGCAACTGATATTAAGAAATTAGCTGAAGAGCTAGTCAATTTGACAGTACTTGAAGTAAACGAACTTAAAAACACTCTAAAAGATGAATATGGCATTGAGCCAGCTGCTGCCGCTGTGGCAGTTGCCGCTGGTCCTGCTGCAGGTGATGCAGCTGCTGCCGATGAAGGCAAGTCTGAATACGACGTTGTTTTGAAGGACGCTGGTGCTCAGAAGATCGCTGTAATCAAGGCCGTTAAGGAAGCTACTGGGCTTGGTCTTGGTGAAGCAAAAGCTATCGTAGATGGCGCTCCTGCTACCGTAAAGGAGAAGGTCGCTAAAGACGAAGCTGAAGCGATGAAAAAATCCCTCGAGGAAGCTGGTGCAACCGTCGAATTAGCTTAATTCGTTATAATATGTTAGCTAGTTGGTGGAAAATCACCCGTGTGGGTGATTTTTCGTGTGCTATAATTATTCTATGAATGATTTTGATTATTTAGGTGAGGGTGAGGTATATCTAGATGCGGCGTGTCAGTCTCTTAGACCTAAGCCGGTAATAGAAGTGCTGGAGAAGTATTATACCCAGCATAATTCTTGTGGTGAGCGGGTAAAATATGAATGGGGTAAGATTACGGATGCTCTAGTGGAGGAGACCAGGGAAAAGGTATTGAAATTTTTGAAACTCTCTCCACGCAAATATACCACTTCTTTTACGCTGAATACTACTTACGGGATAAACTTAATTTTGTCACAAATCGATGCGAAACATTTTGATAAAATTATGACTAGCGAGATTGAGCATAATTCGCCGTTCCTGGCATCTTTGGCTTTTTCAAAAAGAACGGGGTTACCGCGCGAGGTAATGAAGAGGAATGAAGATGGTTCGATTGAGATTTCCGATTATGATTTTACTAAGGCAATCGTAGTGGTGAACTGTGCGGCGAATTTTGATGGACGAAAGCTTCTAAATATCAAAGAGCTCTGTAAAGCCATTCATAAGGCTGGCGGGATTTTGATTATTGATGCGGCGCAGGCGATGGCGCACTCTTCGGATATTTTGAAGGGAGTAGAAGTAGATGCGATTTGTTTTTCGGCCCATAAGATGTACGCGCCGTCACTTGGTGTGATTGTATGGCGGGATGATTTGCTTGAATATCTGGAGCCTTTATGGCTAGGTGGTGGCATGGTGGACGATGTAGAAAAAGAAAAATATATTCTCTCGGCCGAAAATAAAGAACACCGCTACACTCGGTTTGAATCTGGGTTGCAAGGATGGGGAGAAATTATCGCGCTTGGTGCTGCGATTGATTGGCTAGAACATTTGCCAAAAAAGGATTGGAAAAATCTAGAAAATATTACTAAAGAAGTTTTTGGGTTCTTAAATAATTCGGATAAAGTACATCTTATAAACACCGCACCAAATCCGACGATGTCGTTTTATGTAGAAGGGCTAGACTCGCATCTTCTAGGCGAGGCTATGTCTCACGAAAATATTATGGCGAGAACTGGATATTTTTGTGTGCACTATTATTTAGATCATGTGCTAGGTTTGCCGCCGCTCGTTAGATTTTCTTTTGGGATTCATAACCGCCCGGAAGATGTCGAAAAAATCAAAAAAATTCTGAAAAAAGTAATCTGCTAACGGTTTTTTGTGATATACTAAATATATTATGGTGTGTATAGCTGCGTTTATTATTTTGGCCATTATTGGGGTGTTCGTGGCAATTGTGTCAATTTTTAAACCCAAAGTGGGTAAGGCCTATCTTAAAATGTTTAAAAAGGCTTGGGGCTGTCTCTGGAAAAAAGTGAGACTCCAAAAATGCGAAACCGGGTTTAAAGATGACGTCAAGAACACGATTCTATCTCGCGTAATTGTAAAACATCCTAAGTGGGTGAAGCCGCTTTCGGTTGTGATCGAAATTTTGTCGGTGGTTATTGTAATCATTGCGGTTTGGGCACTACTCACGGCTATTAAATCGCTCTTGGCACTCTGGGCACTGGGCAGTTGTAACGTGACTAAACCATCGGCTTGCTCGATGGGGGCAGAAGTCTGTTCGATTGATGAGTCCGAACCACAAAACCCAATTGAAGGCACCGTGCGTTGGTTTACAGAGTGGGGCGAAATCTTTGAGGCGATTCCAGACAAATTCAAAACCTATGATGCGGCGAGCTATGAGTTTAATTATATATCGGTAAACCCGGGGATAGGGGCAGATAAGCCTATTGCGGTAGATATCCTTGATCCAGGTTGTTCAGTTTGTATGGTGTCATATCGTAACCAAAAGGAGGCAGGCTTCTTCGATAATTACGACGTTCATCTAGTGCCGTTTGCGATTCAGGACACAGACAACAACTATAAGTTTGCTAATTCCGAGATTGTTGTAAAATATATGCTGGCAGCCGAGCAAGTGCGATCTGGACTAGCGGTGCAATTAATCGACAAAATCTTCACCGCCAAAAATCATGATGGAATCTATTATCAAGAAGCGTTTAATAATTATTATTCTCATGATGAAGCGGTCTCTAAGTTAGAGACTTGGTTAAAAGACGCCGGAGTAGATGATGGTGGAATAGCGGAGATTCGTAAGATTGTAGATTACCCAGAAACCGCTGATAAAATGGCTGAAAACCGCAGAATCGTAGAAGATGAGCTGAGGGTAAAAGGTATTCCGACCATGATTTACGATGGAACTCGTCATACCGGACTCTGGAAAAACGAGTAGTTCTGTTTATGTAATTTTTACAACGGTTTATGCGTTCTATCTGTTTTAGCAGTGGAAAAGTTTTTTAAGAATTTTCGCCTGATTTTACTTGACTTTGAGGCTGAATAGATATATTATAGTATTAAATATTGTATAGACAGGATGCGAGGTGATGTCTGATATATCAGAAAAACAAATAAAAAGATTAAGAAGCCTTCTTTCTGAAGCTGAGACTAATCTTTCTGCCGCTAAAGAGCTTTTGATTTCAATTATTGGCGATGGCGAGGCTATTACTGCGCCAAGAGATTCAATCGTATCTGCTCCTGAAGGCAAAATTATTGAGGGTATCTTTGATGGACAAATTATGATTGGCCCAGACGGCAAGAATTATCCAGTACCGGCTAACTATGCTTCTAAGTCCAAATTGGTAGAGGGCGATATTTTGAAACTTACGATTACTGATGATGGTAAGTTCTTATACAAGCAGATTGGCCCAGTAGAACGAAAGACTGTAATTGGCACACTTATTACGCATGATGATAAGTATTTTGTAGAAGTAGCCGGCAGAGAGTATCAGATTCTTTATGCTTCGGTAACATATTTCCACCTACGGGAAGGTGCACAAGTTTCCGTAGTGATACCCGCTAAAAACGACGACGCAGCCTGGGCAGCAGTAGAAGCAGCTTTGTGATGAAAACTCTCTATCGGAAGTATAGACCGCTGGGACTGGACAGCGTAGTGGGGCAGGAGCAGGTGACTGAGCCACTTCGGAGTGCTCTAAAAAATAGTAAGATTTCGCATGCGTATCTTTTTACAGGGCCGAGAGGGACGGGGAAGACATCGGTAGCGAGAATTTTTGCGCACGCGGTGAATAATTTTGATTACCAACTAGAAGACGATTATGTAGATATCATTGAGATTGACGGAGCATCCAACCGCGGAATTGATGACATTAGAGAAATTCGAGAAAAAGCCGCAATCAAACCCACGCTCGGCAAATACAAGGTCTATATCATTGATGAAGTTCACATGCTCACCAAGGAAGCTTTTAACGCGCTTCTAAAGACCTTGGAAGAACCGCCAAAACATGTGATTTTCATTATGGCGACTACCGATCTTCATAAAGTACCGGCCACGATTTTGTCTCGAACACAAGTTTTTAACTTTAAGCTAGCCGATGCGAAGGTGATTTTAGAACATCTCAAAAAGATTTCGGAGCAAGAAAAGATCGAAATTGAAGACGAGGCGCTTAAAATCATTATCAAACGCGGTGGTGGATCTTTTCGAGATTCTTTGTCGCTTCTCGATCAAATTTCGACAATATCTAGCGGCAAAATTACTCATGAGATGATCGAAAAGACTTTGGGATTGCCAGAAGATACCAAAATCACTAGCATATTAGAGGCTTATAAAAATTCTGACACCGTCAAAATCACTACAGATTTAAAAGATTTAATCAATATGGGTGTAAAAGCCGAAATTATTGCAGAAGAATTGATAGGCAAAATTATTGAAAACCCCGCAGTGGAGTTTTTACCACTGCTTGATACTTTACCAGATGTAAAAGAGCCGTTTGCCGAGGCAAGACTAATCGCTAGTTTGCTAGCTAATACTAGACCAGCCCCTGCTTTGGTATCCGCCGCACCAGCTAACCAAGAAGTAAAAAGTGCCCAAAAAGTAGAAAAACCAAACTTAAAAGACAAAATATCTGCTATAATGGGAGGTGAGGTAAAAGAATATGGAGGAGGTAACCCATTCGAATAAGGACGGCCGCATACCGCCGCAGGATTTAGTCGCTGAGAAATCTTTGCTTGGCGCAATAATGCTCGACGAGAATATTTTGCCGGAAATTATGACTATGATTAAGCCTTCGGATTTTTACGAAGAGCGACATGGCAAAATTTTTAAGGCAATGTCGAATCTTTATGATGCGCATCGACCGATTGACCTTTTGACGCTTACAAACGAGCTCAAAAGTTTGAAGCTTTTAAAAGAGATTGGCGGAGCTTCGTATCTTACGGAGCTTTCTAATTTTGTGCCAGCAGCTTCGCATGCCAAAGCTTATGCCGAGATTGTAGAAAAAAATGCCACGAGAAGAAGGCTAATCAAAGCAGGTACAGAAATTGCCAATAAAGCCTATAGCGACGATGCCGAAGTTAATGAGTTGATTGGTAAGGCCGAGCAGGAATTGTTTGAAGTTTCAGATAAAATTATCAAAAGCGACTATAAACCGATGGGCGAGCTTCTAGATGATGCCTTTAATAGGATTGAGACTTTACATAATAATAAAGGGGCTCTGAGAGGTTTAAAGACTGGATTTCGGGATATTGACAAAAAAACTGCTGGGCTTCAAAAAGGTGATTTGGTGATTATTGGTGCGAGGCCGGCCATGGGTAAAACTACTTTTGCGCAAAATTTAGCTTATAATGTGGCTAGTATTAATAATCGGGGAGTACTCTTTTTCTCGATGGAGATGGCGGCAAACGAAATTATCGATCGGATGATTTCGGACGTCTCAGGAGTAGGGAACTGGGGGATTAGGACCGGTAATTTATCAGATGAAGAATTTGCCAAAATTGGCGATGCAATGGGCGAAATGGCAGAAATTCCGATTTATATTGACGATACTAGTTCGATGACGATCATGGAGCTAAGAAACAAAGCTAGACGTGCTGTACACGATCACGATATTGGAGTAGTGATTATCGACTATTTACAGCTACTTGATGGTTCTGACCGTTATAAAGGACAACGCGTACAAGAGGTGACGGAGATTTCGCGTGGTCTCAAAATTCTTGCCCGCGAATTAAATATACCAGTGATTGCTTTAGCACAGCTTTCTCGTAATGTTACGGGGCGAGAAAATCCTAGACCAATTTTGTCCGACCTTCGTGACTCGGGCTCGATTGAACAGGACGCTGACCTTGTAATGTTCTTACACCGTCCGGATTATTATAAACAAAATGACGATAACTATGAAGAAACCCATATCACTGAAGTAATTATTGCCAAACACCGTCACGGTGAAACAGGCAGAGTAGATCTCTACTTCCATCCAGAATTGCTCAGATTTATGTCGCTTGATAAAACACGAGAAGAATAGTATAATAGAAAAGTGAAGAAAATAATCATTTCTAAGCTTTTTCTGTATCGTCATAGATTCGTAATCTCCTATGTGATTTTGACTTTGGCGTTCGTGGCACTTTTATTTGGTTTGCCATTGATTGCCCAAGATGGGCTTTCGAACGCCGAAATGGAATCGGCTACAAGTTCTTATCATTTAGCGATGGACGCACCAATTAATGGCGATTTGACAGATTTGCCCTACAAGGTGCTTCAAAAAGTTTCGATTAGAATATTTGGCCTGACGCCTTACGCGATTAAACTCCCAAGTATTCTATTAGGGCTAATCCTAGGAATGCTGTTTATTTTACTCCTCAATCGTTGGTTTAAAAATAACGTTTCTTTGTTAGCCTCGTCTCTGGTAGTACTTTCGACGCCGTTTCTATTTTTGGCTGGCTCTGGGACACCTCTTATCATGTTAGTATTTTGGCCAACGCTACTTTTGTGGTTGGGTTCAAAAATTCAGGGTGAGAAACGCCCTAAACCAATGTATTCTTTTCTGTTTGCCATCTCGATGGCGCTTGCAATATTTACGCCTTTTATGCTGTATTTTGCCTTATTCTGTGTAATCTTCGTAGCGGTTCAGCCCCATCTGAGATTTGTAGTAAGAAGTCTACCTAAATTGCCACTTACAATTACTGGTTTGATTATCTTAGCCGGAATTGCCGCTATCGTAATCAATGCAATTAATCAACCTACTAATATCCAAGAACTTCTAGGTATTAAGGGTTTCGACTTTGGGAATTTCTTCCCAAACATCGTTGGAGGCTTGAGGCCAGTTTTCCAGTGGTTTGGTGAGACAGATAGTATTTATTTGGCGCCTTTAATCGGTCTGCCGGTATTATCTTTGGCACTTACAGGGCTCTTTTCTACTACCAAGGGCTTTTTCGCCTCACGTAATTCCATCGCCTCAGTTTTGATAGTCTTTGGTATAGTAATTACAGGCTTGAGTCCAGAGGCAGCGATTTTCTTGATTCTGCCACTTTCGATCCTGGTAGCCCATGGGCTAAAGTATTTGCTAGAAAAATGGTATGGGCTATTCCCAGAGAACCCTTACGCAAGGCTCTCCGCATTACTTCCTCTCACAATTCTATTTGGGATTATAATTTTGCCTAGTCTTTTGCAGTATATTTATGGCTATCATTATAATTCCAAGGTGGCTTCACAGTTTGACTATAGTCTAGAGATTATTCATAAAAATTTGACTGACGAGGTTTTGGTGGTACGTGATAATTATGATTTTTACAAAATTTTGGAAGATTCTATGGGGCTTGAAGTAGTGCATGAGTTAGAAACTTCTACCAATAGTAGTGTCGCCGTGTTGAAAAACCAAATTAGTAGCGAATCATACCAGCTTTCCCGCATAATCACCTCGCCAATGAAGGAAAATTCTGATATAATATATCTATACACGAAAAAAGGAGAAGAAAATGGGCCAAACAATTGATCAGATGAAAATGATTAACCAGCTAAGAAAAGCTCAGAAGGAGCTAAAAAATGAAATTGTAGAAGTGGAAGCTGGCGATGGGGCGGTAGTAGTACAAATTACCGGAGAGCTCAAAGTTAAAAAAGTCTCAATTGACCCAGAGAAAGTAGATCTTGACGATATTCATGAACTAGAGCGCTGGATTGAGAATTGTATGAGAGATGGTTTTGCTAAAGCGCAAGAGATTGCCACTGATAAAATGAAACCTCTGATGGGTGGGTTATCTGGACTAGGCTTGTAGGATTTAGAGATGCTACCAAAAGCACTTGCTAGTACGATTGAGGCGCTCTCAATGCTTCCTGGCGTGGGTTCAAAAACAGCGGAGCGCTACGCGTATTATTTGTTTAAGTCTTCTGATGCGGTATCCAAAAATATCGCGGAGGCATTAGAATCGCTCCATTCAGGGGTAAAAAGTTGCCCTGTGACTTTTGCTTTGATTGATGCGGATGAGGATTTGTCGCCGTTATATTCGGACCCCGCTCGGGATAAAAGTGTGATTTTGGTAGTAGAAGAACCTCTGGATATTTATGCAATTGAGCAAACAAAGACGTACAAGGGAACTTACCACGTACTAGGTGGGGTGATTTCGCCGATTGACGGCGTAACGCCAGAACAGCTACATATTGGAGAGCTAATCAAGCGTGTGAACGACGATAATGTAAAGGAAGTCATTATCGCTACTAACCCTTCGGTAGAAGGAGAATCAACAGCATTACTTTTAGAAAAAATGCTTCATGAACAAAATCCCAATCTCAAACTTACCCGACTTGCGCGTGGACTGCCACTTGGCGTAGATTTGTCCTACGCTGACCAAATTACACTCAGTGCCGCGTTAGAGAACCGACAAGCTTTTTAGGGCGACAAAGTCTACTTTGCCAAGCTTAGTCTTGGGGAGACTATCGATGAATTCGAGTTCGCGAGGAATCTCGTATTTGGCGAGATATTTTTTGTAAATTTTGTTAAGTTCTTTTCTAGTGGCGTGCTCATGGGCGTCGGGTTTTAAAACAATAAAGACCTTAACTCTTTCGCCACGTAGTTTGTCCGGTACGCCAATACAAGCGCAAGTGTCGACACTGCTTGATTTCAAAGTGGCTTCCTCGATGTTGCCGGGGTAAATATTATAACCGTTTGAGATGATCATGCGCTTCAGCCTAGTTTTAAAATAGACTAGGCCACGATCGTCGACATAGCCGATGTCACCAGTTCTAAGGTATTTTTTGCCGCCGATTTTTAGAAAAGTTTTTTCGGTTTCTTTGGGGTTTCCCAGATATTTCTTCATAATAGTAAGACCACGCACGAGGATTTCACCATCTTCGCCAGTCTTGACAGGTTTTTTGGTGTTGGGATCGATAATGAGCGCCTCACTATCGGGCAAAGGAAAGCCGATAGCACCAGTAACGCCGGCGACTTGTTTGGCGGAAAAAATCATACCGCCAGCTGCTTCAGTGAGCCCGTAACCATTTTGAATTACAGCTTTAGAACCATGCTCTTTTAAGAACTTATTAATATCGTTTTTGAGGGATTCAGATACTATGTCGCCACCAGAAACTACACCTTTGATTCTCCGAAGGTCGTGCGGGCCAAATTTGACCTTCATCATATATTCAAAGACAGTAGGCACGCCAACTAGAATATTAATACGGTAGTTTAAAATGTATTTTTTGAGTTTTCGAGCGTTAAATTGAGGAATTAAGACCATCCGCATACCGCAATAAAGCGGAATATGCATACAAACACCAAGACCAAAAGCGTGAAAGTTTGGTAAAAAACAAAGCATTGAATATTTAGGTTTCAAGAGTTCAGAAACGAGATATTTAGCACCAAGAGCTTGAGCGTTGAAATTCATACTGGTAAGGACTACGCCTTTGGGTTTGCCGGTGGTGCCGCCAGAATAAAGTATTACAGCGGGAGCTTCGGGATCCATATGGACATGGGGGTCTTCAGTATACTTGATGGCCTGAAACATAAAGCGGTCCCAAGTCATCACTTTTTGAGATTTTTTGATGTGGTTTTTACGACCTTTGGTAAGTTTAAAAACTGCTCTAACAAGGAAATCCATCGAGCGAGTAGGAGAGACTACAATAAGGTGTTCTACGGAAGTGTTTTTGATAATGTTTTCTACTCTAGGATATGAAACATCAATACAGAGCATTACTTTGGACTCGGATTGAATCAGGTATTCTTCGATTTCTTTTTCGGAAGAAAGGGGGTGAACCATATTAGCAATGGCGCCAATCTCATTTACCGCATAAAACATATAGACGGCCTCGGGGGTATTGGGCATACAGATAGTGACGGTGTCGCCTTGCTCTACGCCGATAGCCTTCATAGCGCTGGCGGCTTTGTTGATTTTTTTAATCATTTCTTTGTAGGAAATTTCCATCTTGAAATATTCGAGAGCGGTACGATTAGGGTAGCGCTCGGCGGTCCTCAAGATAGCTTCGTACATACTACCATCAAAGTATTTAACCTCTTTTGGCAACTTCTCGATATAGCCATATTTGTTCCGCTCAAGAGTGATATCTAATTTTCGCATACCGCTACGTAATTTGTTATATAGAAACTCCAGCATACTTACTATTATATGCTATAATCAAGATATGGACAAGAATTTTAAGGTGCGGACTATTATTACCATATCAATGTTTACGGTGGCTCTGATTGGGCTTTATACGTTCGATTCGATACCTTTTAAGATTATCTTTGGTTTTTTTACGGGCATGGCGCTGATGGAGCTATTCTCTTTTTTCAAGAAAAAACATCGAGTTTTTAATATCGTGCTCGCGCTATTTGAGGTTCTATTTCTAGTTTTTGGGACAATATTTGTGGCGAGAATCGACTTAAACCATTTTTGGTATATTATATTTGGGGTGCCAGGATATGATATTTTTGCGTATTTATTTGGCAAACTATGCGGCGGAAAGATTTTTAAAAAATCGCGACCTTTTCCACATGTATCCAAGAACAAAACTTGGGAAGGGACATTCCTTGGGCTTGCTACTGCTACATTAATGGTGGTGACCAAAATGGCAATTCAAGGGAGTTTTGAAACAGATTGGATGTTTCTTTTGTGTGGGCCACTAGCTCTCGCCGGCGATTTATTCGAGAGTTTCCTCAAACGACAATTCGACGTTAAAGATTCTAACGAAATTATCATTAAGAATAAGTTTTTCCGGTTCTTAGAACTATTTGTAGGCGGGAGCGAGGGGCACGGCGGATATCTAGATCGAGTAGATTCTACTGTTTTTACAGGAACCATACTGCTGGTAATTATTTTAGTTTCTTATACCCCTTGGTAAGATAATCTAGCCCAGAAAAGACAGTCAAGGCAACTACTATATATAGCAGAATAGTACAGATAATAGCGAGTGGCTCTAAGTTCAAAATACGGTTTAAGAGAATCAGTATAACAGCGAACATCTGAGTCATGGTTTTGGCTTTGCCAAAAATGGAGGCCGAGATTACCGTGCCAGTTTTTGCAATCATCATACGCATGCCATCAACAGCAAAATCGCGAATAAGAATAACCGCAAACATCCAAAGTGGCATCAGATTCATCGCTACAAGAGCGAGAAAAGTGAGGTTGATTAGCATTTTGTCGGCTAATGGGTCCAGAAAAGCGCCTAGATCGGTAACGATTTTGGACTTTCTGGCCCAACGACCGTCGATAAAATCGGTGATAGAAGCGACGGCAAAAATGGCAATAGTAGCAATCTTGGTAGGGGGATTGTCCATAAAAATACAAATCATTAGTGGCGCGACTAGAAGGATGCGGAGTATAGTCAAAACAGTGGGGCCGTTGATGCGTGCGGACTTGGTCATATAATATCCTTTCTGTGTTCCACCTTCCAGGCACGGACTTTGGCAAACTTGGCCGCAAGAACGTCGGTAGACCATTTATCACCGAGCATGACGGTTTCTTCGGGTTTGACACTGTGTTTTTCCATAGCTTCGGTAAGTTTGGTAGAGACAGGTTTTTTAGCCCACCAAACGCAATCGATACCTAGTGGCTCACAGAATTTTTGCATCATTTTTTTGCGGCCATTGTTGGAGATGATGACAATTTTGACACCGGCATTTTTTAGATCTTCTACCCAATCGGCGAGCTCGTCGGCAGGCTCTTTTTCGGAATGAAGTCTCAGAGTATTATCTAGGTCACATAAAAGTAATTTGACATGCTCTTTTTTGAGGAGCGTCGGAGTCACATCTTCAAAACGCTCGAATTTTTTGTCTGCGCGAAAAACAGTCATACATCCATTTTATCACACTGTGGTATAATTGTTCTATATGTACGATAAATTTACAGAGTTTTTGGCAGGGAAAAAGAAAATCTGCGTGATTCAAGCGGAGAATCCAGATGGAGATTCTTTGGGGAGCGCAATTGCTTTAGATTACCTTTTGGAAGGTTATGAGGTATCTTTATATTGCCCGATTGATATCCCTAAATATCTCCATTATTTTCCAGATTGGTCTAGAGTGACGACGGAGTTTGATTTTAAGGCAGATGGGTATATTGTTGTTGATACGGCGGCGACGGTACTTCTTTCTAAGCTTTTAGACGATACTGCAATCAAAAATCGTCTCTACTCGGCGCCAGTATTTGTAATTGACCATCACGAAACTGAAGACGATTTGGATTTTCCCCACGAAAGTATTATTGAGACGAGGCCAGCAGCGGCAGAAGTAATTTTTGAGATTGCTCGCGTAAATAACCTTCCGATTTCTAAGCCGGCGGCGGAGGCTTTGATGCAGGGAATTATGTCGGATACTTTGGGGTTGACTGGCGTTTCGGTGACGGCGAGAACTTTTGAAGTAATGGCAGAACTCTCAAGATGCGGAGCAGAGATTGGGGTTTTAGAAGAAAACCGTCGAGAATACATGAAAAAATCCCAGAGAATTTTTGAATACAAAGCTAAATTGATTGAGCGATCGGAATTTTATCTCGATGGACTACTTGCTACAGTCTTGATACCTTGGGAAGATATTGAAGAATATTCTGATGAGTACAATCCTAATGTTTTGATTTTGGAAGAGCTGAGAATGGTAGAAGGGGTAAAAGTTGCGGTAGCGGTAAAAACTTATCCGGATGGCAAGGTGACTGGCAAAATTAGATGTTCAGGAGACGCAACAATTGCAGACAAGGTGGCTGGGTATTTTGGCGGTGGTGGCCATCCATACGCAGCAGGATTTAGGACCTATGATACTTCTTATGAAGAAGTGGTAAAAGATTTAATTAAAATAGTGCCAGAGCTCTTGGCAGAGGAGGATCAAGATGTTTAATAATCTATTAAATAAACCCTTAAAGCTTACAAAAACACATGATTTTTGCCCTTCGGGTAAACCACGATTAACGGCGGTTTTTTTACATGGTATTGCAAGTGAATCATCAACTTTTAAGAGTGCAATTGATTACCTTGAGGGAACTACTTCGCTTAGAGACGTCCGATTTGTGACCTTTGATCTTTTGGGTAGCGGAAAATCCCTAAAATCCGATAAATTAAATTATGATTTTAAAGAGCAACTGGAAGCGCTTGATAATGCGATTTCTGATTTGAAACTAGATACACCGATGGTACTGGTGGGGCATTCGATGGGCTGTTTGATTTCTAGTCGATATACAGATTTACACAAGAGAAAAGTAAAAGAGCTGATTTTAATTTCTCCGCCGATTTATCGACCAGAGGATTTTAAAAACCCGGCCTTTATGATGGGGCAAGATGGATTCAAAAAAGTAGTTTTTCAAAAAAATCCTAGCTTGAAAACTGATAAGGCATTTAATAACGAGATGGAAAAAATCGTCCTCAATACCAAGAACTACGAGATTTATACTCGGCTAACTAGGCCGACCACGATTATTTTTGGTCTCGCCGATCAAATCATTGCAAGTTTTAATATCCCAGGACTTTTGCGTAAAAATTCTAAGATTGTAGCAATCGAGACTCCAGGCGCTCACGGAATATCGCGCGATAAATATATCAAAATGTTGCCAATATTTGAGAAGGTATTAAATGAAGTTATATAATACCTTAACTCGCAAAGTAGAAAATTTTAAACCACTGGGTGACACGGTTAAAATTTATACTTGTGGACCGACAGTATATAACTTCCCACATATTGGTAACTTAGCAGCATACACTTATTGGGATCTTTTGGTGAGATGTTTGAAGTTGAATGGATATTCTGTAAAACGAGTACTCAATTTGACGGATGTAGGGCATTTAACTTCGGATGGAGATGAAGGGGAAGATAAGCTAGAAAAGGGAGCTCGTCTAGAGGGGAAAACCCCTTTTGAAATTGCGGATTTTTATGCTAAGGTATATCTTGATAATTATGCTTCGATGGAGTTTTTGCCGGCAGACGTAGTTGCAAAAGCTACTGATTATATTGATGAAGATATGGAAGCGGTGGATTTGATGACTAAACATGGCTACACTTACGAGACGAGGGATGGAGTATATTTTGATACCTCTAAATTTGCCGAGTATGCGGATTTTGCGAAACTTGATCTTGCTGGGTTGAAGGCAGGGGCAAGGGTAGAATTTTCTTCGGAAAAGAAAAATCCGACGGATTTCGCGGTGTGGAAATTTATCCAGCCAGGAGAGAAGCATGCGATGCGGTGGGATTATTTGGGACGTCCTGGCTATCCGGGATGGCATCTGGAGTGTGCCACAATTATTCATAAGGAGCTAGGGGAGCCAATCGATATCCACACTGGAGGGATTGATCATATACCGGTTCATCATACCAACGAAATCGCCGAAACTTATGCAGCATATGGCACTTCTCTTTCTCGATTTTGGCTACACTGTGATTTTATTACGATCGATGGGCAAAAGATTTCTAAGTCGCTGGGGAATACCTATACTCTTGAAGATTTATCTGAACGGGGATTCTCCGCTATGGACTATAAAATGTGGCTTTTATCTGGCCATTATCAGGGAACGCGGAATTTTACCTTTGAGAGCCTAGCGGCCTCTCATAATAGGCGGCAAAATTGGCGAGAAAGAATTGCGTTTTGTTATCAAAGAAAAGCGGGAGGCGGACATTTTGCGGAAATTCTGGAGGCGGTATCGAATAATTTAAATTCGGCTGAGGCCTGCGCCCTGATTGACAATTTAGAGCTCGATCTTTCTGATTGGGAGAAGATTGATGCGCTGCTTGGATTGCGATTAATTGCTGATACGCCGGATGTGTCGGTCGAAATTTATGATTTGGTTCACGAGAGAGACGAAGCGAGAGCTAATAAAGATTTTGGTAAGTCTGATAAGATCAGAGACGAGTTACTCAGCCGTGGCATAGCTCTCAATGATTCACCGATTGGGGCGGTGTGGTATTACGTGTAGAGTAAGGGATTTAAATAACCATTTTAGCTTCAGCTGGCACGATCACTGGCATAAACAATACAACTACAGCTACTCAATCTATCTGCCCAAAAGGCTGGACTTTGCCTACCCAAACACAGATAGACAGTCTAAGTGGAGGATCTAGCAGTACTACTTATGTTGGTAGCTTTTCCCCAGTCCTGGGCGGGTATTACTACAATAGTACGCTGCGCAGTGAGTCTACGAACGGGCTCTGGTGGAGCTCTATGGCAGTTAGTGACTCGCTACGATGTCGCCTGTATTATGATGGTAACAAGCTATATAGCATTACCAGTACCAGTGGCGGCAGCCGCAACACTGGGTTCTACGTACGGTGTGTTCAGGCCTCCTAGTATGGCCTCTACATCCGCTAAAGTATCAAGCTCT
>CAZFVK010000022.1:0-15336 GCA_964522475.1 uncultured Candidatus Saccharibacteria bacterium | reverse complement strand
AGGAGGAACGGAAGACTTTTGCTTTAGCAAAAGTCTAATCCTCTCGCTTCCGCCAATTTTTATGTATGGAAAAAGACCGAGATTTCTCGGCCTTTTTGATTATTGTACTGGTAGTGAATTTCTAGCGTAGAGTTCGCTCATTCTGAGCATCCTGTCGGTTTCGGAACATCTTAAAGAAATTTTTCGCTCTAATTCTGCATAGTCTTCAGAAGTTGGTTTTAAATGTGATGGGACTTCTATGATTTTTACATCAATGTTAGCAGCTTTACACTCTCGTGCCACCTCTTCATAAAAATTCATTTTTCACCTACCTTTCTAAAAGTACTCCCCACGATACATCTAATATTTTAGCATTCTTGTTCGAACTTTGTCCAGACACTTCCGCCATTTGATGGTCATTGACTTTTTGGATTTTTGTGCTATAATTAAGGTAGAGCTTATAGTTAGTCCTTTTAGATAAGGGGGTGCCAAAATGATAAAATTTTTTGCGGCTACGTATAGACCGGATGAAATGGTCAAGGTAGTCAGAAATTTACCGCCAGAGAAGTGGCCGGAAATTACGGAGATTGTGGAGGTAATGAAGAAGGCCACTCGAGAACAGCAACGAGTGACCTTCAAAAAAATCTTTGAGGTTTTTGCCTCGAGAGTACACCGGGAAATTTCCCCAGATGAGCAGAAAGCCATATGGGAAGCTTGGAGTACTTACGGCTCCGATGCTTACAGTAGAGAAGTGAAGGAGAGATATATCCTTCAACGTCTCGATAATGAGGTAATGTGGTTGCCCGAAGTTTTGCGGGCAAAAGTTTCTAAAAAAAGTAGGGGGTATCAGGCCTTTTGTAAAGAGTTTTACGAGCAGAAGGCCAGTGAATGGAGAGAAATCCCTGCAGAGGAACTCGAAAACTGGATTCAAGAATCCAGGCAAGAGTTCCTGGAAATAATCAATACACTCTAACTTAAAACTATGAGCCGAGCGAGGCCGGAGCCTAACTCCGGCCTTTTTCATGTGTTGATATTCTGGTAGTGTTTTGTTTTTTTGAAAATTGGTGATAGAATAAAAATATGAATAAGCGAGAGAAATCAACCGAGATCCAAAACAAAAAAGGTGGGAAAGGTGGGATGAAAGCTCGTTCACAAAAATTAAAAGCGAGGTTTCTTAGATCTTATTATGGCAATCCGACTAAAGATATGAAGCTGATCGCAATCACTGGGACTACTGGTAAGACTGTTGTAGCGCATTTTGTACATGAAATTTTGAGAGCTACAGGGGAACAAGTGGCGGTTCTAGCCTCTGATCAACCGTTTAAAATGGGGGTTTTACATAAATTTCTCTCTGATGCTTGGAAAGCGGGGGCAAACTACGTAGTAGTGACAGTACCAGCAGAGGGACTGCGCGATAATGTATTTTATGGATTACCAGTGAATGTGGCAGCGATGACGAATTTCGTGACGGCGGGCCTCAATGATATGACACCAGAAGAGTATATTGAGAACGAAAAGACCTTGTTTGATATGAAGCCGGAGATTGTAATTTTGAATCATGATGACCTGAACTACGATTCCTTTAGAGACTTTAAGGGAACAAAGCAAACTTTGGCCTTTGGCGTATCGGGAGGAGACATAAAGATTCTCAATTCTAAGCTTTATAACAAGGGAACAGAAGCTACGCTTTCGGTTAATTCTGAGATCGAGACGGTGGCATCATTTGTGTCAGGAGAAACGGCGGTATCTTATATGGCATGTGCGGTGGCGATTGGGGTGGCACTCGGAATCGATATGGAAAAAATTCTGGACGGCATCGCAAATTATGAGGGGTAAAAAACAAGGTTTTGGGAAGACTCTTGCTAACAACGTCTTTCTAATACCTTATTTTTTACCCCTTAAAATTTCTTTTACCACCTTGATGTCTTCAAAGTCGTGGGGGCCGTCGGCACGAAGGATGGTTTTTTCGTGGCCTTTACCGAGAATAAGAACAAGATCGCCGGGTTTGGCCTGAGCAATTGCTAGTTCGATAGCTTTTTTTCTATCTAACTCTTTGAATAAATCTTTTCCGAGAGTTTTACCAGCTTTCTTAGCGCCTTTAATAAAATCGGCGGCGATTTTTTCGGGATCTTCGTCGCGAGAGTCATCTTCGGTGATAATAACGAGGTCAGAATATTTGCCTAGAATAGCACCGCGAATGGGGCGAGTAGAAGGATCGCGCCGACCAGCGCCACCATGGACAGAGATGATTTTACCCTTATGGTCTTTTACTGAGTCAAAGACTTTTTCGAGAGCGTCGGGAGCGTGAGCATAATCAACAATCACAGTGAAGGGTTGACCTTCGTTGACAATATTCATGCGGCCTTCGACAGATTCTAGAGTTTTGATGCCGTTTTCGATTTGCTCACTGGTAAGGCCGAGCTTTTGACCCGCAAGGGCGGCCGCCATGGAATTATAAACATTAAACTCGCCGGGGATTTTGGTTTCAATATTTATATCACCGAGTGAATATTTTACTCCGTCTACACTGAGTTTGACGTTTTTGGCCCGATTTTGGCCATTTTTTATACCATATGTGATATATTCCTTCGAAAGTTTTTGATAATACGCACAAGACGGATCGTCGGCGTTTAGGATACTAAACTTAGCTTTTTTGAATAGTTTACCCTTAGCGGCGCGATATTTAGCAAAGGTTTTATGGTAATCTAGATGTTCGTGGGTAAGATTGGTAAAAATTGCGACTTCGAAAGGAATGTTTAAAGTCCTGAATTCGGCGAGCGCATGAGAGGTAACTTCTAGTACTAGAAACTCAGCGCCCTGATTTTTGATTTTTTGAATACGTTTATTTAAAGTAAGAGCATCCACCGTGGTCATATGACCAAGCTCGGGCTTTAAATCTTCTACACCCCAGGCGACGGTAGTCATGAGGCCGGTCTTAAATCCGGCGGAGTTTAGCATGTGCCAAAGCATGAAGCAAGTAGTGGTCTTGCCATTAGTGCCGGTAACGCCAATGACACGGAGTCTCTTCGCAGGGTGACCATATTTGATGCCGGCTATGACAGACTGGGCGTAATGATAGGGAAGTACAGCGTCGTTGTAAAAGGGGAGCTTTTCTAGTTTGCTCTTAAAACTCATCTGTAATACCTTAGGGAGTCAATTGGTTTTTTGCGGGCAGCCTTCAAGGCCGGATAAGTACCAAAGAGAACGCCAACTACAATGGCGGTAAGAATTGTAATGACGGCGATTTCCCAGCTGAAATATGGGCTAAATGGAGTCACTAAGGACACAAGGAATGCTAGGATGTAGCCCAAGAAGATGCCGAGAATACTACCAAAGATCGAAAGAATTAAAGATTCAAAGATAAATTGCATTAGAATATTATAACCAGACGCGCCGACAGCTTTTCTAATGCCGATCTCGTGGGTACGCTCAGACACAGATACGAGCATGATATTCATAATACCAATGCCGCCCACGATAAGAGAGATACCGCTGACTAGAGCAAGCATACCAGAGATAATCATGAGGAGATTGCTGGCTGGATGAGAGATAGCGTTGCCGTAGGAAACTGAATAATTAGTATCGCCATAACGATTGTCTTTTAATGCTGTAGAAATATTAGCAGAGATAGGCTCTAAGAGACTGGTGTTTAGGACTTTGATATTGATTTGCTGAATTTGGACGTAATCCATAACATTTTCCATTGCCTCGATGTCCATAAATAGAGATTCGTTGAAATTGACGTTGTCGAAGTTAATTGTGCTTTCGAGCTCATCCAAGACACCGACTACGATAAATCTTTGACCACAGAAACTGAGAGTACGGCCAACAGGATTGCTAGTGTTGTAAAGCTTGAGAGCGAGATCGTGGCCAATAACAACGGCATTGCTGCTATTTTTGTTATTGAGGAAAACGCCGTACTTAAGAGAGAGGGGTTCGATAGTGTTGAATTCTGGGGAGGTACCGACAATCGTGGCGGAGGGAATAGCGTTTTCTTCGTTCATGAGGGTATTGGTAGACACGGCAATGGGAGCAACCGCAGTGACGCCTTCGACTTCACTGATAGTAGCGACATCTACCATAGACAAACTACTTCTTTCAAAAGAACTGGCAGCGGTCAACTCCTCTACGATGCTAGTGACGGAGTCTTTACTGCGGCTGGGGCGCACCACGACTAAGTCTGAGCCGATGCCGGATACTTCGTGGTTGATAAGACTAGAAATGCTGCCGGTGAGACTAAGAATTAGGACGATGCTGGCAATACCAATAGCAATACCAAAACAGGTCAAAAAAGAACGGGTGCGATTTTGCTTAATAGAGGCACGAGCGAGCCTAATATGATTACGAAGAAGTAACGACATTAGTTTTCCTCCTCTTCTACTGTTTCAATTTCTTTGGTACGGCCACGGTGTTTCTTGGTACGAACATAGATTGGCTGAGGCAAATTGTGATCTGCCACGGTCTTGATGTCAGTGTCGATTTGGCCGTCTAACATATTAATAACTCTGGTAGCGTAGGACGTAAGGGATGGGTTGTGAGTAACCATGATAATAGTATTACCTTCTTCGTGAATAGCTTTTAGTTCTTCCATAACGATATTAGAAGAGCGGGAGTCGAGATTACCGGTAGGTTCGTCCGCTAAGATAATCTCAGGGTCGGAGACAATAGCACGAGCAATAGCTACACGCTGTTGTTGACCGCCAGAAAGTTGGCTAGGGTGGTAATATTCACGCTCGCTTAAGTGAAATCTTTTGAGAGCACCGGCGGCGGCTTTTAACCTGACAGTGCGAGGACGATTAACATAAACCAAGGGAAGAGCAACGTTGTCTAGGATAGTAAGGTTTTCGATAAGATTGAAATTCTGAAAAATAAAACCGATTTTTTTGGCACGAAGACGGGCTTGACGAGCGGCTGAAATAGAGGAGACGTCTTCGCCGTTTAAGATATATTCGCCATCAGTGGCGCGGTCCAAGAGCCCGATAATATTAAGGAGAGTGGTTTTACCACAGCCGGAAGGCCCCATAATCATAATAAATTCACCGCGTTTGACTTCTAGGTCGAAGTCTCTAAGTGCAAAAGAAGCCGTGTCGCCATAGCCATAGCGTTTGGTGATATTAGACAATTTGATGACGACATTATCCATATTGGCCCTCGCTCACCTCCTTTAAGCTAACATTATAGTTGTTTAAATTTATTATAACAAATGGGTAAGAAAATTCAATGATGAAAAATGGCGAAAGCGAGAGGATGGGTCGCTGACGCGACAATCCTCGGTGCTTAGAGCCTCCAAAACAGCCATACGCGACAGAGGCTTCGCCTCTACGGTCTACTTCGCAAAATAAAAAATACTAGAGCAAGCTCTAGATTTTTTATTTTTCTCGTATCCATAGAAGCGCTGCGCGCTTCTGTCGCTTAGTCTGTCTTGGCGGAAGCGAGAGGATTCGAACCTCCGGTAGAGTTGCCCCTACACACGCTTTCCAAGCGTGCTCCTTAAACCACTCGGACACACTTCCGCGTATTTATATGATAACATATTATAGAGAAAAATGAAATATAAAGGGTTAGAGGGAGAGAATGATGAGGTTTTCGATATGAGGGGTGTGAGGGAAGAAGTTGAAAGTCTTGATTTCTTCAATATGGTATTTTTTTAGCAAAATTTTGATGTCACGGGCCTGGGTGGTGGGGTTACAAGATAAGTAAATAATTTTACTTGGGGAAACTTCTAGAAGATAGTCGATTAGTTTGCGGTCACAGCCGGCGCGAGGTGGGTCCACAACTACTGTTTGCTTTGAATTAATATAATTTGTAATATTTTCAGATTTATCTAAAATGGTTTTAGCATTACCAGCATTATTCACTAACTCTTTGTAGGCAGATTTGTCTACCTCAACCAGAGTAAGATTCTTATCTCTCGCAACAGAGAGGCCGATGGTGCCGACGCCGGCGTAAAGATCTAAAACTTCGTCGGTGGTGACGAATTTTTTGATTTCTTTAAGCGCCATTTCGTAGACGGGGAGGTTGATCTGAAAAAAGCCATTGGGGGAGTAGGAATATTCTTGCCCCAAAATCGCATCTTTTAAATTGTCAAAAACTGGGTGAGGCTGGTGATTTTCATATAAACCGCCGGAAACGACGCCATCTTGAGAGCAACGAAGAAGTAGGGATTGATATTTGCGAGCTTCTTCGCCACAAGCGTTTAAATCATCAACAATCTCTTTAGCTTTCTCAAAAATTTCGGGACGTTCTAAAGAAGAATTGGCAATAGGGATTTTTCGATGGGAGCCGCGGGCATGAAAAGCGGGAAAGATTTTGGCTTTTTCGATATCGTAATAGAGAGCGTATTCCATTTTGTTGCGATAGTAATAATCTTTGCCATCTGTTACGACTTTGGGAGCTTCGATATCAATTCCGTGTTCTCTAAAAATTTCTTGAACCAGAAGAGATTTTTGCTCTAGTTCATAATCGTAATCTAAAATTTGCCAAGGTGAAGTAGAGAGGAAACATTCATCTTTTGGCTCTTTGCGAAAAGGAGAAGGGTTTTTAATATTGAGAGCAATAGCTTCGGCATAAGAGGATTTGTTTTTGGTAATCTTGTAATCTATTATTTCTTCGCCTGGGAGAGCATTCCAAAAAAAGACCTTTTTGCCATTTTCATCGGTCCCAATAGCAAAGCCACCAGGAATAAATTTTTCTGCTCTTATCACTAGCCATATTATATCATATATTGTATAATATAGGTATGTCAGCCGAAGAGATACTCCGGGCTAGCGAAAGGTCAGCAAGCATTGGTACTGGGAGTGAAGCACAAATTATTTCCCATGTAGTGGGAAAATTTCAAGGTTCCAAAAAATCCAAGAAAATTGGATCTTTTGGGGTGATTGGGATGATCACCTTGATGATTGCTATACTGGCGGTGATGTTCTCGTTTGGAAATTTGATTCCAGCGGCAATTCTAGAGAGGCTGATTGAGGCCACTGATGTCCAATACGCGGATGCGGTGGAAAGCAAATTTTTGGTTTTTCAGCAAGCATTAGAAAGCGGTGATATACCCAAAAACACCCAAGAAAGATTGAAAGCGAATGGGATTATAGTAGAAGGAAACTCACTAAATTACAAAGGCGAAAGTATTTCTACTGCTAATTTTATTAATAAAGTTCATAGCGATGCGAGCTTTTATGAAGCGTTTAATAACGCCACCTACAACCGCGCGGCGTATTATTATGATGAATCAGCGGAGAAAGTTTTTAAGAAAATCGGGACATCTAGGAATAATTACACCGCAACTTCGGAATTTAATAACGTAATGAGTGAGCTCGTGGGTGAGGGAAGTAGTGTAGCTGTAAGCAATGTGGGGTTATTTGAAAAAGAAGATGAAAAAGGAAATAAATACACAGTATATGAGGCCGTAGACGAAACTGCCAATTCTAGCAGTGGTAATGCTGATGAATTTATAAAAAAGGTAGCAAAAAACAACCAAGCAGAAAATGTTTTTACCGCTACCCTTAATGCAACCGATGCTTTGAATGTGGCCGACACTGTTTCTAAGGAGCAAAAATCCAGTATTTTCTTTATGGCTTTGATGGAAAATATTAGCAAGATGAAGGCTGGACAAGGGAACACTTCTAAAATTAACGAGGCAATGAATTTTCTATATAAAGAACAAGAGTCTGAGGTAGTAGATACCAAAACTGGTGAGGTGACAAAAGTAAAGGGAAGTGCACTGGAGGCACCAAGCCTTTATGCAATTCTCTCTGGAAGCAAGATAGATAGTGATAAGGTAACTAATTATGCGTCTGATCGGGTGCTTAAAACAGTGGAAAATAAGGTAGGAGTAAACGAAGTAGGGAAGGAAGTAAAAGAAGGGACGATCGCTTCAATTTCTACCAAAATTAAGGGGATGATTGGGAGGTTTTTGCCTTTCTTGGGAGAAACTGCCAACGAAGAAACATTGTCTTATGTGGAGCCAACAATTAATAGTTCAATGATAGAGAATAGTTTTGATACTATTGGGGGAATTTATAGTGGAGAACTTTTGGTAGAAGGAGCGGTGAACGTAGGGAAGGAACTTGCTAAAGCTAGTGGAGCAACACCGGGAGATAAAAAAGCAACCGAGACTTATGCTAGACTTAATTCTGATATTCTGGCGCTCGATGCGGAGGTGGATAGAAATAATCGGAGTCCGTTTGATATTACTTCTAAAAACACTTTCCTCGGTTCTATCGTTTATAAACTTGCGACTAGTAATGTAATGACGGTGCTTAGTAAGAGCTTGGTGGGAGCAGTACACGCGGATGATAAATCTGAAGATTATCTTTCTAATTATGGAAACTGTGAAACTCTTGGATCAGTAGGAGCGGTAGGATCAGTGGGGTGCGCAGAGATTGCTGTTTTTGATACCTCTACACTTAATAATACTTTTAATGATGCTAAATTTAATGCTTTTGTAGAAGAAAATACCACGCTTGGTGAGGATGGAAAGCGGACGATCAACAAAGATTCAGTGCTAGCAGATTTTATCAAATATAACAATGAGAGAATCACGCCGGTGGGAGTAGTGGATGGAGGGATTTTGGAGTCAATTAAGACTGGTTCCTCTAGTGTGCCATTTGTGTCGAATATTATTGGGATGGTGGAGAATTTCTTAGGAGCATCCGAAGAAAATAAAGCTATCGCAAATGGGAAGAGTTTTGTGAACTCTTCCAGTAATACTAATTGGGAGAAATATAAATACGCCCAAAGATATGTATCACTCGCAAGAGCTGCGGATGCTCTTAGGCAATATGATGGTGATGAAACCGCCTATAATGATCTGAAGTATTTTGAAGGAACCGAAAATCCAGTGGTGGCATTCTTAAACGATTATTATAACGAAATTGCTCAAAAATAATTTATTCTTCGATGGTAAATTTTTCTACACTTGTGATAATAACTTGATGATTTTTAAAATTATTAATCAGACAGCTTCTTCTTTTATTGTCTAGCTCAGAAAAAACATCATCTAGAAGGATGATGGGTTTTTGGTTTAGTTTTTCGGTAATGAGGCGAGCTTCAATAAATTTGAGGGCTAAGATGATAGAGCGGGTTTCACCGCGAGAAGCACTAGGCTCAGCAGCCTTCTCATTAAAAATAAATTCATAATTATCACGTTGAACACCGATTGAAGTGTGGCCGAGTAAGCGATCTTTTTCGTAATTTTGCTCTAGTAGTTTTAAAAAGTCGGCTTCTTTAATTTGATTATAGTCAGTGGTATATTTAATTATTATTTCATCACTATTTTCAGCGATGGAACGATAAGTGGCGGTAAGATGTTGGTTGATTTCATTAATAAATTGACGCCGGAAATCTTTCAAAATGAGACCGTTTTTAGCAAGCAGTAAATCCCAGGGGAATAAGGCGTCTTTTTTGATAAACTCGGTTTTTAAGAGTTTATTTCTTTGAGAGAGAGCTTTTTCGTATTTACTAAGAGCGGAGGCGTAAGTTGGATTTAGGATGGAAAAAAAGCGATCAAAATAATCTCGACGACGAGAGGGGGAACCACTAACTAGATTAAGATCACTTGGTAAAAACAAGATTACCGGATATTTATTCTTAGCTGACAAGCGTTTGGTTTTTTTGTCAGAAATTTGGAAAGTTTTACTGATTTTGTCGTAAGTAGCAATAATTTTGATACCAGTGTTATATTCAATTTCAATGCGATAAAAATCGGTTTCTCTTTTAATAATATCTGGATCAGTAGCGCGAAAGCTTTTACCTTGGGTGAGAATATAAATAGCCTCAAGTACAGAAGTTTTGCCGCAGCCGTTTTCACCCAAAATAAGTGTGGTAGTGGGGTTACATTTGAGAAAATAATCAGTATGACTTCTAAAATTTTTAAGAGAAATTGAATTAATAAGCATTTTAATTATCATCTACTGGCATTAAGATATGGATATAATCTTCAGAGTTTGATTCTTTCAAAACAAGAGCGGACTCTATCACGCTAAGGTTTTTAGATTTATCGTTAAAATTAATAGAGATTTTTGGGGTGGCAATAACGTTTAGGGCGTCTAAGAGATAACGGGAGGTGACGGAAATTTTGCCGTCTTGATCGGTTTTAGTATCAATAGAAGAGTCGTTTTTGCCATATTCATTAGCGATAGAATGGACCGAGAAGGTGTCTGGTGTTTTAGCCTCACAGGTGATCACATCATTAGTGGTGTGGCGAGCAAAGAGGCTAGCAAGCTTAACTACTCGAATTAAATCGCTCCTATCTACAACGAGGTTAATTTCGGAGGTTTTTGGTAAGAAATCTTCTGGGTTAGGATATTCAGCATCGATGATTTTGGAGATAATTTCAAGCTCACCAAGGCGGAAGCGAATCAAATCATCATTAAAGGAGATTTCGATTTCTTCAACATCATCAGTAATAGACCTTAAAACTTCCTGAAGAGAACTGGAAGGAATAGTGATTTTGATTTCGCTCTGAACGTTTTTGATAAGTTTTTTCTTAGCTAACCTATATCCATCAGTAGCAACCACAAAGAGAGATTTATCCGAAGTATAAAAGTGAACACCGGTAAGGGCGGGGCGATTAAAATCATTGGAACTTGCGATAATTACCTGACCAATACCGTTTTTGAATTCTTCGGTACCGATTTTAAAGATGACAGCGGATTCTTCATCGATTTCGGGGAGTTCTGGAAAATCATCGGCTGGAGAACCATTAATGGTAGAAGAATATTTACCAGCAGTAACGGTAATTTTGGTGCCGCTCGAGGTAATTTTAACTATTTCATCTTTAGGTAGATTAGAAATAAATTCAGCCAGAAGTTTGGCGGGAACAGTAATAACTCCATCTTTGGAACTTGAAACAGGAAGAAAATCGATAATAGCCATGTCTAAATTAGTAGTGACAAGAGATACTTGTTTATCTTTTACTTTGATAAGAACATTATTTAAGACAGGTAGAGTAACTTTGGAGGTGGCGATGCGACTAACATTATTCAGGGCTTTTGATAATTTTTCGGCTGTGGCTTCGATTTCCATATTTTTAATCCTTTCTATTTATATAATTATTATTTAATAAATCGTTGTAGTAGTAATAGGGCTTGTGAAAAAGTGGAAAAGCCTTGATTAGAATAGGGGAAGAAAAACTGTTTAAAAGTGGGTGAAACATATGGTGGAAATGGGGAAAAAGTGAGGTGGAAAAGTCGGATGGTTTGAATGAATTTGAGAAATTCACAAAAATATACACAAAATTTAACCAGGATTTTACACAAAGTTTTGCACGGTTTTTCCACATATTAGTCATAGATCTTCTCCTTAATTTCGGCGATTTGATCACGTAGGACAAAGTTCAATTTAAGATCTTGTTCGATTTTTTTGATGCCATGTATAACAGTGCTGTGATCTTTAACCCCTACTTCAGCAGCGATTTTGGGGGTACTTATAGATAGCTCTGTTTTAAGTAAAAACATAGCGACTTGACGAGCGTTTTTGATATTGGCGACTCTAGATTTACTTTTTAATTCTGTGGTGGTGAGATTGTAATATTTGGCGACTTTATCTACAATACGTTTAGCGGTAGTGGGACGGAGTTTAGCTTGACGAGAGACATTAATTGAGCCATTATTAATAAGTTCTAATGGGGTAAGACCGCGTACATCTGACATGAGTAGAATAGTATTTAGTTCGCCTTCGAGATCACGGATGTTAGTATTAACATTTTCGGCGATATATTCGATGGCTTCATCTTCAATTTCGGCGCCGAGTAGGTCGGCTTTGGATCTTAAGATAGCACATTTGTCTTCGAATTTGGGAAGCTGAAGGTCGAAAGCGCCAGCCCAAGTAAGACGATTGGCCATACGTTCGTCAACGGTCTTAATTTCAGAGGGGAGGCGGTCGGATGTGACAATGATTTGTTTGTCTAATTGATGAAGGTTGTTAAAGATATTAAAAAATTCCTCTTGAGATTTCTCTTTATTAACGATAAGTTGAAAGTCGTCGATGATAAGAACGTCAAGAGAGCGGAATTTATTGTTAAAGTCTTTACCTTTGCCTTTCATAACGGAATCAACAAAGTCAGCGTAAAAATCGGAAATTGGGGTGTAGAGAACTTTGAAATCCGGGTGTTTTTTGATGATTTCGTTACCGATAGCTTGGACGAGATGAGTTTTGCCGAGGCCGGAGCCACCATAGAGAAAGAAGGGGTTATAACTGGTGCCAGGGTTATCGATAATGCTTTTGGCGGCAGCAAGGGCAAGGTCGTTATTAGAGCCGACTACGAAATTATCGATAGTATATTTGGAATTAAGGCCGGTTTTTTGACTTTTGGAAGATTTTAGGGAATTAATAGGAGGAAGTTTGTGTTTGATAGCAGTAGGAGCGCTGGTGATTTCGCGGGGGCGAACTTTGGATTTTGATTTATTTTCGATTTTAAAATCAATATCCTTAACTTCGATCCCAGTGTTTTTAAGTGATTCTTCTATGATGTCTAGAAATTTAGAGCGAAGTTGTTTGACGAAGAAGGAGTTTTTGACGCCGATAATGATATGGCCGTCGTCGGTGGAGATAAGAGAGGTATCTTGAAACCAGGTAGAAAAATTACTAGAAGAAATTTTTTGCTCAATTTCAGCCAGGGCGTTTTCCCACGCATTATACATTTTTGACCTCCTTTTTAGATATTATAGCAAAGGTTGGGAGAGTTTTCCACAGAAAAAGATGAAAAGAAAAATGTTTTGTAATATGTAAAATTTTTTATAGAGGTGGAAATTTCCACATGTTGCCTAGTCTCCCTATTTTGGCTGTGGAAAAGTCTTTGAAAAATGTGGAAAAGTATGCTATACTATAACAAGTATTTGAAGAATAATAAAGTAAAAGGAAATATTTTATGCCGAAAAGGACTTATCAACCACATAAGAGACAACACAAGCAAGAACACGGTTTTATGAAACGCAACAGTTCTGTTAATGGTAAAAAAGTTTTAAAACGCAGAAGGATTAAAGGTCGCGCTCGTCTTGCTGTATAATAGTAGTATATGCTAGCGAAGAAATATCGGTTTCACTCTAGAGGGGGAGTGAGGTATGTTTATCAGCATGGGAAGACGGTGAGGAAGCCTCGGATGTCTTTGGTTTTTTGTGATAATACAAGAGGGTTTACAAGGATAGCAGTAGTGGTATCCAAAAAGGTAACTAAGGCGGCGGTGAAGCGAAATCGGATTCGACGGCGAGTATATGAAGTGGTGCGTCAGAATTTTGAGTTTATACCTAAGAAACGAGATTATATTTTTGTAATATATTCTGACGATCTTTTAAAGATGCCTCATTCTGAGCTGGTAAAATCATTAGGTGAGCTGGTCGCAGAGACTAAAGTATGATATAATAATTATAATGGATAAAAAGAGTGTGAAGAAATATGTGATTTTGGCGCTAGTGATTGCTTTTATTGCTGGCTCGATTGCGACTGGCGGTCCGTTTAATTTGATTGATTTATTAATCGTACGACCAATCGTAAATATTCAATTTATGATTTTTAATTTGGTACATGATTTTGGGTTGGCGATTATAATCTTGGCGATTTTGGTAAAACTTTGTATGTGGCCACTTTCTAAACGGCAATTAATACAGACTAGGTTGATGCAGAAAATTCAGCCGGAGTTGACTCAGATTCGGAAGAATTGTAATGGGAATAAGCAGCTAGAGTCGCTTCAGACGATGGATCTTTATAAGAGATACAATGTAAAGCCATTTGCGTCTATTCTGGTGCTTTTGATACAGCTTCCTATCTTTATTGCGGTATTTTCGGCGATTAGGGTAATTGCAACACCGCTCCCGCAAGACAATCTGACAAATCGGGCATATGATTTTGTGGCTTATGAAGGTTCGGAGATTAGAACTCTTGAAGATAAGCAGGTAGCATACTTAGAGGATCTTGCTAATAATGATATTCCAGCAGAAGAAAAAAGAAAATATGACTTTGATCCAAAATTGTTTAATACGATCGATCTCACAGCTAAGGCTAGCGATGTAATTAACCCGTCTAGGTTTTCTTGGAGCGCGGTGTTTATGTTGGTAATTTCGGTTGCAGCGGCTTTGGCACAATATTTTGTAGCAAAACAACAGACCGCTTCTGGTAAGAGTGAAAAGAGAAAGAAGTTCCGTGAAATTATTAAGGAAGCCAAGGAAGGTAAAGAAGTAGACGATAGTGATATCTCGGGGATTGCAACTGGACAGATGTCTAAGATGATGCCAATCATGATGTTTATCATTATGTTTAATTTACATGGGGCTTTGGCGTTTTATTACTTCCTATCAAATATCTTTACGATTTTGCAACAGAAGTTGATCTTTAGTAAAGTGCGAGAAGAAATGGATGATAATACTGACAAAGCGATTTTGAAAGAATTAAAGAAATCCGAGAAAGGTTCTAAGATGGCGAAGGGGGTTAAAATTAAGGAAGCAGAAGTGGTGGAAAACAAAAAAACCGGAACAAAAATTACACGTATCTCCGCAAAAGATAATAAAAAGAAAAGGAGATAAATTATGAATAAAGAAGAATCAATTAGATTCGCTAGCAGATATCTAGAGGATTTATTAAGTTTCTTTGGGATAAACGTGGCAGTTTATGCAACATCAGAGGATGAAGTGATACAGCTCTCGGTGCCGTCTACGTCATTAAATTCGCTTCTAATTGGGCGAAATGCGGACAATTTGAGAGCACTTCAGCATGTGGTAATGATGGCGCTGGTTATGAAAAATGCAGAGCTTACGAGAGTAAATATTGATATTGCTAATTATAAGAAACAGCGAGAAGACAGAATTGCAGCGAAGGCAGAGGGTTGGATTGCGAGAGTTCGTGAGACTGGTGAACCAATGACTATTGATCTTAATGCGGCGGATCGTCGGGTGGTTCATAAATTAGCGCAAGATTATTCTGACATTGAGACACACTCGGAAGGGGAGGGGCGAGAGCGGAAACTCATTATCTCGAAGAGATAAAGCCACACATTGGGCGCTCCGCTTTGTCGCTGCGTGCGTTGCTCGCTCACCGTACTTTTTAAGTACGGCTCGCTCCGCTACTCCTGGCTCCTTGCGGAGCATCCCAATCTGTGGCTTTGCTGTTTGTTTAGTTATTAAGTATAATGATGAAGTCGTAGTTGGGGGTGATGGTGGTTGGCAGTTCCTCTTTTGGTGAAGTAGTAGTACTGTAGTCTTCTTCTAAGAGCTTTTTGGTGCCAGCTTTTTCAGGGTTAATTGAATAGATAGTAATGCCTTCTTTGTATTCGCCTGCTGGGGCGTTGTCTACGAGTGTGATGGTATAACCTTTAGATTCTAGTTTGGACTTTTCGCTAGCGGCTAGACCGGCGGTGTCGGAAGCATT
>CAZFVK010000021.1:0-16730 GCA_964522475.1 uncultured Candidatus Saccharibacteria bacterium | reverse complement strand
ATCAAGCTCTTAATACATTCACTATGACACAGAGTTCTTGAAGGATGGTGGGAAAGAAAGGTAAAAAAGAAAAAACTAAAAAATAAAAATATAATAATAACGCTCACATTTGTGAGCGTTATTATTTTTTCAGTTTTTTTAAATTTGAAACGGGGCTTGTCACCGTTTCAAATTTTTTCGCCACTTTAGCCTCCGCAACGTTTTTATGATAGACGCATGAGGCGGGGTTGACTAATTAATTAGTGTACGGTAGAATAGAATTAAGATCTAGTTATCCGCGTTTCTTTAGAAACCGGATAATTTTTATATGGAATAATCCAAATAAAAGGTTTATCTCTAAGCCCATAGACCGCCTCCTTTCTCCCCGCAAGTTTTTAAAGTGTCAACCCCGTATCATTTACCCTAGCATACCTGATCTCAAATATCAACCCCCTACCTTCTCGTTTACCATAGGTATTTTTTGGAATAACCATAAGCAGGGGGTGGGGGGTTGAAAATATTTTTCTACTGTGCTATGATGCCGAAATGAAGAAAAATCTCATATAGGAATGGCGGATTGTTATGTTAATAATACTATATTTGAAATAAAAGCCCCGGAAGGCAAAACTACTGATTGTATTCAGCGTATGATTTTTGTAAATCGTAAGCGAGAGGTTATTGACATTAATGATCTTTTGCGATAAAATTAGAGTATTGAGGTCCACGAGGGCGAAGCATTCGCTGAGACGGGGACTTCTTTTTTATGATTTGTTTTTCAGGGCGCAGTTGAAACTGCTGTTTTGTCACAAGCTAGAGTTTATAGCGCGTCTAGATTATACAGTAGATTAGGGCAAATACCGGATTCGGATTTAGACAAGGTTCGTCAAGGTTTTTTGTCATTGTATTCCAAATAAAAAAATGTCCCCTAGTTATAGAACTAGGGTGCGGGTATTCCCGAATATACTTTATATTATATATTATATTATGTATATCGTCAAGAAATTTTTTCAAAATTTTAGCCTCCGCAGTGTTCGTTTACTACAGGCATTTTTTTGGGATAACCATAAGCAGGGGGTGGGGGGTTGAAAATATTTTTCTACTATGCTAGGGTAATAACAATGAAAAATTATAGAGTAATAGTGAACACTTCAGAAAAAGATCGTCCGTATGATTTTGAGATGTCGGCTGCTATACTAGTAGCGAATTACTTTAAGACGGACGTAATATTTTTGAGGCCAACTCCACTCAAAAGTCCAGATTTAGATGTGAAAGGAAAAATTTGGGAACTAAAAAGTCCGATTGGTGACGGGAAGAATACTATTCATAATATTTTTGTGACTGCTAGGCATCAATCATATAATATAGTAATTGATTTGCGTAGATGCAGAATGAATGGACCAAAGGCTTATGCTCGTATTCGTGATGCTTATAATAAACGGCGCCGAAAAAAGTGTGAATTAAAAATTATTACTAAAAGTGGAAGTGTTCTTGACGTATCTGAAATACTTTAGTATAATTAAAGATACTGGGACGCTAAAGATACTTCATTGTATACAATAGGTTCCGAAGACAACCCCGTAAGGGGTTGTCTTTTTTTGTTTCGTCAAAAAAGTCTTTTCGATTTGGCGGCGAGGTCGGCGAGTTCGTTTAATTCGGTGCCGACGTGGGCTTTTTCCCAAACTAGTTTGACCTCGTGGGTGGTGTAGAGATTGTATAACTCTTGGACGAGGTCGAGATTTTTGATTTCGCCCCGTTTTTTCTTCCAGCCATTTTTCTCCCAAGTGGGGGCCCATTTGGTGAGGACGTTGATCCAAAATTCGGAGTCGGTATGGATTTCGACGGGTTCGGCATCGGCTAGTTTGATAGCATTCAAAATAGCGGTGGCTTCCATGCGGATGTTAGTGGTGTGTTTTTCGGAGCCGGTCTTGATCGGTTTTTTGGTACTAGCATCAATAACAGCCCAGCCACCGGGGCCAGGGTTGGGATCAGCACTACCGTCAGTCCAGAAAATTTTCATTTAGCGAACTTCTACGCGAATGCGTGGTAAAGATTTACCAGAGAAGTGGGATTTTTTGGTTTTGACAAAAGTGACGACGCCATCTTTGGCGGCATGAATGGTGAAATTACGGGACATGTAGGTGCCTGGGCCAGCAATCTTGGTAGAGCCGGTTTGGCGGACGATGACTTCACCGTTTTTGACCTTCTCCCCACCAAAACGCTTAACACCGAGTCTTTGACCGGGGTTGTTGTGGATATTTTTGGAGGTACCTCCAGCTTTTACGTGTGACATTTAATCTTTCCTTAATATTATTATATCTCTCGCGACAATCTGGCCCTCTCTATAATAAAAAAGTCCCTCGCGCGATTTATTATCAACATTATACCCCATATCTTCTAGATTGTCAACGATTTCCAGTCTGGAATATGTGTCGTCTTGGCGAAGCCAGGCGGGGACGGCGATGACTACGGGGGTGCCTTTTTTGATCTGGCTAGACAGATTTTTTAAAAAACCTAAAATAATGATGGAACATTCCCCCTTTTGCGTTTTTAACTCTATATCGGAAGGGATTTTGCTCATGGGCTTGCCTAAATAACCTTCGCAAGCTACCGCATCAATATTATTCCATTTGTAATCTGTAGCATTACCAACTTCCAATTTGAAATTATTAAATTTGAAATACTCTAAGTTCTTTTTGCTGTATTCTATCATGCGATTACTGAGGTCGGTGCCGTAGGCGCGGTAGCCCATGAGGAGAGCTTCTTGGAGGAGGACGCCGGTGCCGCAGAATGGGTCCAAGAGGCAAGAACCTTCAGGTAATGGGCCGCAGAGGTTGATTAAGATTTGGGCGAGTTTGGGTGGGAGCATGCCGACTTTAGCATCTCTTGCGGGGCGGCCTTGGTCGCGGCGAGAGTATGCGTCGATATCTTGGACGCCGATGACTCTAAACCAGTCATTTTCGACTTTGATAAATTCGCATTTTTTGGGGTTTTTGCCGGAAAGGCCGTTGTGAAGGGAAGTGGCGGTGGGGAGAGCGGCGGAATCTCCCAAGACTACGCGGACACTGTGGCCATGACGGGTGAGAATTTTTTTGAGTTTCATAGCTTCGGCGCTGGCAGATTTTTTGGAAGCGTTTTTAGAATAATCAGAAATGCCGAGGGTGATTTTGCCTTCGGTTTTATTTAGATAATCTAATGGTGATTCGGACAATTTTTCGGCGAGTTTGAGCGAGCCGCCGAGGCGATTGATGCTTGGTGTAGTTTTGCTACCAAACAGGGATAAATTATTAGACAAATGTCTAATTTCGCCAAAAAGAGCTTCTAATTCTGCATTTGATAATTCTGGTTCACGACCAAGCACCGCTAAATACATATAATTATTATATCATATGGTATAATAGAGGTATGAAATTATCAGAGGAGTTAGTTTATCGGGGGTTTAAAGCGGAGACCACGATTGATAACATTACAGAGTTAGACAATCGAGAATCAAAGAAATTTTATTGGGGAGCGGATCCGTCGGCGGATTCTCTGACGATTGGCAATCTCGCAGCTCTTATGATGTGTGCTTGTTTTGTGCGGCATGGATATGAACCGTATCTTCTAGTGGGAGGAGCGACGGGGCAAATTGGCGATCCGAAGGAAAATGCGGAACGAGATTTAAAAACTCTTGATGAGGTAGAGCACAATAAGCAGTGTATTAAGAAGCAAATAGAAAATATTATAAAAAGTAATAATACTACGTTAGTAGATAATTTAGAATGGTTTAAAAATATTAAGTATTTGGATTTTCTGCGCGAAATCGGAAAGAACTTTTCGATGACACAGCTACTTGATCGACAGTTTGTGCAGAATCGGATTGGCAAAGGGGGGTCGGGGATAAGTTACGCGGAATTTTCTTATACTTTGATTCAGGGGTATGATTTTTTGCATCTATACCGAAAATATGGGGTTTCTTTACAGCTTTGTGGGGCGGATCAGTATGGCAACTGTACGAGTGGGATACATCTGATTTCGAGACTGGAGGATGCGAAGGCGGATGTTTGGAGTACACCACTCATTATTGATCCGGTGACGGGTAAGAAGTTTGGGAAGTCGGAAGGAAATGCAGTGTGGCTGGCGTCATCTGATAATGGGTCGGGGAATTATACTTCGATTTTTGACTTTTATCAATTTTGGATGAATCAGCCAGATACGGCGGTAGAATATTTGCTAAAAATTTATACTTTATACGAACCAGAAGAAATCGAAAAGATTTTGGCGGAGCATGAGAGGCATCCAGAAATGAGAATTGCGCAAAAGGCTCTGGCTCGTGGAGTAACGGCAGTGGTTCATGGTGGAGGGAACGCGGAAGCGGTAGAGAATTTGTCGGAAACTTTGTTTAATAAGGAAACAGATTTCTCGGATTTTTCAGAAGACGAGATTACGGAATTCTCGGCGTATCTACCAACGGTGGCTAGGGGCAATATTTTGGTCGATATTTTGGTAAATACGGGGTTAGCGGAGTCTAAGAAAAAGGCAAGAGAGTTTATCGCTCAGGGAGCGGTATCAATTAGCGGAGTAAAAGTGAAAGAAGATATGCCGGTCAATCAGACCGCCATTATTAAAAAAGGTAAAAACAAGTTTGCGATAGTGGTATAATTTTGATATGGCTACTAAAAAGAAAAAGGGCTTTAAATTTCCGTGGCGGACAGTAATCTCGATTGCGACTTTGGCGCTGGTGGGATATGTAGTCTATCAAAACTGGGATGGATTTGTTGAAACTTTTGAGAATTTAAATCATGCGAATATTTTTGTGATACTACTTCTCGTTCCGGAGCAACTATTTATGTATTATGCTTGTGGGCAGATCTTTTTCTCGTATCTTGAGAGTAAATACAAAATGCTGTTTGGGCGGAAGACGAAGCTTAAAATTTCGACGGAACTAAATTTTGTGAATCGGGTAGTGCCGGCAGGGGCGGTGGGGGGATTGGCATATCTAACCTATCGTTTGAAACCGTTTGGTGTGGATGCGGGGCAGGCAAGTTTTCTTTATATTTTTCGGTTTGCGATTACGACGGTGGTGAATTATGTACAGGCACTTGTAGCAATTTTGATTCTTTATGCGCTAGGCTCGGTGCCGGAAGAAGCAACGTGGATTATTTGGGTGTCGCTCCTGATGAATGTAGGAGTGTTTATAGTACTTGGGCTGATTATTTATGTGGCGAGTTCGAAAAAACGGATTGAGTGGTTTGCTAAACTGGTAGGGAAGTTGATAGCTTTTGTAGTTCGGACGGTGACTTTTGGGCATAAAAGGAGTTTGTTTAGGAGGGAGCGAGTACAAAATTATTTCTTGAGCATTCACGATTGTGTGGTGATTGTTAAAAAAGATAAGAAATCTTTGATTAAACCGACGATATGGGGGTTTATTTATAGTTTGTGCGAAATTGGGGTGTATTGGATTGTGGCATGTGCAATGGGGCGACCGGAAATCTTGCCGGTGATTATGGTGGGGGAGGCGATTGGATCGGTGTTTGATGGAATTGTGCCATATGGACCGTATGAACTAGGCATGGCGGGGGTGATGGGGGTACTCTTAGGTGGAACGGAAGAGGCGATAGCGATTTCTCTAATTACGGTGGTAATGGCGAGGGCGCTGTCTCTGATATTTACGATTGGAACGGGATGGTGGCCGTATCAACAAGCGATAAGGGACAAACGTGAGTAGGGCAGAATCAGTTTCTGCGTGTCCTTCGGACACGCTCCGGGCCGCTCTGGCCAAGTCTTCATGTTCCGCAGAACACGTAGAAACTGATTCTGCCCTTACTCCTTCTGACCTAATCGCTTACATTAATCAAACATTAGAATATGCGTACTCGTCCGTTACGATTGTGGGGGAGGTGAGCGAGTTTAAAGTAAATCAGGGGAAATGGGTATTTTTTAACGTAAAAGACGAAGAAACGAGCCTGCCGTGTTTTATGACTTTGTGGTCGCTTAGCCAACCGATTGAAGATGGGATGAAAGTGGTGGTGAGAGGTGTCCCAAAGCTCACGAAGTGGGGAAAGTTTTCTTTTACGGCGTCAAAACTAATGCCGGTGGGTGAAGGGTCGCTCAAGAAAGCATTTGAAATGTTGAAGAAAAAGCTAGCAAGTGAGGGGTTATTTGATCCTAGTAAGAAACGGAGTTTGCCGGAAGAAATTAATAAAATTGGTGTGATTTCGTCGGTAGACGCGGCGGGATATAAGGATTTTGTTAAAATTATCAATGCGAGATGGGGTGGGATGAAAGTCTTGACTGCACATACGCAGGTACAGGGGCTAGACGCGCCGGAGCAGATGATAAGAGCTCTCAAATATTTTAACGAGCGAACGGACGTGGATGTGATTGTGCTAATTAGAGGTGGTGGAAGTAAAGACGATCTTTCTTGCTATAATGATGAGGCTTTGGTCCGGGCAGTGGCGGCTTCGAAGATTCCGGTGGTTTGCGGGGTGGGGCATGAGGTGGATGAATCTCTGTGTGATCTCGCCTGTGACGTAAGAGCTTCCACGCCATCGAACGCGGCGGAACTTCTGACGCGGGATAGAAAGAGCGAAAAGATTTTAGAAAAAATCCGTCAAATTCGACAAAGGATAGATTTTGAGATTAGGAGTTTAGAAGGTGATGTAATGCAAAAGAAGCGAATGCTGGAACTATTAAATCCGGAGAAGATTCTGAAACAAGGCTATGCTATTCTTACTGGTGATATTTCGATTGGTAGTGTTGTAAAAATTACAACATTTCAGAAGCAATTGGAAGTAAAAATTAATAAAATAATAGAGAGGAAATAGACAAATGTCTAATACTAAAAATCTGAATCAAAAAATCAAAAAACTAGACGAAAAGGTAGAGTGGTTTAATTCGGATGAATTTGAGCTAGATAAGGCCGTAGAAGAATATAAGGAAGCTCTCGCTCTAGCAGTTGAGATTGAAGAGGACCTCAAAAACCTCAAAAACGAAGTGGAAGTTTTGGAACAAGATTTTTCCAAAGATTCGTAAGTGTTTGTGATATAATGTGATTATGGATAGTAAATCTTCTTTTGGAATGAACGGGCAGCCGGTGGGACCGATTGTATCTTCTCCTAACGAGTCTCCTTACACGGCAGCTTTCACACAACCGATTAGTGCGCCGATGGGTGAGCAGGTAGAATCGACGCAGGTGGGGCAACCAATTCAACCGGCGCAGCCGATGATGGGTGAGCCGATTCAGCCGGGGCAGCCGATGCCACCAGGGCAAACGATGTCCGGTCAAATGCCAGGAGTAGCACCACAGATGCCGGATATGGAGCAAAATCCGATTACAGGTCAGCCAATGATGATGCAATCGGCGGGGCAAGTGGTGGTAGAGAAAAAGGATAGCAAAGGACTGATTAAGACAATTGTGATTATTGCGCTTTCGTTGACGCTTGTAACGTTTATTGGGCTTTTCTTGTGGATGTTTACGGAATATAGCACGACGAAATCGGATGTGGATGGTCAGATTGCGGTGGCAGTAAAAGAGGCGGTTAATGAGAATACTACTAATCTGGAGGATCAGTTTGCGGAGCGGGAGAAGAGCCCGTATCTGACTTTTGCGGGGCCGGTGGATTATGGTAGCTTGACCTTTGAATATCCAAGAACTTGGAGTGTGTATATAGCAAATGATGCGGCAAATGGTGAGGATTTTGAGGCTTACCTCAACCCGGTACAAGTAAATACGGTGTCTAATGAGGTGATTAATGCGGTGAGAGTGAAGATTTTGAATAGATCGTTTGATAGTGTGGCGGCGGATTATTCGGGGGCTCTAGAGGCGGGTAGGGATGGAACTCCACCAGCGATGAGATTGGAGTCGGTCACGATTGGTCAAGAAAATAATATTACGGCAAACCGTTATACCGGCATTATTCCGGAGACGGAGTTTAATGGATATGTGATTTTATTTAAACTGCGCGATAAGACGGTTCTACTTCAGTCTGATTCGATATTATTTGATGGCGATTTTAACGCATTACTTGCTAGTATCCGCTTTGACGCATGACATTTCTTGTTAAAACCCGCAATCTTGGCATTTTTCTGTGTTCGCTCTATGTATAATAGCGCTTTGCACGGAGAAAATACCAATCTTGCGGGTTTTAACTAAGAACTGTATAATAGTGGTATATGCTGGAGGTACAAGGTGCGATGGTGGTGGCCAGGGAGCTTAAGCGCCCGCTTTTGGAACTGAGACAATTAGCGCTCGGGTTTGATGGAAGTGGTCCGGAAGATGAGAGAATTCGGGCGGAGATGGTGGCAGTAAGTGAAAGAGCGATGCGGCAGGTGGATGATTTGGCACGGTTTGAAAAATTAGCAAACGGCGGTTATGAGATGGGACCGATAGCAGTAAGAGCACTTTGCGATGACGTGCTGGAAGAAGTCCAGGGGCTTTTTGGTGGAAAAAAGTGCGAGATGGAAGTAAAATATTCAAATCGTTTGAGATTAGTGAATGCGAATGCGGAATTGCTTAAGAGCGTGATTTTGAATTTGTTACTAAATGCGATAGAATACGAAGATAAAGAAATGAAGACTAGCCTTTTGGTTTCGGAATCTAAGGGTAAAGTAGAAATCAAAGTGCGGGATTTTGGGCCAGCGATAACTTCTGAAGTTTGGCGAGAAGTAAAAACGGAAATGTCTAAGCCTAAAGAGATTGCGATGCGGCCAGGGTCTTCGGCGCTGGGATTTTATATTGCTTCGAAATTTTCTAAATACATGAAGGCAGAAGTGGGAGCAGTGCGACATAGTGATGGGGTGAGCTTTTTTATAAAATTACCGACGGCTCGTCAAATGTCGATTTGGGGTTTTTGATGATTTTGGTGATTGATAGTGAGGAAGTATTTGGTAAATGTGTGGTGAGAGCGCTTCAAAAAAATGGGTTCGAAGCAAAATTAATTAGTAATGCGATAGAAGCGATGGCGGAAATTTCGGAGACGGGAGCACCGGATTTGGTGTTTATTGATGTGTTGCTTAGTGGGCCGGATGGATTTACGTTTTTAAATGAAATGGCCTCGTATGCGGATACTTTTGAGACGCCGATTGTGATTGTTTCGGAAAGGGATTTTTCTTCATTTGATCTTTCTGATTATGGAGTGGTAGGGATACTAAATAAAAACATAATGAAGCCAGAGGAGGTAATAGAATATGCCAAAAAATATGCCTAGAGATGTCAAAACTTTGGCTTATGTGCTTCGGCGGACGAACTATGGAGAGGCAGACAGAATCCTTAATTTGATTACGCCGGAGGGAAAAGTTTCGGCGATTGCTAAGGGAGTAAGAAAGCCTTTGTCAAAATTGGCTGGATCGGTGGAACTTCTGACTTTGTTTGAAGCAAATTTACATTTTGGTAAAAGTGATTTAGCGATACTGACAGGCGCAAGGATACAACGGTACTATGCTAATATTGTGAAAGATTATACACGAATGACAATGGCTAGTGTGTTTTTGAAAGAAATTAATCGGGCGGCGGAACATGTTGAAAATCCGGAGCTATTTGAGATATTAGACAAATGTCTATTTGGGCTTGATTCGGGTTATCCGGGAGATTTGGTGTACGCTTGGTTTTTCTTAAATTTGAAGCGAGCGATGGGGGAACAATTGAATTTATATACGGATGTAAATGGGGTAAAATTAGAGGAAGATAAAAAATATATTTGGGACGGGATGGAAATGGCGTTTCAGCCGAAAGAAGATGGAGAATACGAAGCGGATTTTGTGAAGGTGCTAAGACTAATGGTATCGGCGGACCTTGAAGTGGTTTTTCGGATTAAAGATATAGAAAAATATCTACCAGGAACTCTTGAAATCGTAAAAACTTTATAGAGAGGTGGTATAATAAAGATATGAGTAAATTAGATGATATTGTGAGTTTATGTAAAAGAAGGGGGTTTGTATTTCCGGGATCGGATGTGTATGGTGGGTTTGCCGGGACGTGGGACTTTGGCCCGCTAGGAGTTCTTCTAAAGAAAAAAATTATGGATGCTTGGTGGGAGTTTTTTGTAGAAAAACGGGATGATATGTATGGGGTAGATGCGGCGATTTTGATGAATCCGAAAACTTGGGTAGCATCGGGGCATACGGCGACTTTTGCGGATCCGTTGGTGGAGTGTAAGGAATGTAGATCGAGGTTTCGGGCGGATAAAATTGCAGACGGAATTAATGAATCGGTGTCGTCTGAAGAATTTTGGGAGTTACATGTCAAATGTCCGGTATGTGGTAAAGAGAATTGGGGGCCGATTCGCAAATTTAATATGATGTTTTCGACTCATGTAGGAGCGGTGCTCCCTGAGGATACGGGGGAACTCGCGGAAAAATCGATTGCGTACCTGCGTCCAGAAACAGCACAAGGGATTTTTGTCAATTTCAAAAACGTAGTAGATACTTTTTATCCGTCGATGCCGTTTGGTTTGGCGCAGCAAGGTAAGGCGTTTAGAAATGAAATTTCGCCACGGGATTTTGTTTTGCGTGATCGAGAGTGTTCGCAAATGGAGATTGAGTATTTTGTAAAGCCGGACGATTGGGAAGAGAATTTTGAAAAGATGCGAGAGCTCTTCCACGAGTTTTTGGAGAAGGAGATGGGGCTTGACGTAAATTCTATTCATGAATTAGAAGTGCCGGCAGAGGATAGAGCGCATTACAGCAAACGCACGATTGATTTTATGTTCGACTATCCAAATGGATCGGAGGAACTGATGGGGCTAGCTTACCGGACGGATTTTGATCTATCCAATATCGCGCGTGAGTCGGGTAAATCGATGGAATATCGCGATAAGGTGACGGGGGAGACTTATGTGCCGCATGTGATTGAGCCGTCGATTGGAGTGGAGAGATTGTTCCTTGCGGTGCTTTCTAAC
This sequence comes from uncultured Candidatus Saccharibacteria bacterium, assembly GCA_964522475.1. GTDB lineage: Bacteria > Patescibacteriota > Saccharimonadia > Saccharimonadales > Saccharimonadaceae > Nanosyncoccus. Next base: position 5,877 of record CAZFVK010000021.1, on the reverse strand, counting down.
GCTTATACTGAAGATGAAGTGGGTGGTGATAAAAGAATAGTTTTGAGATTGCCGGAAAATCTAGCGCCGTATCGTTTTTGTGTTTCCCCACTACTTAAAAATAAACCGGAGCTAGTAGAAAAAGCACGAGAGGTATATGTGCTTTTGAAGGAAAAATACGGTAATGTGACCTGGGATGATTCGGGGAATATTGGTAAAAGATATCGTAAACAAGATGAAATTGGCACACCAAAGTGTGTGGTGATTGATTTTGATACCTTAGAAGACAATACAGTTACTATAAGAGATAGAGATACGATTGAGCAAATACGTATAAAAGTAGAAGAACTCTAAAACCCTATTTTGCTCAATGATAAAATTCCGCCAAGATATTTTTTACAACATTAGGCTGGTTTTTGGCTCTGTAACAAGTTCAGAGTCCAAAAACCGTAAAGTTGTAAAAAATATATGGGGAATTTTATATATTTCGCAGAAATAGGGTTTTAGAGTTCTTCTAGTTTGTTCTTGATGTCGTTTGCTAGTTTTTCGGCACCTTTTTTCAGTGCTACCTCTGGGTGAAGTTCTTCGTAGCGTTTGATAGAGTCAGCAATAACTTGCTTGGCTTCTTTGATATCACCGAATTTCTGGACTTTGGTGGTGCCAGGCTTCTTTAAATCTTTGTAGTGATTGAAGTGGAATTCGATTTGCTCTAGAGTTCTCTTTGGTAAATCTTCTAGGGTCTGATATTTGTCGCCGTTATTTCTGTCATCTTCTGGGACGCAGATGATTTTGTCGTCGACTTCGCCGTCGTCAACAAATTTCATGACGCCAAGAATGCGGCCTTTCATCCAGATGCCAGTGGTGAGAGGCTGGTCGGTGATCATTAATACATCTAGTTCGTCGCCGTCTTCGTCCAAAGTCTGAGGGATGAAGCCGTAATTACAAGGTTTAGCAAAAGCGATAGGCTCCACACGGTCAAGCATAAAACAAGCGCGTTCTCTATCCCATTCGATTTTATGATTAGAACCGGTGGGGATTTCGATTACGACGTTGAGCTCGCCTTTCTCATAATCGCCAGGTGTTAAAACTTTGTTAAAATCTGCCATAGTAACTCCTTTGTTATACTGTTATATTATATCACATTTATTTTTTTATTGCCGTGCAAACGTAAGAGGCAATAAAAAAAATAAAATGTGATATTTTTTAAAAACTATGATATAATGAGGTTATGCATATATTGGTAGTGGGCAATGTCTTAAAAGATGTATACTTAAATCTCGATCCGAGAACAGAAGAGTTCGAGCAGGATGGGAGGGGCAACTCATGGCTGGATTTCAGCTTCAATGCTTCGGAACATCATTATATGGCACGGACGAGTAGTTTTGGTGGGGCGGCGATTACGCTTGAGGTGCTACAAAAAATGGGGCTTGAGGCGGATATTTCGGATACAAGTTTTCATTTTGATGAAAACGGACCGGTGATTAGTGGTCCGACTGGGGTGTATCGGTATATTTTGACTTCGGACACTGGGGTAGCTTATATGGTACCGAGTGTTGAGCAAAAGACGGCTTTTACTACGCCAACAGATAAAATAGATTATATCTTTGTGGATAGATCGGCATGTTTGACTCCGGCGGTAATAGACCGACTGACTTCTTATTTGGACTATTCCAAGAGAACAAAATTGGTGCTGTATCTTAGGGATCTCACAGTAGAAAATTTGGGCGGACTGGTAAAGCACGCGGATTTGGTATTTTTGGAAGAAAATAAGGGTAGACTCGAAAATTATCCTGAAGATAGGGTGATTTTGGTATCGGAAAACCGCTTGAAATATAAAGATTTTGTAGAGAACGTGTCGGTAGAGAGAATTGATAGACTAACTCATCTTTCGGCATATTCGATTATTGCGGCGACAATACTGGGCGGATTTATCCTAGGCAAAACTGTGGAATATGCGCTCAAAATGGCGAGAATCAATGTAGAAAATGCGACACTTGATGCTACTCTCACGATTGATGAGTTAGAGAATATTGCGACTTCGACCTCGGAAAGTAATCTGGAGCTGATTGCGGCGGCGATGATGATGCCGGGCAAAGGGATTCTGGCAATGGACGAATCGGGCGGTTCTATTAAGAAAAAGTTTGATAAACTCGGGATTGAGGACACGGTAGAAAAAAGGCATGATTATCGGGACATTATTTTGAATATGCCTGGACTAGAAAAATATTTGAATGGAGTAATTTTGTTTGATGAAACGGCAAGAGATATAGTAGAAGATGGAAGAGCAGTTCCGGATTTTCTGATTTCGAAAGGAATTGTGCCGGGGATAAAGGTAGATAAGGGACTGACTCGGCTGCTTGACCTAACTGATGCTGATGATCATGAAACGATTACAGAAGGATTAGACGATTTGCCGGCGAGACTGAGAGAATATTATCAGATGGGGCTCAGGTTTGCTAAATGGCGAGCGGTATTTGAGATTAGATTAGGTGATGAAGGGGTGATGTTAACTCCGACAACCGCAGCGATTAGAGAAAATTGTCGGGTAATGGCGGAATATGCAGTGGCGTGTCAATCGGCGGGCTTGGTACCGGTGGTGGAGCCGGAAGTCTTGTATGACGGAAATCATACGATTGAACAGTGTGCAAGAGCAACGGGTAGGGTATTAGATGAGCTGTTTAGGTCGCTGAGACGGCACCGAGTAAACTTGCGGGCATGTATTGTTAAGTGTAATATGATAATGGCGGGGAAAGATTATACCGGAAATTCGGTAAATAGTGGAACTACTCCTGAGGAAATTGGTAAAGCGACGGCGAGGTTGCTCCATGAATATGTACCAGTGGAATGTGCTGGTGTGGTATTTCTTTCTGGTGGACAAACACCAGAGCAGGCGACGGATAACTTGGCAGCGATAATGAGCAAAGGGCCGTTTGCGTGGCCGGTATCGTTCTCGTTTTCTAGGGCTTTGCAAGATCCAGCGTTAGAGGCTTGGGGTGGAGATAATGATAACCGTGAAAAAGCGCAGGAAGCCCTAGCCGAACGACTGATGGCGAATTGTAGTGTAATAAAATAGAAATAAGAGGTTTTAAATCTCATTTATGCTGTCAAAACCTCTTATTTCTATTTAATAACACCTAAAATTCCACGCAGGGCGTAGGCAGTGTCTTCGTGGGATCTGACGGTGATGGTATCGATGCCCATTTTTACTACCGGGTAGTCGTTGCCACCGGGTTGAGTCATATCGCCGAAATATAATACATCTTCTTTAGTAACGTTTAATTCTTCTAGTAGATGGGTCATGCCGAATTCTTTGTTCATACCAGGGGTAATGGCGTTGATAGAGGTGGTACCACCAATTTCGTAGTCAAATTCGGGGGCGTACTCTTTACACTTTTTGACGATAGCTTCGCGTTTTTTACAATCTGGGTCCCAGGCATATTTTTCGTCGGTGCCGGCTTTTTGGCCGAGGGCAGAGAAAGTAACTTGGGAGAGACGGTTTTCGATAATTTCGTCACCTGGCTGTAATTTATCTTCTTCCCAGTAGCCTAGCTCTCTGGCGGATTTTTCGATGGTTTCAGAAATTTTGGCGACTTGCTCATCTGTTAATGGATAGTTATAAACTAATTCCCAGTCGTTTTTTTCTATATTAAATCGATAATATTGAGTCCCTTGAGCTACAAATAGATGCAGATGAGACAACTCTTCTGGAGTGGCGTCTTTTAATCGGTTTACAATTTGAATTAAAAATTGGTCAAATTTTTGGCCAGAAATCGGGCAGATTTCAAAATGATCCAGACATCTCGTTAGTAATTCTGCAATTTCGTCTGGAATGGGAGTTTTGGCAATGTTTAAGGTTTGGTCTATATCAAATGCTAGTACTTTTTTCATACCATTAGTATAGCATAGAAATACCACAATATTATATTTTTTGGAGACGTGACAAATCAGAGTCCCCAAAAAATATAATGTCGTAGCATATGTGATATAATAAAACCATGAAGACTTATATTGTGGGCAACTGGAAGTTGAATTTCTCGGTGGGAGAAGCTTCAATTTATTTACACAAAATACAGAAAAAAATCGCAAACTACAGGGACCTTGAGGTGGTGGTGGCGCCGACGGCGCTATGCCTGCAGCCTCTGTCGCTTCAGCTTGAGCGGTCTAAAATTAAGTTGGCCGCGCAAAATGCGTTCTATCGGGATTTTGGGGCGTTTACAGGGGAAATTTCTTTTGCGGAGTTACATGGTTTGGTGAATTATTGTATTATTGGACATTCCGAGCGACGGTATATTTTTCATGAAGATGATAAGATGATTGCTAAGAAGGTGGCAGCCGCAATTAGAAATGGGATTAGACCGATTCTCTGCATTGGCGAAACAGAGAGTGAAAGAGCTTTTGGTGAAACAAAGGATGTAATACGTGATCAACTATTAGGTGGTTTGTCAGAGGTGAGTGTGGAAGATATTGATAAAGTTTTGATAGCTTATGAACCGGTGTGGGCGATTTCTTCGACTAAGGATGCAAAAATAGCTACGCCAGATGAGATTGCCGAAGTAGTGGGGCTAATTCGGGAGAATTTGAAGGAAGTTTATGGGGCTAAGCTAACAGAAAACGTGCCAATTTTCTTTGGCGGGAGTGTAAAACCGACTAACGCGGGGGCGTATCTGACGGTGCCGGGCGTAAATGGACTTCTGATTGGCGGAGCAAGCTTGATACTTGATGAATTTACTGATATAATAGAAACAGCAAAGAGAGTAAGATAAAATTTATGAACAAACGCTACATTGATTTTGTGCCGGTTGATAGGAGGGGAGCGGTTAAGTCGCTTCCTGTGGCGCCGAAAAAACCAGTGGTTAAAAAACCAGTGGTAAAAAAGCCGGTAGCAAATAAACCAGCAGAAAAGCCAGCAGAAAAGCCAATCATTAGGAGGGCTGAGCCGGTTACTACTTTTAGTAGGAATGCTGCTAGTAAAGTAGCGCATAAGACGTCTACAAGGAGGACGGTACAAGAGGTACCTCTAGAAGAGATGTTTGCGGAAAGAGTAGAGCCGGCGGGGGTTTCTAAGGGGTCTAGAGCGGCAACGCTTGGTGTAATCGAAGACTATCATCCGAAGTTCGTACAGGCGGAGGTGAAGAAGCGGCCGCTTGGCACAAAGCCTGTGGTAAAGTCGGTGGTAAAACCAGTAGCAAAGACTACTGGTGGAGCTAAAGTTACTGCGAAGACGGTGCCGGTAGGAGCGATGCGAGCGAATTTTATCAATGTGGGAAAAGTAGAAAAGCGGCCTTTGTCAAAGAATGTGTATACTAAAAGAGCGGTAGCATCAGAGATGCCAAAAGTAAAGGCAAAGGAAGAGTCTAAAAAACCAGTGGTAATTATCACAAAACCAGAGAAAGACTCAAAAGTAGGGCTGGTGGTGGCGGTAATTTTGACGATTATTCTGGGGGCAGCAGCGGGGACGGTGGCATTTTTGCTTTTGCCAAAATAATTTTTGGAACGAATTGGAGGTAAAATGATTCAAAAAAATCCTTTTCTAAAATATATGATGAAGGATGAGAAAAAGGATGTTTTTCACTCTTCGGCTTATGCGAAGGCCCAGAGTGGAGAAACGATTGGGGTGGCCTCGACTGAGAGTTATCAGGTGAGAGTAAATATGAATCAAAATCGTCAGGTGGTACGAGGATACAGAGATTCTAAGATAGTGACAGATGCTAATAAAAATGCGCCAAGGGCGAAGATCTATACGCCGCCGGAAAAACAGAGTGTGGCTGCTCCTACTGCTGCGGCAGATGCTAGAAGAATGATGATGCCAAAAAGAGCTGGTATTTCTATCAAAAAATAAAAAATGGTGCGGGTAGAGAGAATTGAACTCTCATCTCAAGTTTGGAAAACTTGCATACT
>CAZFVK010000020.1:0-17028 GCA_964522475.1 uncultured Candidatus Saccharibacteria bacterium | reverse complement strand
GCCAGTGATTCTGGCCATGTACTACTCGTTTATGTATAATTTCCCTGCCTCGATCGAGTATTATTACAAGAAAACCAAATTCATCGCCATTGGAACCATGTCTGCCGCGGCGCTGAATATCGTGCTCAACGCGATTTTCATCCCTCGGTACGGCTATGTAGCGGCGGCCTATACCACGGTGGTATGCTATCTCTGCTACTATGGGCTTCATATTTTCTTCTCCGCAAAGGTCCATGGTGATGCGCTGTATGATATGCGAGTACATCTGTTGCTGATAGCGCTCGTCAGTTTGAGCATGTTCGTGATCCTGCTTTTCCTGGAAAGCATGTGGGTCCGTCTGGGCTTGTTGTGCGCCTTTCTTGCGGCAGGTCTGATCCTGACACTGCGTAACCGCGACGAGGTTCTCGCTGTGATCCGGCAATTGCGGAAATAATTCGAAGTAATTTGAAGGAGAACGTAATGAAAGAACTGACTCTGCGGGAAATACAGCTGGGGGAGCTTGGCGTATTAAAAAAGCTTAAAGAAATATGTGAGGATCAGGGATTGCGCTATTTCCTGTTTTTCGGGACTCTTCTCGGTGCGATCCGCCATAAGGGCTTTATTCCCTGGGATGACGATGTGGATGTGGGCATGCCGCGGGAAAACTATGAGAAGCTGCTTGGTTATTTCCGGGAAAACAGCGATGCGTTGCTTCCTTTTCGGCTGATGCATTTTTCCACCAACGAGAATTATATTTATCCGATCGCGCGTATCTGCGACACCCGCTATCAGGTGGATTATTCCGAAACGAAGGAGTATGGCCTGGGCCTGTTTATTGATATTTATCCCTTCGATGGCTGGGGCGATACGGAGGAGGATGGCGAGCGTATATACCGTCAGGCCGCGGCTGATAGGAGCAAGGTCTTTCTTTCTGGTCTGGAGCATTTTGTACCCAGCCATTCGGCACCCTGGCGCACCCCGATCAAATGGGTCGCTTATCAAATTGCGAAGCTGCACCCAGCCAATTTTTACGCAAAAAAACTGGACAATTTTGCAAAGAGGACCCCATATGAAAACAGCCGCTATGTGGGCTGCACTAGCTGGGCGGACTCACTTCGGCAGCGGGTGGACAAGACGCTGCTGGAGACGATCAGCTGGCGTTTTGAGGACGAGGACTTCGCCATTCCGGTCGGCTATGACGCAATCCTGAGGAAGGAATACGGCGATTATATGCAGCTTCCGCCTGAGGAGGACCGGGTCGGTCATCATTACTACAAGGCCTATCGGAAGGATTCCTGAGATAAGAGAGCCCGGCATCGGCCGGGGAAACTATGAAAGAGAAATGAGGGCGCAGCATGAAAGAGATCGTGATCCTGGGCGCGGGAGATTTTGGAAAGGAAGTCGCCTGGCTGATTGAGGAAATCAACAAGAGGACGCCGAGCTACATTATTCTCGGCTACCTGGACGACGACGAGAAAAAGATCGGAACGATGATCAACGGCTATGAATGCCTGGGGCCGATCTCCTATCTGAAAGAACTCAACGAGAACCACCACGCCTGCGCGGTGATCGCCAACCAGAATGTGGATATCCGCCGCAAGTTCGTGGACATGTTCCCGGACTTTAGCGATTGGGAGACGCTGATCCATCCATCGGTCAACATCTCCGACACCTCTAAAATCGGGAAGGGCTGTGTGATCTGTGCCAGCTGCAACATCAGCGTCAACACGGTGATCGGAGATTTCTGCCTTTTCAATATCTCGGTTACGATGGGGCATGACTGCGTCGTGGGCGATTATGTGTCCATCATGTCCGGCTCCTGCGTATCCGGCCACGTGACGATCGAGAACGGCGCATATCTGGCGACCAACTGCACCGTGATCCCGGGGATGAAGGTCGGGGAGCATGCGCGGGTAGGCGCGGGTTCGGTCGTCCTTCGGAATGTGAAGCCCGGCATCACAGTCATGGGCGTCCCGGCGAAAGTTCTTCATTTCTGAGGAGGGCGGAAGCGTGAATGCACTGCTGTTTCCCGGTCAGGGCTCGCAGGCCGTGGGTATGGGAATGGAAATATGCCGCGCGCTGCCCGCAGCCGGAGAGCTGCTGAAAACGGCAAATCGGATCCTGGGCTACGATCTGCGGGAACTGTTGTTTGAAGGACCCCTGGAAAAGCTGACGGATACCCGCTTTGCCCAGCCGGCCATCTACACCTGCTCGGCCATGTACTGGGAGAAGATCCGGACGGACGGATTGGACTACAGCTATGTTGCCGGGCACAGCCTGGGCGAATATGACGCGCTGCTGGCGGCGGGGGTGTTCGATTTTGAGACCGGTCTGCGGCTGGTCAAAGCTCGCGGAGAGGCCATGAGCCGGATGAACGGCAAGGGGACGATGGCTGCGGTGATGGGTCTGGACGAAGCGTCTCTGACGCCGCTGCTGCCGGACGGCGTGGTGATGGCCAATCTGAATTCCCGGACACAAATCGTGGTTTCCGGGGACGAGCGCGGAATTGACAGCCTTGGCGAAATGCTGGCCGATCGGGAAGAAATCAGGTTTAAAAAGCTCCGGGTCAGCGCGGCCTTTCACAGCCCCCAGATGGCGGAGGCGGCCAAAGAGATGGAGAGCGTGATCCGCAGCGCGCCTATGAGCCGCCCCTCCTGTTTCGTCGTCTCCAATGTGACGGGACGCCCCACAAAAGATCTGGAAGAGATCCGGGAAAATCTGATCCGCCAGATCACGGGCCAGGTCCGATGGTGCGACAGTATCCTGGCAATGAAGGAAGCGGGCGTCTCCCTGCTGTATGAGGTGGGCTACGGAGACGTGCTGAAGAAAATGAACAAGACGATAACGTTCCGCCCCAAGTGCGTGGGCGTGGAGGTGTGAGCATGCAGATTTTTCGGGTAAAAGGCGTCCGGATCGACGGTGTCGCGGCCTGTGTGCCGGAAAGAGAAATCGACAACGAGACTTCGCTCCGGGAGATGTATGGAGACGAGGCCAAGCTGATCATGGAATCCACCGGGATCCGCAAGCGCTTTCTGGCGGAACCGGGCACGACCAGTTCCGATTTGTGCCTTGCCTGCGCGCAGGAGCTTATGAGAGGAACGGGGACGGCTCCGGAAGAGATCGGTGGTGTCGTCTTTGTGACCTTTACGCCGGATCGCCTGATGCCCTTTAACGCGTCTCTGATCCATGAGAAGCTGGGCCTGGATAAGGAGATCCCGGCCTTTGACATCAGCCTGGCCTGTTCCGGTTATGCCTATGGACTGTATATGGCTTCCATGCTGGTCAGGGGCTGTGGGAAGAAGGTGCTGCTGCTGGACGGGGATATCCAGAGCGCCTACATGTCGGAGTATGATAAATCCACCGTCCCAGTGATGGCGGACGCGGGCTCGGCGACCCTGCTTTCCCCGGCGGAGGAGGAAGCGGAGTGGCAGTTCAGCTTCTATACCGACGGCAGCGGCAGAGATTCGCTCATGATCCCGGCGGCCGGATCTGCCAGACCTCCCAAAGCGGAGGATCTGGAATATCGGGACTATGCCGACGGCGGCCGCCGCCGCGCGACGGACATCTATATGGACGGCTTTGCGATCTTCCGCTTTGTAGCCAGCGACGTGTCCAAATGGCTGCTGCGGTTCCTGGGCGAAATCGGAGAAGACGCGGCCTCAATCGACAGCTTTGTTCCGCACCAGGCCAACATGTATATGATCAAAAAGCTGGCCAGAAAACTGAAATTCGATTGGGAACGGACCTGGCAGTCGGGCCACGCGGTTGGAAACTCCGCCTCGGCCACGGTTCCGGTGACCATTGCCTATGATGCGGAAAACCGGCTGGACAAGAGCAGGGAAAACCGGGTCCTGATCTCCGGCTTCGGCGGCGGCCTGTCCGCCAGTGCCGGCCTGATCACACTGGACCCGAAAGCATACTATAAGTTTTTCCAGTACCGAGGAAACAATAAGGAGTGAAAGAAAATGGAACAGTTTCTGGAATTGGCGGCGGAAGTTTTTGAAGTGGAACCGGAGGACATCACCATGGACACGGTGTTCCGGGATGAGATCGAGGGATTCAGCTCTCTGATGGGCTTTTCTCTCATTGTCATGATGGAGGACGAGTACGGTGTCAGAGTTCCGGTTGAGGAATTTCTGGAATGCAAGACCGTGGGCGACCTCTACAGGAAGTGCGTGAAGGACTGATGGAGAACATCCTGATTACCGGAGCGCTCGGCGGCATCGGAAAAGCTGTTGCCGAGGAGCTGCTGGCGGCGGGTGCGTCTGTGATCGGCCTCGGCAGAACGGAGTCTGCGGAAGCCGGAAGTCTGCGCGAGCGGTATCCCGGAATGTTTGCGTTCTACCCATGTGATCTGACAGATACGGACTCTCTCAGCGGCCTGATCAAGACCATCGTCGCGGAGAGCGGGCCGATCGGCGGCTTTGTTCACTGCGCGGGCTATGATAAGATGGCCCCCCTGCACATGAACAAAGCGGCTGATTACGAGGGACTCTGGCGACTGCACGCGCTGGTTCCCATGTTGATGATTGGGGAAATCAGCAAGAAGAAAAACCACCGGGAGAATACCGGGATCGTGCTGATCTCTTCCCAGTCGGCCCATGAGGGCGCCATGGGGCATACCGCCTATGCAGCGGCGAAAGGCGCGCTTGAAGGCTATCTGGCGCCGGCTGCGGCGGAGCTGATGGAGAAGGGCATCCGCATCAACGAGGTGTGCTTCGGTCCGGTCAAAACGCCGATGGCAGACGGCTGGATGAGCAAGCTTACCGAGGAAGGCCGTAAAAAGCTGGAGGACAGCTATCCTCTGGGGCTTGGTGAGACGGAGGATGCGGCGAATCTGATTTGCTTTTTGCTGTCGGAAAAGGCGCGTTGGATCAACGGACAAATCGTTACCGCCGACGGCGGCCACGCGGTCAGAAAAACATGATCCTGCCTCCCGGCCGGAGGCAGAAGAGAAGATGAGGAGCACTTATGCAGGATTTTATCGAATTTATTGCCGGCGTCATGGATGTGGAGCCGTCTCAGCTCAGCGAGGACACCGCCTATGGCAGCATTGAAAAATGGGACTCTCTCATGCACATGCGCCTGGTGATGGAAGTGGAAGAAGAATATGATGTGGAGATTCCCATCGACGAGGTTCCGGACATCAAGACAATAAAGGATCTGTATCGCTATACCCAGGCCTGATACAGGTGGAAAGAGGGACATGATGAGACTTGCGCTGCTGTCAAATGTCACGGTCGACCTGCTTGCGGGCTTGATCGGAAAAACGAATGATGTCTATCTGTCTGCGGGCTTTGATACCTGGCAGCAGGAAATGATGGTGCCGACTTCCGGACTCTACGCCTATCAGCCGGAGGCCGTGGCCGTTTTGCTGCATGCGGGAGCCTGCGGAGAAATCTGGGCAGATGCGGCAAAGGGAGAAGAACAGATCGACGAGTGGTGCGCGGCGTTTGCGGCCCTGTGCGGTCGCCTGCCGGGGATCCCGGTGCTCGTCTCCTCGCTGGACGTGACGGTGAAATGCCGCTACGGCGCGCAGGCTCGGCAGGAAGCGCAGCTGGAGGATTATCTGATTCAGAGGATCCAGGAGCTCCATGCCCGGGTCGCAAGCATTTATGTGCTCCCGGTCAAGGATGCGATCTGTGATCTGGGCAGAAACGCGTTCTATTCCCCGAAGATGTGGTACATGGGCTCTATGCCCTATTCGATGAAAGGCCTTGCCGCGCTACAGGAGCTGATCATTCACTACGCGTCTGCCGCCAAGGGCAGAAAAAAGAAATGCCTGGCCGTCGATCTGGACAACACCCTCTGGGGCGGTGTGATCGGCGAGGACGGTGTAAACGGCATCGTTCTGTCAAACAACAAGGAGGGCGCCCGGTATAAGGACACCCAGAGACTTCTGCGAAACATGCGGAAACAGGGCGTGATGCTGGCGATCCTGTCCAAAAACAATGTGGAAGACGTGGAGCCGGTGTTCTCCCATCCGGATATGCTCTTGCAGCATGAGGACTTTGTGGCGGAAGCCATCAACTGGGAAGCGAAATCCGTGAGCATCCGGAAGCTGGCGGCCGAACTGAATATCGGCCTGGACGCTTTTGTCTTTCTCGATGACAACCCCGCCGAGCGGGAGCGGATGAAGGCGGAGTGCCCGGAGGTCGCGGTCATTGAATTTCCGAAGGATTCCGCCCAGCTGCCGGATGTTGTGGCAAAAGCGTACGAGGAATACTTCTTTGCGCTTGAGGTGACCGGAGAGGACGCTCGGAAGACGGAGATGTATCGGGCGGAAAGCCGGAGAAAAGCGGAATTGAGCGCAGCCGTTTCCGTGGATGATTTCCTGAAAAAACTGGAAATGACGATGGATATCCACCGGATGCGGGATGAGGAGGAAAAGCGGGTCGTACAGCTGGTCAACAAGACGAATCAGTTCAATGTGACCACGCGCCGCTATTCCGAAGAGCAGATTCATCACATGGCTCAGTCTTCGGATACGGATATCATCAGCGTCCGCATGGCTGACAAATACGGGGATCAGGGGCTGGTGGCCGTGCTGATCCTGCGCTATGACGGGGTCGACGCCGAGATCGACAGCTTTCTGATGTCCTGCCGTGTGATGGGGCGGAATGCGGAAGACGAGATCATGGCGGCGGTTAAGGACATGCTGGAAAAGAGAGGGACCGAGAAGGTCCGTGCCGTTTATTTGAAAACGGCGAAGAACGCACCGGTGGTCCAGCTGTTTGACCGACTTGGCTTTTCCCTGATTTCCGATAGGGAAGAAGAGAAAAAGTACGAGGCAAAAACAGAACAGCTTCCGGATTCAACGGGGCTTTTCAAGGAGATACGGACCGCGCTATGAGAATCGACCATATCGGCTATGCCGTAAAAAATATCGAGAGAGCAAAAAAATCCATGGAAGCGCTCGGCTATGTGTTCGGTGAAACCATCGAGGATGAAGCGCGAAAGGTCCGCATTGCGTTTGGTGAACTGGATGGCTATCGCGTCGAACTGGTGGCTCCGAACGGCGAAGAGACGCCGGTGGATCTGCATCTGTCGAAGATCGGCCCGACCCCCTATCATATCTGTTATAAAAGCGAGGACATCGAGTCCGATATAGAAGCGCTGAAAAAAGCGCGCTTCAAGGTTTCCGTTCCGCTGGCGCCGGCTGTGGCCTTCGGAGGAAAGCGTGTTGCGTTTCTGTATTCGCTCTCTGTGGGAATGATTGAAATTGTAGAGGAATGATGGTATAATGTGGGAGAAGAGATATTCCGAGGAACTGATCGCCAGACGAGAGAAGGCGGTTCAGGGCGGCGGCGCGAAGAGAATCGAAAAGCAGCACCAGGCCGGGAAGCTGACAGCCCGGGAACGGGTCGAGGCACTATTTGACCCGAACAGCTTCGTGGAGATCCAGACGCTGGTCGAGTCCCGCAGCGATGAATTCGGTATGGCCGAGAAGAAGGTGCCAGGCGATGGCGTGATCATCGGCTATGGCATGATCAACGGCCGGATCGTGTACGCCTCCATCGAGGATTTTACCGTGATCGGCGGTACGCTCGGTGAGTATCACAGCAAAAAGATCTGCCAGATCATGGATATGGCAATCAAAATGCGGGCGCCGTATATCAGCATTAACGACTCCGGCGGCGCGCGCATCGAAGAGGGGATCTGCTCGCTGGACGGGTACAGCGGGATGTTTTACCGCAATACCCAGGCCTCTGGCTTTATCCCACAGATTTCCGTTGTTCTCGGACCCTGCGCTGGCGGCGCCTGCTATTCGCCGGCGATTACGGATTTCGTCTTTATGGCGGAAAAAACCGCAAAAATGTTCATTACGGGGCCTGCTGTCGTCAAGGCCGCCATCGGAGAGGTCGTTTCCGCCGATGAATTGGGCGGCGCACAGGTTCACAGCAGCAAGAGCGGCGTGTTGCACTTTACCTATCCCGACGATATCAGTTGCCTGGAGGGCGTGAAAAAGCTGTTGTCCTACTTGCCGCCCAACTGCAGCGAGCGCCCGCCCTTCGATCCGGATTTCCGTGGCGTGGAGAACAGCTACAAGCTGGAGCAGATCGTTCCGGACAACCAGCGAAAGGTCTATGACATCAAAGAGGTGCTCTCCTGCTTTGTAGATCGGGACAGCTTCTTTGAGGTACAGGGACACTATGCCCAGAATCTCATCGTAGGTTTTGCCCGGCTCGACGGCAGCGTGATCGGAATCGTGGCGAACAACCCGAAGGTCATCGGCGGCGCGCTGGATATCAACGCCTCCGAGAAGGGTGCCCGCTTTATCCGCTTTTGTGACTGCTTCAACATCCCGCTGCTTACGCTGGTGGACGTTCCCGGCTTCTTCCCGGGCAAGGAGCAGGAGCAGAACGGGATCATCCGTCGAGGCGCCAAACTGCTTTACGCCTATTCGGAAGCGACCGTGCCGAAGATCACGCTGATCCTGCGCAAGGCCTTCGGCGGCGCCTATATCGCCATGAACAGCAAGGGAATGGGCGCGGACGTGGTGTTTGCCTGGCCCATCGCCCAGATCGCCGTCATGGGGGCGGAAGGCGCGGTGGATATCCTGTATCGGAAAAAGATCGCGGAAGCGCCGAATCCCACCTCCACACGGCAGGATTTGGTGCGGGAATACGAGGAGCACTTCATGACCCCCTATATTGCCGCCGAGCGTGGGTTTATCGATGAAGTGATCCTTCCGGAAGAGACACGGAAAAAACTCAGCGAGTCCTTCTTTGCGCTGAAGGACAAAAATGAATTGAGAAGAACAAAAAAACACGGAAATATCCCACTATAAAAACGAAAAAAGGAACAATAGAATCATGGATCTTGAGAACCGGTACGGGGCCCTGCAGGCGCAGAAAAGCTATCTCCCTCTGCTCAGGCAGTTCCATCAGTATTGCAGTGATCATAGCATCCGGTATAGTATGGCCTAGGGGACTTTACTGGGCGCGGTTCGTCACAAGGGATTTATCCCCTGGGACGACGATGTGGACATCATGTTCGATCGGGAAAACTATGAGGCTTTCCTCAAAGCCTATCGGCAGCAGCCGATCGAGCAAACGGTGCTGGTAAAGAGCCTTTGGATCAACAAGCTGTCGTATGAGAACAATCCCCAGCTGAAAACAGAGGGCCAGTGCATCGACCTCTTTGTGCTGGATCAGCTGCCGGAAAATCCGGTATCCGCAAGAGTGAAAACCCTTCTCCTGAAGGCGCTCCAGGGGATGATCAAGGGAAAACCGAACTATAGCCTGTATCCGGTGCCTTTCCTGGTGTTGGCTTTTGTCACGCATAAGATTGGGCTCCTCTTCCCGAAAGAGGTCAAACAGAATTGGTATGATCGGGTGTCGCGCTGGGACGGTAGAAGAGAGAGCAGAGAAGTCAGCGTTTCCAACGGCCTGTTCTATGAGATCGGCACGGAAAGACATCCGAAAAGCGTAATGGAAAGCTACATAACAATGAAATTCGAAGGGGTCGAGCTGATGGCCGTTTCCGCATATGACCGTTATTTGAGAGAGGTATACGGAGACTATATGCAGCTGCCGCCGGAAGAAGAAAGGACACCCAGTCACGCTCGAGCATCTTGAAATACAGCAGCGAATCCACCCCTATGTGTTGGGGGTGGATTCGCTGCTGTGTGGACTGCCGTGGGCTTATTTGATGCCGGGTTCCGGTGAGGGCGAAAGCTGCGCAGAACACCCATGTTCTCCTTGCAATAAAAGTGAGAAGATGGTATATTATTTTAGAAGAGGATCGATATATTCACTTGATTGAGGAGGGCTCTATATGAATGAGGAATTAACACTCAACCGGAGCAAAACCGTTGAAATAGATCTGATAGATATGTTTTGGGCTATCCTTGCACACTGGAGATCCATTCTTGCCTGCACATTGATGTTCGCCATTGTGTTCGGAGCCGTCAAAGGCGGCTCAACCATGCTGCGGCTACGGGATGTGGACTTCGTCGCCGATATGGAGGAGACAAATCGGCAGAACCAGGAAACTTATGAAATTGAAAAAGCGGAACTGGAAGGCAGACTGCAGTCCATTATGGATGAGCAGAAGAGGCATCTACAGGAAGAGACGAGCTATCTTTTTGCGGTCGATCCCTATCAGGCCTTCTTTGAAGAGGCATCCTACTATGTCTCCTTTGAGAATGAACGCAGCGGAGAAGAAAGCTCTGTAAACGCGATCATAACGGCCTATGGAAGAGCTGTTGAACAGCTCAACGCTGAAGAATTGCTTGCTTCGGCGGAAGGAGAAGAAACCGCTTCCCGGTTTAACAGCGAATACAGTCTGCTGAGCTTCCGAATTGGCGGACTGGATGAATTGCTGTGCAGTTCGGTCAAAACGAGTATCCCCTATGCAAGTGATTCTAGCGCGAATTCAACACCGGGACTGACAATCGTTCCGGTATACTCGGAGTTGCCGCAGTTTGCTTTTTTCACGGTCAAGGCTATTGGGGCAAACGAAGAGCAGGCAAATGTGTTGATGGAAGCAGCAGATATGGCGATTCGCGATGCTGGTGCACGTGCTACCAAAAGCATAGGTGCGCACAGCCTGACGCTTGTTTCCAAATGTCAGTATCAGGGCATTTCTCAGGAATTGATCAACATCCACAGGCAGCATAACGCGGCATTGAGCGCGCTGAAAACAGAAAGAGAAGACGTGCTGAGCTCCTATGAGAATTTGAAAACGCCCGGGGTAATTTCTATTTCGCCCCGCTCTCAGGCGGTGAAGTCTTTCGTACTGGGCGCAGTGATCGGGGTGCTGCTGAGTTTGGCGATGCAAATAATCCTTTTCGTCTCCGGTAACCGTCTCAATAATCCGGAGGAACTCAAGGACCGTTACAACGCGGCGGTTCTGGGTGTATTACCGGAGGAGGGGCGGCCCCTGTTTCTTGACCGCTGGATCGCCGGCCATCGTGGGCTGCGCGCCTTCGGCGGGAGGGATGAACAACTGCGTTTTGCCGCGGCAAATATCAGGTGCCACGCCGAAAAAGGCGATACCGTGCTGTTGATCGGCAGCTGCCCGCACGAGAAGATTGAGGCGCTGAAGTGCGAACTGCAGTCCCTTGTTGGGGCGAAACTGTTGACGGCGGGAAGTCTCTGCCGCGAGGCGGAAGCGATCGAAAAGCTCTTGGCATCAGATCATGTGATCCTGGTGGAAGAGGTCGACCGATCGATGCACCGTGAAATCCTAGAGGAATTGTTCAGCGTGCAGCGGGCCGGCAAAGAATTTCTTGGCTTCCTGGTCACTGGGTGTGTCGGAAAAACTCGTAAGATCTAGTAATAGAAATGAGCCGGATGGCAAGGGATACATTTTAGAGAACGGCAACGGACATGTTGCCGGAGAATGCTATGACTTGGTATAATATCGCGCTATCGCTTTTGGTTCTGGGCCTATTCCCGCTCTTGCTGGGAAAGGGCGTGCTCCGGATCATACGATTTGAAACGCCCAACATCTGTGATCATTATATTGCCGCTACTGCGAGCCCTTGGGCGATCTGCCAAATCCTATCGGTCCCGATGATCCTGATGAAGCTGCCTTTACCGCTCTTGAAATAACACTCACGGCGGTTTATCTTCCGATAATGATAGTTGGTATCTGGAAGAGTGAAAGACCATTCCTGCCATTCCATCCCAAATTGGACAGCAAATGGGACTGGTTTTTTCTCGTTCTTATGTTACCGGCTTTTTTAAAGGTATTACAGCTGCTGACAATCAATACTTATATTGATGACGGCGATTCCCGGATGGTGGTTAATGCTATTGATATCATTCGTACCAACCGGATGTTTCGCACGAATCCAGCAACCGGCTTTTTTATGGAATGGGGCGGGGAACTGACGCGTGACGTGGTTTCCCCATGGGCGGTTTCAGGCCTATATTTCCCAAATAACTCTCCTTTTTCCATCAATCATGATTCAACGGTGCAGCCGATCGTGCTTTATCTCTGCTTATTCTCGATTCAGTGGGAACTGTCTCGGCATCTTGTGGGGCCGGAGATTCGCTATCGCTGCGTTTTCTGTGTACTGTTGTGGGTTGTTATCCTTTATTGCGGCTACAACGGGTGGACGGCTGAGGGCTTTCTGCTGCTACGCGTCTGGCAGGGGAAGGCTGTAGTGGCCGGCGTCGGGAACCCCTGCGTGGTGCTACAGATGTTCCGCATTTATGAGCGCGGAAACACGGCGGACTTTATCTTGCTGGCTGTTATCAATTACGCTATGTGACTGCTCTCAAATATGGGTATCCGTTTTGCGGGGCCTTGACTCTCGTGTTTGGACTGGTATATACGGTCCTCAAGAAAAGTTGGAGAACAGTTATTATTAGCTACTTGGTAGAGATTTCTAGTGCTGTATACTCCATCTCTCTCATGAAATGAAAGTGAATGTGGATGAACTATAGCTGCGAGTCTCTCCCAAATGACGGACTGGATTAAGCTGTATTATCGGCATACAAAGCTGATGTCCTTCGTCTGTCGATACAACTTCACGGAATTCACTTTTGTTTTTATTTCATGTGGCAAATACTGCTTATTCTGTGTTACATAACGCATGGCGGTTGAGCTCCTTTTGTTAGTTTGGTGGCATGGTAGCTTCATTCTAACAAACTCAACCGCTTTTCTATTGTCCTAGTCTCACATCTATTGTAACGCTACACAAAAGAGAATACCCGAATTCGTCAAAACTTGACCGTCAGTATGGTTTATGATAAAATTAGAACAATATAATTTTCGGATTGAACAATTTTGGCTGGTTGTTGCGCTGGTTGGTGATAAAATGAACGATGATATAAACGATCACTTTCTGCCTATATGCGATAGGACAGCAATTCCAATTTCGAGATGAACACAGATTAGATTAATACTAACTCCGGCGTTTATGTTTTCCATACAGTAAGAATAGACAGGGAGTACTTTATGTTGACTAGTTGGAACAAACTTCCAGATTATATGAGAACAGCGGAAGTTAAGCCATATTATGATGCTTTGAATATGCGGCGTTTTTCGCTCGTGATAAAAAGGGTTTTCGATTTCGTTGCTGCATTCATTTTGCTTATCATTTTAGCTGTTCCTATGCTAGTTATCGCGCTCTGGATCAAGAGCGACAGCGATGGCCCGGTTTTTTACCGACAAGAGCGAGTTACAAAAGACGGAAAACGGTTTCGGATCCATAAATTTCGCACAATGGTCGCAAATGCTGACCAAATTGGAACGGCGGTCACAGTTGATGATGATAAGCGCATTACCAGGGTTGGCGCGAGGCTTAGAAGCTTACGGTTAGATGAGCTTCCTCAAGTACTGGACGTGCTTTCTGGAAATATGAGCTTTGTCGGTACAAGACCTGAAGCAGTCAAGTATGTGGAGCAATATAAGCGGGAATACTATGCAACGCTGCTTCTGCCGGCCGGGATCACGAGCGAGGCCAGCATTCGTTATAAAGATGAAAACAAACTGCTGAGTACAGCAGACGATGTTGACCACGTCTATCTTGAGCATGTTTTGCCCGATAAAATGAAATGGAATCTGCGTGAGATCGAGCGGTTTTCTCTGCTCAGGGAACTGGGCACCCTGTTCAGAACGGTTGCGGCTGTTTTTGGAAAAAACTATGAGTAAGGAGAGCGGATGGGAATAAAGGTTTCCTTTATTGTTGTGGCGCTGAATGCTGCATCTACAATTCGATCACTTTTGGATTGCTTAAAGCATCAGACCTATCCGCATGAATGGATCGAGGTCATATTGATTGACGGTTTATCATCTGATGCAACAAAGGCAGAAATGCTTCGTTTTCAAGCTGAGGAAAACGATTTCTGGCAGATTAAGGTTTTAGATAATCCCAGGAAAACGCTGCCGTGCGGATGGAATGTTGCGCTGAAGGCAGCACAGGGTGATGCGTTGCTGCGAGTTGATGCTCATGTTTCTGTTCCTGATAACTTTATTGAACTGAATGTGCGAGATCTTCTCGCTGGAGAGGATATATGCGGCGGAAAAGTAACGAGTGTTCCGGGAAACAAAACAAAGTGGGCTTTTGCAATAAATGAGGCTGAAAACTCGATGTTTGGCGGTAGTATAGCTGCTTTTCGTCGCGCTGATTCAGCAAGGTATGTCAACACTGCAGCGTTTGCGATTTACAGGAAGACTGTGTTTGATACTGTCGGCACGTACAATGAACTGCTTACCAGAACCGAAGACAATGAGATGCACTATCGCATGCGTAAAGCAGGATTTCGGATTTATTACGATCCGGAAATTGTTTCTTATAGAAAAACAAGATCAGATTTGAAAGGCCTTGCCAAACAGAAATACCTCAATGGGTATTGGATTGGCAGAACACTTTGGATTGAACCGAGGTGTTTTTCTTTCTATCATTTCATTCCTCTTGCATTTGTTTTTTCTATCGTTGTTTCTCTGATTATTTTGATGTTTGGAATAGCATTTCCGGCTGCTGTGCTTTGGGTAGCTTACGCTGTCGTTAATCTTACAATGGCGATTGTTTCAGTGATTAACAGCAAGGGGAGAAATGCCTTTTTTGTGTTTCTTCCGGCCATTTTTTTGATTCTACATATCTGGTATGGTGTAGGGACCGTTATTGGAATCTTTAGTTTAAAAAATGATAGACGGAATACATCTCCAACCGTTTAGTGAAAAGAGTCTCGAAGATATCGCAAGGAATATGATCGAAAGGCTTGGATAATATGGTTATACTCCATTTTGCAAGTATTGAAAATTCAAAAACGAGCGGAGTGAGTATTGCTGTCCTTCAGCATATTGCAGCACAAGGAAAGTATGCAGAAACAGCTCTAATCAATACGAACGGTATCCTAATAACTGACGTACAAACACAACTGCCTTTCTGCAGACCGTTTGATGTACGAGCACTTCCAAAACCCTTTGACAGGCCTGATCTTGCTATTTTTCAAGAATGCTACAGGCCTGTTTATCTATCCATCGCCAAAAACTTGAGAAGAAATGAAATTCCTTATATCATAGTTCCACACGGAGAATTGGGCCGAGAAGCACAGAAAAAGAAATATTTGAAGAAAAAAGCGGCTAATATTCTTCTGTTCAATCGTTTTACGGAACATTCTGTGGCAATACAATGCCTCTCAAAACGCGAATTTGAAGAAACTGATTTTGGAAAAAACAAGTTTATTGGAACAAATGGCGTTGAGATCCCCCAAAAGAAAAAAGAAGTATTCAGTTCCGATGGCGTGAAGATTGTTTACATTGGCCGGCTGGATGCTTATCATAAAGGGCTTGACCTCTTGCTTGAAGCAGTTCGTCTTTCAAAACAGATCTTAATAAAAAATGGTTGTAAAATTGAACTATACGGACCGGATTACGCAGGACGCTTTGACCATGTCCAGAGCCTGATTCAGGGAAACGATGTGCAAGACTTAGTTACATTGAACCATGAAATTGTTGGAGCAGATAAAGCCAGAAAACTTCTTGAAGCTGATTTTTTTATTCAAACCTCTCGTTTTGAAGGAATGCCACTTGGAATATTGGAAGCAATGAGTTATGGCTTGCCCTGCCTCGTATCAGAAGGAACGGCGGTTGGAGAGGTCATTTCTGAGGCTAGTGCCGGATGGGTTGCAAAAACAAATGCCCACGATATAGCCGAGCGACTTGTCGATGCAGTTAATGATCGCGCCAAATGGGCTGAATATGGCGAAAATGGCAGAAAGGCCGTACAGAAGAGATATTCATGGGATATTGTTGCCGCGGATGCGGTCAGGTATTATAAGAGCATCTTGCTTTTGTAAAGGCTAAGCCAGTTATTGACAAATTATCTCTTTTTGGTGCGGAAAAAGGTTTCTCTTTATATCTCTTCAATTTCATGATTGGGAAAAATGGGAGGCACGAAATGCTGTTATATATTTGCTTAACGATTTGTTTTTTTGCTCTTCTTCTTGCTGGCCTTAGACCTGGTTCAATCGTTGCCGCCGAAAGCTGGCCGGCACTTCCTGATGAAAAAGAGGAGAAAAGGAATCAAATCATTGTCTTGATACTGAGCGGCCTGTCATTTCTTGTCCTGTGGTTTTTAACAGCTTTTCGATCTCGCGCAATAGGGAATGATGTAGAGAATTACTTGACTTATTTCCAATGGTTTAGCAATGGGCCGATCGAGTATCCAAGAGTTGAGATTGGCTATCAGTTGCTCAATTTTTTGCTTTGGAAAATATCCAGTGACGGGCATGTTTTCCTGCTTATTATGGCAACGATCATGTACTGCGGATTAGGGGTGTTTTTTTACAAGTTTTCCCGAAATCCGGCGGTAGTTCTTTGCTTGTTCTTTAGCTGCTTTTTCTCTGTATACACATCAATTCTCAGACAGGGTTTGGCAATGGTCATTGCCCTTTATGGCTATCAATTGCTAAAAAACAAAAAAAGGATCCTGGCCGGGCTCGTGTTCCTTCTGGCTGGGACGTTCCATACAACAGCTTTTTTGTGCTTTTTGCTTTTCCTGAATTTCGACATATTAAAAAAATGGTGGTTTGTTCTGGGGATTACTGCGGTGTGCGTGATTGCCTCACTTTCAGGCGTTATGAGAACCGTCGTAGATATAGTGTTCCCCAAATATACTCATTATTTTGAATCTGAATATGCCGGAAGCGGTTGGCGTTCAATAACTGTTTACTTACTAACGTATATTGTCTTTTATCTGTTGGTTGCAAAGTCGCTCGATGCAGACAATAAAACTGATAATGTAATTGCAACCAACTTTACCCTTTTGCTGTTGCTTACAGCCTTTGGATATGCTGTTAATCTGTTCGAACGTGCGGGGGAATACTTTCTTCTCATTGGCATAATCGAGCTGCCCAATGTTCTTTATAGAGGAAAAGTTAAGCATTTCCGGTTCTGGTTGCTAATGATAGGGACATTTTATTTGATTCTCTTTATCTTGATACTGATCTATCGTCCGGGTTGGAATCATTTATATCCTTATGAGTTTTGGCACTGAACGATTGTGGATGGATCAGGATCGGAATAACACATTCAGATATTCTTCGAGGAAGAACAGATGGGATCTCGATATAAAACTTTACTAAA
>CAZFVK010000019.1:0-17456 GCA_964522475.1 uncultured Candidatus Saccharibacteria bacterium | reverse complement strand
CACTATCGATTACGCTATTCTGATGACCACTCGTTACAAACGCGAACGTCTAGACGGCAAAGACAAAAAATCAGCCGCCATCATCGCCCTCAAGACTTCCATCCCATCCATCATCATTTCTGGCGCCGTCCTCTTTGCCGCTACCATCGGTGTAGCTGTTTATTCCCGTGCTGATATCATCAGCTCTATCTGTATGCTTATGTCCCGAGGAGCCGTCATCTCTATTATCGCTGTTCCAGCCTTCCTCGCCCCTATGCTCGTCTTTACCGATCCATTGATTATTAGAACTACGTTAGGTATGAAAAAGTTAACAAAGGAGAACCATAAATGAAAAAACAAGTTTTAATTTCTAGCCTCATTGCCGCTGGTATTCTCAGTGGCACTAGCTTAATTGCCGTAAACAATTACGCCAACGCCGAAGAAACCACCGGGGGCATACCCATCGCATCCAACACCGACCTCGTGGTTGCTAAACCCATCAATACTACCAAAAATGAAACTGTCTATGTATTAACCGACGAGGCCGGTACCACCAAATCCAGATTTATCGGTAGCACTATCTATGATGGCGCCGAAGCCTTACCATTTAACTTCACCGTCACTTATTATCTAGACGGTCAAGAAATTAATGCTAAAGATCTAAAAGGCAAATCTGGCCACGTCAAAATCGTCTATCATTACAATTCTACCGCTACTTATCAAGGTAAATATGTTCCCTTCCTTGCTATCACCGGTATTACCTTAGACCACGGCAAATTCAACAATGTCAAAATTTCAAATGGCAAAATCATCAGTGAAAGTTCCGACAATTATATCATCGCCGGTTACGGACTCGCTGGCGCCAACCAAGATCTCGGCACCGATTTCTTACCAGATAGCTTCACTCTAGAAGCTGACACCACCGATTTTAGCCTAGAAAACACCTACACTATTTTCACTAATGAAATCATCGCTGATTTAGATACTTCCAAATTAAACCGCCTAGACGAACTCACTAGCTCTGTTTATCAACTAGAAGATGGTATCAACAAATTAGTGAACGGCGCTACCGACCTTTCAAACGGTCTTGCTACTGCCCTTGATGGTACTAAACAACTTTATGACGGTTCCAAAACCCTCTCTGTAAACATCAAAGAACTCGCTACCAAAACTACCGAGCTCTCCACCGGACTTACTACTCTTACCGAAAACAACACAAAACTCCAAGCCGGAGCAGATACACTTATTGATTCCGCCCTCCAACAGGTTAACGCCAGTGGCTTATTCCCTCTCGAAATTACCAGACTCAATTATTCGCAATATTTACCAGAAGGTAACCAAGCTAGAACTACTATTGACTTTGGTCTTGGAATAATTGCCTATACCAACGGTGCTGCTGATGCCGCCACCGGTGCTACCATGCTAGCCACCGGCGCCACCAAACTTAGCACTGGCGCTGCCACTATTTCAGCAAATCTCGGCTCTCTCGTAGAAGGCGAAACCAAACTATACGAAGGTTCCGTCACCTTGAAGGATGGCCTCACTACTTTCAAAACCGCCGGTATCGACAAACTTGTAAATTTTGCTTCCAAAGATTTAGCCAACTTTAGCCGTAACGCCCGCGCCACTGTAACCGCCGCAGGCAGTTATCGCAATTTCGGCAATGTTGATGCCAATTCTGTAAAATTCATCGTTAAGACTCCGTCAATTTAAAGACCAAAAAGAAATCAGGACATGTGCCTGATTTCTTTTTCTTTCTGGTTTCTTTTTCTGGCCTTTTCTTTTCCGAAAGAAAAGGCCAGATATGGTATAATATAAATATGGCAAACAAAGTTGTTTCAGACTACAACGGCTACGACTACAAGAAAATTTTCTGGGAAGATGCCGACCGCGAATACGAAGACCAAGCCGATCGCATGGCCATTAGGAAATTACTCCCCAAACGCATGGAAAAATTCGCCGACATCGGCGGTGGTTATGGTCGTTTAGCTAATGAATACATCAAACGCGCTCGCAAAATTTATCTTTTTGACTACTCCAAAACCGAACTCGAACAAGCCAAAGAAATCTACGGCGACAAAATCGATACCAAAGCTGGCGATATCTACAAACTCCCCTTTAGAAACAACGAATTAGACGGTCTCATGATGGTCCGTGTTACTCACCATCTAAAAGATCTCGACAAAGCCATCGAAGAACTATATCGAGTTTTAAAACCCGGCGGTGTCGCCGTCATAGAAGTTGCCAACAAACGCACTTTACCAAAAATGGCCCGCTACGTTACTCACCGTTCCAAAGAAAATCCTTTTTCCAAAAAACCTTCCAACTATACCGAAATCTGCGAGACTGGTTTTTACAACTACCACCCCAAATACGTAGAAGAAATTTTCCGAAGAACTGGCTTCAAGACAGAAAAAATCCTTTCCGTCTCCAATTTCCGAAGTAAAACCCTCAAAAAAATCTTCAAGACCAATAATCTCGTCAAAATGGAAAATACCGCCCAACAAGCCCTCGCCCCTATTAGATTCGCCCCATCTATATATTATAAGTTGAGAAAACCCGAAAAATAGTGTATAATATACAATATGGGGCAGTC
Source organism: uncultured Candidatus Saccharibacteria bacterium (assembly GCA_964522475.1). Taxonomy (GTDB): domain Bacteria; phylum Patescibacteriota; class Saccharimonadia; order Saccharimonadales; family Saccharimonadaceae; genus Nanosyncoccus. The sequence continues at coordinate 14,881 of CAZFVK010000019.1, read as the reverse complement.
GTTCAACGGATAGGACATATCCCCTCTAAGGATACAATGCTGGTTCGATTCCAACCTGCCCTACCAGATAGTTAGATTACACGCGAAACTTCACTAAGCGTCGTTTCCCCTCTGAGTGCTGCTAGCACTCCTTTTTGTTCCAACGTCAGCATACCATTTTTCTTAGCAACTTTCTCAATCGCATCAGTATTTATATCAGTCACATCCCCACGAATGAACGCCTGAATGTCATCTGATACCACCAACTGTTCCATCAATACCGTTCTTCCTCTATACCCAAACGGATCTTCCGCTGTCGGCACTGCATCATACAGCACCAAATGCTCAAAATCAATTTCCGTAAGCTCTGGTTTTTTCACTTTACCCATTCCAACTTCTTGCGCTTCAAGAGCTCGATCCAATTTTGTTGCCATCATCGTAGTATCACTGCCAAACAGTGATGCTTTTTTATAATCTTGCATCCTAACCTTTGCGCTCTTTAGCCACTTCTTATCTACACCAGCCAACACTTTTTTAATATAATTAGCTTCCGCTTCAGTCGCCGGACGTGCTTTCTTAGAATCAGAAAGTTTTCTAACTAGTCTCTGCGCAATTACCAATCTAATCGAACTCGAAAAAATCGGGTTAATACCTATAAGATCAATCATTCTTGAAAACGCTGCCGATGTAGAATTAGCATGGAACGACGAGAGCACCAAATGCCCCGTAATCGAAGCCTGAATCGCCGTCTTTGCCGTATCTGCATCCCTAATCTCGCCAATCATTACTACATCCGGATCAAGACGTAGTACCGAACGTAGCCCTTCCGCAAAAGATCCACCTTCCGTCGTATGAATCGGGATCTGTGAAATCCCGGTAATACCATACTCAATCGGATCCTCAAGCGTAATAATCTTTCGATCCGTAGTATTAAGCGCGTTCAACATTGAATAGAGCGTAGTAGACTTACCAGAACCAGTTGGACCCACCATCAGTACTAACCCTCTCGGGTGCGAAATCACTTCATTAATTTCCGAAAGTTCTTCCGGTTCCAATCCCAAGAGTTTCAAATTCAACAAAGATTCATCAAAGTTGAATAGACGTAGCACCGCATCTTGCCCGTACATCGTTGGAATTGTTTCTACACGAATATTGAGAAGATGCGAAGATTTACCATCCGAAATCTCTTTCTGCATATGACCAGACTGAGGTTTGTCAGAAGCTATCGATACATTAGCCCGAGAACTCAGCTCCCCCATAAAAATCCGATACCTATCGCGATCGATAATTGCCACAGGGTGAAGCAAACCATCTACCCGCATCCGAATTCGGATTTCCGTACGAAGATTTTCAATATGAATATCCGAAGCCCCCAATTTATCTGCTTGATCAATCAAGAAGTCAAATACCTTCTCCGTAGAGACTTCTGACAAAGTCTTCGATACTGATGCCAAAGTTTCCGAATCGCCTTCACCCGCAATTCTAATATTATCATACTTAATCTCTTTTGGTGGATCGTACCTGTACATAAAGACTTTGTAAGCCGACAAAGAAATCAAAAAGAAATCTGCTCTTTCACCCTTATCCAAATACTCCTGTCTCATCTTATCAATTACAGATTTAGGAGTTTGGCTTGTCACTAAAAATTGATAATGTTGTGCTCCATCGCCCCTTGCCAAAGGAATAATAAAGTCCTTGTGCATTTGGCCAACTTCAAGCAAACCTGGAACTAGCGGTATAGTATCTTCAAAATCCCTAGTATCCAGATATGGCAAACCTAAAATCTTCGCTCGATCAGAAGTTGCCTTTTCTTCGTTATCACGCCTTTTGCGCTGTATCTCCCTTTCATCCATAATACTATTATATCATAAGTTTTTTAGAGTTTTTATAAAATGATAGAAGAGCGGATGTACCGCTAGTGGTCTAGACTTAAATTCTGGATGTGCCTGCGTCGCCACAAAGAATTTACAGTCTGGTGCTTCCACGAATTCCACCAACTTCTTATCCGGCGAAGTCCCTGATACGATAATCCCACCTTTCTCAATTTCCGGCAAAAACTTCTGATTCACTTCATAGCGATGCCGATGCCTTTCAACCACATTCACATCTCCACTTTTAAGCACTACTGTTCCATAAATATACGCTCCACAATCTTCCGCTTCGGTACGATACAGTTCAGCAGTTTTTGTACCTTTTTTGAGTTTGGCCGGGTAGTCACCAAGTCTCATTGTCCCACCAGTAGATTCTTTCCCCTTTTGTCCTTCCATAATATAAATCACATTATTCTTGTCTTTCTCGCTTGCCCCAAATTCTTCTGAATTCGCATTTTTCACTCCACCAATCCTTGCTGCCGCAATACATGCCGCTTGAAGACCAAGACAAAGCCCCAAGTACGGCTTATCATATTTCAAAGCATAAGTTGCCGCCGCAATTTTTCCTTCCGTTCCCCTCACGCCAAATCCTCCTGGCACTACTAAACCATCTACGTTCTCAAAATCTTTCTCCGTCGCATCCTCAGCATTTATCCATTTAAGCTCCAAATTCACTTTATTATGCGCTGCCGCCGCTTTGAGAGCTTCCGTTACACAAATATAAGTATCTTCATTTCCCACATACTTCGCTACCAAACCAACCTTCACCGTTTTATCAAAATCCGTCGCCCGCCATGCTGAGAAATCTGCCCACTTGCTCATATCGGGCTCTTTATCATCACCTACAAAATCATTCAAAATTTCAAGTACCCCAGATTTCAAAACATTAAACGGCACATCATAGACTGAATTAATATCAGGAAGATTCACCACCGCATCACCCGATATCCCCGAAAACGCCGCAATTTTTTCACAAATTGCCCTCGGACACGGCTTTTCCGTTCTCACACACACAATATCTGGAATAATTCCAAACCCTCGAAGATCCTTAAGAGCATTCTGCGCCGGTTTAGTCTTTAACTCTTTAGAAGTATTAATCCACGGTACATAGACTACTGAAAGATACAAACAATTTCGCCTTCCCACCTTATTTGCAAACAGCCTAATTGCTTCAATAAACGGCAGACCTTCATAATCACCTACCGTCCCCCCAATCTCTACAATATGAATATCCGAGTCTTTAGAAGCCAGTGCGATTTTTTCTTGTACCAAATCCGTAAAATGTGGCACCAACTGTACAGTTTTTCCATGAAACCCTCCTGCACGTTCTCTTTCAATCAATTCTTTGTAGATAGAACCAGACAGTGTAATTGAATACTTAGAAGTTTCAAAATCCAAAAATCTTTCGTAATGCCCAAGGTCGAGATCTGTTTCTACACCATCATGCGTTACAAAGCATTCACCATGCTCCACCGGATTCAAAAGTCCCGCATCTACATTTAAATATGGGTCACATTTTTGCATCGTCACACGATAGCCTTTGGCTTTTAAAATAGCGCCCATTGAAGCCGCCGTAATACCTTTACCAACCCCCGAAAGTACGCCACCCGTCACGAATATATATTTGCACCTCTTCATACCTCCATTATATCATACTAAAAATCGCCAAGATTGGTGTTTTCTTCTTGCGAAGCGCTATTAATACATAGAGCGAGCAAGAAAAAACGCCGAGATTGGCGATTTTTTGGCGGAAGGGACAAGATTCGAACTTGCGATACTTTCGTATGCTGGTTTTCAAGACCAGTGCCTTAAACCACTCGGCCACCCTTCCGCCTATAATTATACCACATACTTCCCTATTTACAAAATTAAGGAATTCGTTATATTATATAGCTAACAACCCGTACTTTTACATTTCAAATCTGTTACAAGGAGGAAAAAGATATGAAAAAGATTTTAAGTTTCTTAATCGTATCACTGTTAATCATGTCCACCTCTTTTGTAGTTTACGCAGAAGAGCCGCCCCCAATTAACCCTGCTATTTTGGCAACCAATCCTGTCATCATTACAGAAGCCCAACCTGCCGCCTCTACGACGCCTGTCGTTATTGGTCCCCCAGCTATGATTGTCGTACATCGCATTTCTAATACTTGCTTTGTTTACGATGCAAATCTCCAGCTCCTAAAAACTTTTATCGTTTCTACCGGTCGTGAAGGACACCGCACGCCACTCGGTACCTATTCGATATACGAGCATTCTACCGGAACTGGTTATCATCTCATGGTTGACGGCACTTATGGGCGCTTCTGTATGCGTTTCAAAAAAGGTGGGTACATGTTTCACTCTGTTTGCTACGCTTATCCCGGTGCTCCCGAACCGCTTTTAGATGAAGTTGCTGCTCTCGGTACTTCAGTTTCTCGCGGTTGTGTTCGACTTAGCGTCGCAGATGCTGAATGGCTCTATAATTCTACCTCTAACGGTTGTTTAGTCAACGTAGTCGATGACTAAGGTCGCTTTTTATTCACCTCCTTTTTTGGCCCCGCTATTTTCATCTGCGGGGCTTTTAATTTTACTAATTTTATGATATAATTTACACGATGGGTGCCGAGGATACGCCCATTTTTTGTAACCAAACTCGTACATTAAAAAGGAGGGAATCATGAACATATACGTTTATGCAGCAACGCTTCTCGTCATCGCCGTGGCACTTTTTGTGGTGTTAAAAAATTATCTTAGCATCAAATCTAAGAAAAATCACTCCACCAAAGAAGAGGATGATATGTTGAATTTATCTCGTACCATCCAAAAAGGCGCTAAGGTTTTCATGAAAACTGAATATCGTACCATTATCCCAGTTGTAATTTTAATCGGTCTCGGCTTCTCACTTTTTATCGAAGCTACTAGCGGATTAACTTATATTCTGGGAGCTTGTATGAGCAGTGTCGTCGTGTTTATAGGTATGTACGGCGCTACTTATGCCAACTATCGTGTCGCTCGTCGGGCTTTCAAAAGCAAATCCGTCGGTCGTACCGTCTGGACTGCCTTGAAAGGCGGCAGTATCTCAGGTTTGTCTGTACAGGCTTTTGGTATGCTTGGTCTCACCGCTATTTATATTTTGCAATACGTAATCTTCAAAGATTATTCCACCGGTCACGGTCTCATTGCAAACTTAACTTGTGATGCCAACATTATGCGTTGTACCACTTATTCACTTGGTTGTTCCACGGTAGCTATGTTTAATCGTGTCGCTGGTGGTAATTTCACCAAATCAGCCGATATCTCATCAGATATCTTAAACAAGTTAAGGCATGACTTGCCCGAAGACGACCCCAGGATTCCAAATGTGCTTGCCGATTTTATCGGTGACAATGTCAACGACATTGCCGGCAACTGTAGCGATCTCTTAGAAAGTTTCGTAGCTACCTTAGTAGCTTCACAGCTCATTGCCAATATCGTTTACGGACAATACGGTGGAGAATACGAAGCGGTCTATACCATGACTTGCCTATTCCCCATCATCGTAGCAACTATCGGCCTCATTGGTTGTACTACTGGTATTATAGTAGCCATGCTGAGAAAAGAAAGTATGGGCGAAAACCCTGCCGGAGAGTTAAACAAAGTTACTTACATCTCCGCTGGTATCACCATTGCTGGTAGTTTAATTGCTTCATACTTCATGTTCGGTAGCGTAGCACTCTATCCGGATTTCAAAGCCGGTTGGATTTCACCATGGATTGCAGCACTTCTGGGTATTATCTCTGGCGTGGCTATCGGCAAAATCACCGAAATCTACACCAGTACAGACTATCGCTTTGTCCAAAACTTAGTCAAAGTTTCACCCGAAGGCCCAGCCTTCCTGATTACTTTAGGTGACGCACTTGGTTTTCAGTCTTGTCTAGCACCCGGCATCGTTATTGCCGTGTCTATCGTTTTGTCCTACATTAGTTCAGGACTTTATGGTATTGCCATCGCCGCTCTCGGCATGTTGTCGTTCGTCGGTGCCACCGTATCGATTGATGCTTTTGGCCCCATCTCCGACAACGCTGGCGGTATCGCTGAGGGCTGTCACTTAGGCGAAGAATTCCGAGCTATTACTGATAAGCTCGATGCCACCGGCAACACCACTGCCGCCATTGGCAAAGGTTTTGCTATCGGTTCCGCTGCTTACGCTACAGTATCGCTTATTTTTGCTTACGTTGGCAACTTTACTAAGGGCGAAATCGTTCTAAATATGGCCAATCCTTTTACCATCGCTGGCGGCCTCGTTGGCGCAGCATTAGTAGCCTACTTCATGGCTCTGCTTACCCAAAACACCATTGACGCTGCTGTTCATATGGCCGATGCTGGCGACAAACAGCTCACCGACAACCCCGGTATTTTAGATGGTACAGCCAAACCCGATTACGATTCCATTATCAAAATGGCCACCGAACTAGCTCTTAAAAAGATGCTAATTCCGTCCATCCTAGCTATTGTCATCCCAGTACCCTGTTTATTACTCGGTTACGAATTTGTCGGCGGTATGCTCGTAGGTAGCACCCTTGTCGCCATCCCCATGGCTATCTTTATGGGAAACTCTGGCGGTGCTTTTGACAACGCTAAGAAATCCGTTGAAGAAGGCCTGCTCGAAGGTTACGGCAAAGGCAGTGATGCTCACAAAACCACCGTCATCGGCGACACAGTTGGCGACACTAGAAAAGACGTCGTTGGCGTAGCTTTGGATATCTTTATCAAAATGATGTCCACTGTAGCAAACACTCTCGCACCCGTATTTTCATCGGTGCGCCTATTCTAATATCCTCAAAAAGCCCCCTAGTTTTAGGGGGCTATTTTAATGCCTCAAAATCCATACTCTAATTTCATTGTATCACACTTATGCCAAAATGTCAAATTTACCCCTATTATTCCGCATTTGTATAGACGTTTGTCACATCATCAAGATCATCAATCGCCGAGAGCAGTTTTTCTAACTTTTCCGCATTTTCGCCCTCTACCGGCACATACGAATTTGGCACATACTGAAGCTCTGCGCTCGTCACCGTAAGACCCGCATCCACGAGTGCCTGCCTTACTTTCATCAGGTCCGAAGATTCCGTATAAATCACCGTATAGTCATCTTCTTCTACCGCATCAGCCGCTCCCGCCTCAAGTGCTGCCATCACCGCTTCATCACCCTTTTCCGAAATCTCAATCACGCCTTTTCGATTAAATTGAAACATCACACTTCCCGGATCTGCCATCCGCCCACCGTTTTTATCCAGAGTATGGCGAACTTCCGGCATCGTCCGATTTTTATTATCCGTCGCGACTTCTATCACAATTCCTACTCCGCCCGGCCCATAAGCCTCATACACCTCCTCAATCAACGCCGCCGCCGACTTATCCGCCACTCTAGCAATCGCTCTTTCAATATTCGCCTTTGGCATATTGGCAAGCCGCGCTTTTTCAAGCACCATCGCGAGTGATGGGTTCATATTTGGATCCGTTCCCGCTCTCGCCGCTATCGCAATTTGATTTCCAATCTTGGTAAAAAGCGCGCCACGCTTGGCATCTACCACCGCTTTTTGTCTCTTTGTCGTCGCCCATTTACTATGTCCAGACATTTTTATTACTCCAAAAATTAATATTATAACTTAAATATATTTTACCACTTTTCCCTAAAACTGTCCATCGGAGCTAAGGCCAGTGCCTTGCGATATCGTTATTTATTTTCAGTGCTCCTCCTTTTTCTTAAAAATCTCCTTGTCATTTCAAAAATTATCAGCCCCAAAATTAGGAAATACAAAAGAAACACTCTCGGCTCATACCGATCAATTTTTATCAAAAATTGTTCCATAGAAGCAAACCATTCCACTACCATAATATGAAAATCTAGCAACTTTTCGGTTAGAAAACCCACTACCATAGATACCCCTGGTACTCCCGCAAATATTCCAGTCAAAAATGTCAAACCCATCGCATAAGGCAGAGTCGGCAAAATCAAAAGATTCGCTACTACAGAAATTAGAGAAATCTGCCCAAAATAATACAAAGTAATCGGTAACGTCATCAAAGTCGCCGCCACAGTCGTAAGAACCACACTTGCCACAAACCCCGGTTTTTTCTCCCCATAGAAGAATCGTGTGAGCGAAGGCCCCAGCATCATAATCCCCGCATAGCTCGCAAATGAAAGAAGCCAGCCAAGATTAGTCAGAAACAGCGGATTCAGCATCAAGGTAAACGCCGCCACGATAAGAATCAACCTAAACGGCGCAATTTTCCTCCCCACATACCAAGAAATCAGTGTCAAAATCGCCATCACCCCCGCCCTCAGAATCGACGGCGTCCACCCCACCATCGTCATAAAAAACAAAATAAAAAGTATCGAAAATAAAAGTCCAGAAAACCTCGAAATCTTCCCAAAAATCTTCCTTGCAATCTCCACCAAAATTGACAGATGTGCCCCGCTTGCCACCACGATGTGTGCCAGTCCTACCGCTTTCAAATTCTCCGATAACTCATTATCAAGCCCCGTTTTCATACCTAGAAGATACGATTTTGAAAGCGCCGCCTCTCTCTCCGGCAAACCTTCATCAATCCTAGCTGAAAACCAATCTTTTACCCCCACCACCAAACTTTCCGTCCCCTCATCCACACCTAGTTCAATCTCATCAGCATCAGATAGCACCACCGCCACCCGAAAAAACGCCAACACCATCCCTACTATCAAACACACTCCTACTACCAAAACTTTCGGTTTGAAATACATAAATACAAAAATCAACACCGCAAGCACCACCCACCACACCGACTCAAAATAATTAATCCGAAAAACTATTCCAAAAATACAACCAACCACTATCCCCACACATAGCATCACCACCCCCCACGACTGATGCAATTCTTTCCCAAAAATTTTTATCATTTTTCTCTAATTTCCCGCTCATCTCATGTTATTGACACTTGATTACGCTTAAGATATAATAGAAATAGAACATAGCCCCTAGCTAGCGTATGTTCTATTGGGTTAGCGGATTAGGTCTTACGACCTAATCTTTTTTCTTTGGTTTATCGTTCTTTTCTCCGAAGTTTATAACAATCAGTGCAAACTGTACTGCCATGTTATCCTTTCTAGAGCAACTTTAATCCGCTAGGAAAACCGTTTAGTGAGCCCTCGCAGTTAGGACTTCTCCCCCTCCCGACCCGCTAAATCCCAAAGACCAACCCAGGCTATCATATAGCACAGAGGTAGCAAAAAATCAACCCCCCACCCCCAGCTTATGCTTTTAAATTCCCCAAAAAATGCTATAATTAAACCACGCCTCCGTAGCTCAGTGGATTAGAGCGTCTGTCTTCGGAACAGAAAGTCGTAGGTTCGAATCCTATCGGAGGTACCAATTTCACAGTTTTATTTTTTTCTTAGACTCATTATTTTTTTATAAATTTCCATCAAAACTAACACTAGAAGTGCAATCCCAAACAAGCAGACCAGATGTAGTATCGGTACAGTATCAATTTGTAATATATCAGACAAAAACGGCACTTCCATCACAACAATTTGTAAAATAACAGTCATAACTACTCCTCCTACAATCAGCCAGTTACTGCTAATCGGTACACTAAACGCAGACCTACGCTCACTCCTACAATTAAATACATGAATATTTTGCATAAAGACCATCAATGCCATAATATATCCTCTCGCACTGATCTTATCCATTTTGATATTTTCTAGCAAGAAATACCACACCCCAAACACAATCCCGCCAATAATCAACCCCGACACCAGAATTTCCCGGAACAGTTCTTTATTAAAAATCGACTCTTTCGGATCACGCGGCGGTTCTTTCAAAATCCCCTTTTCCGCTTTTTCAAACGACAATGCAAAATCCTGAATTCCATCCGTCACCACATTGAGCCACAGCAGTTGAATAGCGACAAGCGGCATCGGCAAATTCATTACAATCGACAAGCAGAAAAACAGCACCTCCGCAAAACCACATGAAATCAAAAACAAAATTATCTTCCGAATATTCGCATATGCCACTCGCCCTTCCTTAATTCCCGCCACAATTGATCTGAAATTATCATCCGTAATTATCATATCCGCAGTCTCTCGCGCTATATCCGTACCACTTCCCATCGCAATCCCAATATTTGCAGCCTTAAGCGCCGGTGCATCATTTACTCCATCACCCGTCACCGCCACGAACTCTCCCTGTCTTTTTAAGGATTCCACAATTTTTAATTTTTGCAGTGGCGCCACTCTCGCAAATACGATTTTATCCCGGATATATTTATCAAAGCTTTTCTCCCCTTTTTCAAATTCTTTATCCACCTCCACACCTGTTGCCACTTCCGCATAATCAGTCACTAATTCCAAATCTCTTGCAATCGAAAAAGCCGTCAAAGGATGATCCCCCGTAATCATCAAAACTTTTATTCCCGCCGTCCGACATTCTTTAATTGAAGCAGCCGCTTCTTTTCTAATTGGATCAATGAAGCCCACCATCCCCATAAAAGTTAACCCTTTTATATCGTCCACGGTATAGTTATTTTTCTTCGCAATCTTCCCATTAGCAAGCGATATTACTCGATATCCATCACTTGCTAATTTTTCATTTTGTTTTTCTAAGACCTCAAAACTTAATTTTTCATCCGTCAGGTCAATATCATGACAAAACGATTTCACTACTTCGAGCGACCCCTTCACCGTACAATAAGTCTCACCATTTTTCTCGTAAAAAACCGCCGAATATTTATTTTCAGACTCATACGGAATGATTTCCAAAATTTCTATCCCTTCCGTATTTACGTCAAGTTTTTTACCCAGCACTTTAAAAGCAATATCAATCGAATCTCCAATTCGATGCTTTTCGTCCACTGTTGCTTCGTTATTAATTACTCCAAAAAGCGCAATCTCTTTTGCGCGTTCAATATTATCTCCCGTCACCTCTCCTTCAAACTCAAACCCAGTCCCAGACACCACGTATTCACTACCATCCGGTAGCAAAATCTTCTTCGCTGTCTGTTCATTTACCGTCAAAGTCCCTGTCTTATCACTCGCAATTACCGTACAGCTACCTAGAGATTCTGCCGATTTTAGCTTTCGCACAATCACATTTTCTTTTGCCATTTTGTTCGAAGCTATTGTAAGTGCCATAGTAAGAGCCAGCGGCAACCCTTCCGGCATCGCCGATACTGCTAAAGCTACTACCGATAGAAAAATTTCATGATACGGCACGCCCTTCATAATCAAAAGCACCGTCACTACAACCGCTACGACCAACACTAACAAACTAATTTGTTTCGACAGCTTCTCCACCCGTATCGTCAGCGGAGATTTTTCTTCCTTTGTATTATTGATACTATCCGCAATCTTACCAATCTCAGTTTCAATTCCTACACCCACTACTATCGCTTTTGCTCTTCCTGTCACCACCGTCGTTCCCGAAAAAACCATATTGCTCCGCTCAGAAATCACTACGTTGTCTCTATCGATAACTTTGCCATCTTTATTTACATGCACGCTTTCCCCAGTTAGAATTGATTCATCCACTGTTAAATTATGTGCCTCTACGATTCTCATATCCGCACTGATTTTATCCCCGGATTCTAAAAGCACAAAATCTCCCACCGTCAAATCTTCTGCATCCACCGACACTACTTCACCATTTCTGATCACCTTGACCTTAGTCGTGACAAGCTCCGCCAGAGCCTCTGCTATGCTATTAGCTTTATTTTCTTGGTATGTCCCCATCACGGCGTCAATTACCACTATCACAAAAATCACACCCGCATCCACAAATTCAGAAGCCACTATCGATGCTACTATCGCAAACAAAAGCAAAATAATCATCGGATCTTTAAATTCATTTAGGAAAATTTTAAATATACTGTCCTTTTCTTTTTTTGGCAGCACATTTTTACCGTATTTTCTTATTCTTTTATACACTTCATCAAGAGAAAGACCCTTACTTGAAGTTTTTAATTCTTGCTCGATTTCTTTAGTGGTTTTATTACAATACATCAAAATCCTTATTAAGATTATACCATCAAAACCTCGGCCATTTCACCAAACATCATGCTCACTATTTTTCACTCCATCATTTCCACCACTTCACCACCCAAATTTTTCGCAATCTCTTTTACAAATCGTGAGACTTTTTTACGTTCCGTCACGACAAAAGTTTTTTCCTTCGCCCGCGTCATTGCCACATAAAAAAGCCTTCTCTCTTCTGCCAAGGGAAATTTATCCGGTTTTGCTAACATCGTAGCAAGTATTGGCTCATCCGCCCTAGTGGATGGCATCCCTTTCTCACCCTCGTTCATATTTATCACAAACACAATGTCTCTCGTAATCCCCTTAGATTTATGCATGCTACAAAACGCCAATTTAACTTCCTTTCTCACCTTTTCAATCATCCATTTTAGCATCACCCCATCCTCCTTTTCTGCCACAATTCTCGCATTCCCAAACTTCCATTTTTTAGCGTCCACCAGTCGATAAATATCTTTGTTATATCTACTAATTACTTGGATATTTTTATCAAAAATTCCCTCACCCATTTGTTCATACATTTTTTGAAGAGCCAAATCCACTGCTTCATAATCTATCGGAATTCCATTTTTAAAATCTTGACTAAAACAAATCTCAATCGGCGTTTTTTTAGATTTTAAAGTTAAAACCTTTTTCCGCGATTGCTCCGGATTTCGTCTCACAAAATATTCACTCACCCACGCCGTCGGCTGACCAAACCGATAGGTCCGCCTAATCACCCCGCGATAAGTCCATCGACCAAAAGTCTTTTCAAAATCTTTTAGTACTCCCAGATTACTCCCCGCAAATCGATAAATCGACTGCCAATCATCCCCCACCGCAAAAAGTTTCGCCTCCTCACAATTGTCCAAAATCGCTTTAAGAAGCAAAGATTTAGAAAGCGACAAATCCTGCACCTCATCCACCAGCACATATTTATATTTCAATTCTCCGCGCGGCATTTTTTCAATAATCCGCGTTGCCCACGATAACATATCCGAAAAATCATACAGCCGATTATCCCGCAAAACCTTCCCATACACCCGCACAAATTTGCTATAAATTTCAAAAAACTTCTCCGCCCGCTCCCGCTCCTTTTCATCCTTCATTTTAAGAATCCTCTCTCCAAATTCTTTGAGAGTTATCTGCTCATTTTTTTGTAATTGTAAAGTCGAAACCAAAAGTTTCCGAAAATTATCTTTACTACCAAACCATTTCACATCCACATTTTTCAAAAACTTTTCTGCCACTTGCTCCAAAAATCCATCCGGCACCAACTTTAAATCCGAACCAATTTTCAAATTCTTGATTATTTTATTACCAAACGAATGAAAAGTGCAAATCTCCACCCCACTTTTGCCCATCCTCTCGTTAAGTTCCTTCACTACTTTCCGCGTAAAAGCAATTACCAAAATCTCCTCCGCCGGCATTCCAAGATCCCGCACCAAATGATTCACCTTCCCCATCAAGCTCGCACTTTTCCCACTCCCTGCCGAAGCAAGAATTAGCTCCGCATCATCACACGCCACCACCGCCGCTATCTGCTCTGCATCTAAAAAGTTCCCCTCCACTTCAAAAACTTTTTTCTGTTCACTCGCAATAAATTTCGCATTCAACTTTTCTCGTTTATTTAGATAAAATTTTATTTTCTTTGCCATTTTTTTCGCCTCACGACCTTTCGGAATCGGCGGCATCAAATCCCTCATTTTTTCAAGCTCAGAAAAAGACACGTATCTCTCACAATACATTTTTTCAAGAGCACACAAAAAATCCTGTAAATCATCTACCATTTTGTAAGCCATATCAAGTACCCCAAATTATATCGCAAAATCACCAAAACATCAAACGCTCACGTTTAAAATCGCATAAAAAAGGCCGAGAACTTCTCGGCCTTCACAAAAGTTAGAAAAAATTAAAACAAATAATTATCGTACGTATTAGACCATCACAAGATCATTCGGCTGCGGCAAACGCGCATACTTGATTTCATCACCCAGCATTACTATATGCCCGTGCGACGTCTTCTCGTCTGCGCCATAGTAGATATCAATTATGCCGTTAGCACGCTTCATCATACTACAATTACCCCAATATTTCTCCGGAACATTGGCTTTCACAAGTAAACTTTCATCAATCTCCAGCTTTTCCGGCCGGTTCGTACAAGTACAAGCATTAGCAGATTCACCGTTCAAAATATTATTATATTTTTCACTCAAACGGTCGAAGTTCTGCTTTTTCAAAGTAAACTCGTTTTTAGCATTATGATAATTCTCCAAAATTTCATTATGCTCAATCCTCGCGAGTTTCAGCTTTTCCAAAATCTGCTCCGACGCATAGTTTGAAGGACGTGGCATATTACGTTTAGTCGTAATCAAATTATCACGCTCCACTACCTTCTGCTTCGCAACTCCCGAAAAATACTTCGAGGCCTCAGCATAAATCTCTGCCTTACCAGGCTCTTCTTCCGCATTTTCCGACATCAGTCTAAAATTCTCTTCCAGCACGTTAGACTCTTTCACGGCAGTAATCTTGTCAGCAATCAGCTCTTTCATTTCCAGCTGACGGGCATTATATTCCTGCCACGCTTCATTCTGCTGTTCTCTGCTAACGTCATAATCAGCCTGTAGTTTTTCTACTTCCGAATACGCGCTAATCAAAGATTGATTAAGCTCCGCGAGTTTCTCCCTTGCGTTCGACATTTCGTCATACGCAGCTTGCTTGGCGTGATACGCCTTCTTCAAACCAAAATTATCGTTCATAACTTTTTCCTCCTGTTAATGAACAAATGGGATGCCCCATAACACTATATATTATACTACATTATACAAAAATAGTCAACAAAAAATGGTACGCCCGATAGGAGTCGAACCTACGACACCCAGCTCCGGAAGCTGGTGCTCTATCCACTGAGCTACGGGCGCATATATATATTATAACATATTCCACCCAAAATCAAAACCCACCATCCTTCAAGAACTCTGTGTCATAGTGAATGTATTAAGAGCTTGATACT
>CAZFVK010000018.1:0-18431 GCA_964522475.1 uncultured Candidatus Saccharibacteria bacterium | reverse complement strand
TCGGCGTCATATCCTGCATGTAGGTTAAGTCTGATACATCCTTTTCCTCACTAACACACCGCACGTAGAGCCCACTGCTGCGGCCGCCGCTGCCGGTATATAGACTACTACCTTTGTAATACAGGGCGCGCCGTACCGCACCATTATGTGCAGTACTGTTCCACCAGTACCCATACGTAGATTCATCGTGCAGCGTACCATAGTCGTAATATCCACCCAGGACTGGGGAAAAACTACCTACATACGCAGTACTGCTAGATCCTCCACTTAGACTGTCTATCTGTGTTTTTGCAGGTAAGCTCCACCCTTTAGGACAAATGGATTGGGTTGCTGTAGTTGTATCACTGATATTGCCAGCATTAACTATAGTTCCAGCCGTAGCTGCTCCATAGTTATACCACACGGTATTAGCGTCAATATTAGCGATAGTACCGCTATGGATACAACTGTTGGTATACCCAGCCCCACTACCAGTACTCGTAGAATAATCGTAAGTTCCATAGCACTCACCCCCACTGGTGCCTCACCCCACCATCCTTCAAGAACTCTGTGTCATAGTGAATGTATTAAGAGCTTGATACTTTAGCGGATGTAGAGGCCATACTAGGAGGCCTGAACACACCGCACGTAGATCCCGCTGCGGCGGACGCCGCCGCCGGCATATAGGCTACTACCATTGTAACTCAGGCTGTATCGCTCCGCACCAACATACGCAGTACTGCCCCACCAGTACCCGTTCGTAGACTCACCGTACAGCGTACCATTGGCGTAATTCCCGCCCAGGACTGGGAAAAAGCTATTTATGTCTCTTTGGCTATCTATTTCCACGATGTTCTTGCCTCTTGAGATGAAGTCGTAAAAAAAGGGGGGATTACTTATAATATCGACTAAGGAAGTCGGTTTTGTAACCTTTAAAAGTGCCGTCTAGGATAGAAGCGCGAATTTTGTCGACAATAGTGACTACAAAATACTCGTTATGGATACTGGCTAGGACTTTAGCAGTGATTTCATCGGTCCTAAAGAGATGGTGGAGATAAGCTCTGTTGTAATTTTTACAACACTCACAATCGCACTCTGACATCAGGGGAGTAAAGTCATTCTTGTACTTAGCGTTTTTGATATTAATACGACCATCGTAGGTGTAAAGTGAACCATTCCGAGCCATCCGGGTGGGGGCTACACAATCAAAAGTATCACAGCCGTATTCGGCGCCCACAAATAGGTCGATCGGCTCTTGGCCCATACCAAGAAGATGGCGAGGCTTTTCTTCTGGTAAAATACTGTTGACCGTTTTTAGCATTTCGGCCATACCGTCGGCCACAAAGACGCCGCCAATACCAAAACCGTCGATATCTTTGCTTGCGCAGTAGCGGGCAGATTCGGCACGAAGGTCGTTAAAAGTGCCGCCCTGGACTACAGCATACAAATATTGTTCTATATTATATATACTACTGAGCTTTTTGTGCTCCACGACGCAACGATTAAGCCAACGGTGGGTGCGGTCCATAGCCTCCTTCATGTCGTCATAACTTTCAGATTTTGCGAGGTGGTCAAAAGCCATGTGAATATCAGCGCCGATGGCCCATTGAGCCCGCATGCTAGACTCTGGAGTCATTTCGAGTTTATCGCCGTTAATATGAGACTTAAACTTGGCACCTTCCTCGGTGATTTTGACATCGGGTAGGGAAAAGATTTGGAATCCGCCGGAATCAGTAAAGGTAGGCCCGTGCCAGCTACTAAACTCGGCGAGACCGCCGGCTTCTTTGATCAAATCTGGACCAGGAGTTAGTACCAGATGGTAAGTATTTGCCAAGATAGCTTGAGAGCCGAGATCTCGCATTTCTTTCATGGTCAGTGCCTTAACGGCAGCCCGAGTAGCAGCACCGACAAAACATGGCGTCTTGATATCCCCATGTGGGGTGTGGATAACTCCAGCACGCATCAAACCATCTGATTTTTCTATATCAAACTTTAGCATATCAACATTGAATCTCCATAGCTTAGAAAATTATATTTTTCTTCGATAGCGTGGTCGTAGGCGTTTTTTAAATGGTCCCAGCCGGCAAAGGCAGAGGCTAGCATCAAAACGGTGGATTTTGGCGCATGAAAATTGGTAATCAAAGCGTCGACAAGTTTAAATTCAAAACCAGGATAGATAAAGATGTCATCCTCGCCCTCAGTTTTGCCAGTTTTGGCATAGTATTCCAGAGTTCTGGCCACTGTAGTGCCAAGAGCTACCACTCTGGGCGGGTCCTGCCGCGCATTCTCCTCCCCCACCTCGCTGACGACTCGGCGGGGGTCCCCCTCCATGCGCGTCACCCGCCCATGTTTAATGCGCTCTATAACGGCTATAGTATCCTCTGGAATACTATACCACTCTGAGTGCATCTTGTGGTCTTCGATATTGTCGGTTCTGATAGGGAGGAAGGTGCCGAGGCCGACGTGGAGAGTGAGGTATTTGACAATTACGCCTTTTTGTTTTAATCTTTCTAGTAATTCCTCGGTCATGTTGAGTGAGGCGGTAGGAGCAGCGGCGGAACCCATATGCTTGGCCCAGACGGTTTGGTAGCGTTTTCTGTCATCGTCTGTTGCTTCACGGTGAAGATAAGGCGGAAGTGGCACAGTGCCATATTTTTCGGTTAATTCATTTAGAGAAACATCAGATTCTACTTCAGCAATACCATCGCCTAAGATTTTTACAACTTTAATATTTCCAGGATTCAAAACATCACCCTCGTGGAGTTTGCCACGATACATTACACGCTGAGGTTCGTTGCCATGCTTTTCTAATACGACCAGTTCACGTTTGCGGCCGTCGGGTAGGGAGCAGAACAGACGAGACTGCATCACGCGAGTATCATTTAAAATTAAGACGTCGCCAGGATTTAGAAAATCCGCCAAATCTTGATAGTGGGAATCTTTAATAGCGCCGGTTTTTCTATCTAGAACCAAGAGCCTTGTAGTGCCACGAACTTTTGGTGGAAACTTAGCGATTCTGTCCTCTGGGAGATTGTAGGTAAAATCAGATACTAGCATTTTTTAAATCCTTTTCAATTTGTTTCTTATAGCGGTCTTCCTCGGAAAAAATACAGCCACAATATTTTTGCATGTAGAGGCCCATTTCGCGAGCTCTTTTTTGCCCCTCGCGAAAGCCGACGCGGAAATCGCGATAAATAAATTCTACGCCAGAGAGCCGAGATAATTCTTCGCAAACCGCTTTTAGTTCTTCGTGTTTTTGATAAGGAGAAACTAGTAGAGTGGTAGTAAAAGCGTCATAGCCGTTTTTAGCAGCATAGCGGGCTGTTTCGCTGAGGCGCTTTTTGTAACAGTAGTTGACACAACGATTTGGAATGTCGGAAACAACGTTTTTACAAAATTCGTCCAACCCGTAATCTTCGATAAAAATCGCCTCGACCCCAACCTTTGCGGCATAGTCTTTTAGACAATCACGGCGAGTCTTGTATTCGATGTAAGGATGGATATTGGGGTTGTACCAAAAAATCGTCGGCTCGATGCCTTCAAGACGTAAAGAGTCGATACAATAAACGCTGCAGGGGGCGCAGCAGGTATGCATTAAAATTTTTTTAGGCATTTATTACCATAATTATACCAAATATGCTACAATAAGTCTATGGAGGAGGTAGATGTCTAAACTGATTGAAACGGATACCAAAACTTTCGTAAAATTTTGGTCAATCCCATTAGTTATCGCAATTGTAATTACGATTTTGTATCAGGCACTGACTGGTCTGATCATTATTGGTATTTCGATTTTCTTGGCTTTAGCACTAAAACCGCTTGTAAGGAAGGTAAACAATTTCTTTACCAAGCATTTTGGCACCGAGAAAAAACACCAAACTGCCTCGGCGGTCCTCGCCTACATTATAGTAGTAGTGGTGATTGGAGGAATTCTTGCGGTAATTGGGCCAGTAGTAGTGACGGAAACTTCTAAATTTATCAAGCAAGCACCAGAGATGATTGAAAATAATTTTGGCGGCTGGGATGGAATCAATGAATTCGGAAAAAACTTTGGGATTTCAGATCTCCATTCTGAGATTGTAAATGCCGTCGACAATTTGTCGAAGACCATTTTGGGCGACCTTGGCTCTAATTTTATGGCAAGCGTAAGTAACGTTGCCGATATCGGAATGAAAATTGTACTAGTTTTGGTTTTGACATTACTGTTCTTGCTAGAAGGACCGATGCTGACGGAGACATTTTGGAGGAGCATTAGCACTGGTGAACAAAACAAAAAACCGATTACAGTGGCAAAGAGGGTTTTGTCTAAGATGGCAAATGTGATTTCTACTTATGTATCTAGACAGCTATTAGTGGCAGTAATCGACGGTTGTGCTTCGGCCTCGATTGTATTTATTATATCGCTATTTACTAATATTTCTTCTTCTCTTGCAATACCGATGGGGATGATCACTATGATATTCTATATGATTCCAATGTTTGGACAGTTCATCGGTGGAACTTTGGTAACTTTGATACTGGCTTCTACCAATCCTTTGGCTGGCGTGATTTTTGCGGTGGTATATATACTATACGCACAGATTGAGAACAACTTAATCGCGCCAAAGATTCAGGGGAACGCTCTAAATTTGCCAGCAGTAGTTATTTTGTGCGCGGTAGTAATTGGAATGTATATGTTTGGACTCCTTGGTGCGATTATCGCTATCCCGATTGCTGGCTGTATTAGAATTTTGATAGATGAGTATCCGAATATAAAAGCTGCTAATAGGTAAGAAATGGCGAATAAGAAAAAGAGAATAAAGAAAATAATTTTGTCTGCCCTTTGTATAGTTTTTAGTGCAGCAGTGATTATTGCAACGGCAGTCAATGAGTTTTCGGGTAGCGAAAACGCGGCCGAACTTGCAGAAGTACAACTTGATGGGTGGATGGTCCTCCCCGCAGCACTTTGTTTTGTAGTTATGATTGTGTTAGAATACGCCAAATATGCCCTGATGATTACTAAAACTCCCGAAAGGTCTACTTTTAAACCTTGGGAGACCTGGAAGCTTGCTTTCAAGGCTGTGATGCTGGGGAGATATTATGACAAGATTACACCAGCAGCAATAGGAGGACAGCCGGCTCAGATTCTAACACTTAGGAAGACCGGTAAAATTTCTAATGGTATGGCAACGGCGATTCCAATCTTTAGTATGATTTCTGGGCAAATCATGTTTATTTTGGTTGCGATTCCGTGTTTTCTGATTCCTGGTCTGGCTGCTAAATATCCGGTTCTCATAGCTACGGCTTGGTTTGGGCTGCTCTTCTATGCTTTCTGGCCGGTAATGGTATTTGGTACGATGTTTTTTCCAAAACCAACAGCCAAGTTCATTAATTATATTGTCAAAATTTTGGCTAAAATACGGATAGTCAAAAACCCTGAAAATGCTTTTAAAAAAGTAGAAGACGAAGTAGTGGATTATGTAAAAAATGTTAAATTGATTTTTAAAAAACCTCTAGTGTTTGGCGGGGTGCTTTTTATGTCGCTGCTTTCGAATGTCTTAACTACCTTTATACCGTATTTTGTTTTGAAAGCTTTTGGTGGCGATATTGATTTTGGTGAATGTTTTCTTTTGAGTACCGCTGTAGAATCAGCAATTTACTTTGCGCCAACGCCGGGGAATTCTGGTGTAGCGGAAGGGACGTTCTATGTGGTGTTTTCTAGACTTTCGACTGGATACGTATTTTGGGCGATGATGCTCTGGCGACTATTCTCTTATTATATATATATTATAGTAGGGCCGTTGATCTATCTAGCTCAGCATCTCAAACTAAAAAGATTGAAGGGAGGTAAAAATGATCACAAAAAATAAACTCTCAAATCAGTCAGAAAATAAACTGACCAAAAAATTCCGGCCTAATGAGCCAGTCGTAAAAAAATCTTCACCCAGAAAATCCAAAAATAAACGAGGTTTTCGCGGTCTGAGGATTATATTTTTATTGTTTTTCGTTCTGGCTTTGGCCTTTGGGGCAACTTTTGGAGTGGTATATTTGGTTCATGATAGTTTCTTTAAAAAAGATGAGGAAGTTGTTGCCGATACCAGTGAAACTGACGTAGAGTTGCCCGAGGAAGAAGAACCTACACCTACGCCTGAAGTTGATGAGGGAACTAAAAGTATTCAGCCTATCACGTATATTACTTCTTCTAACCCCACGATTCAATATGGCAGGCTAATGTTGATTAATCCAAATTTTATGGTGGAGACTGATTTTATCGCCGCGAGAAAGGGAGAGCTAATTAGCCTTTCAAAAACTTACGGAATAGAAGAGTTTCATGCTTACAATGGCGATAATCTAATGGACCCTGAAGCTGCAGAATGGTTAAATAAGATGCTTTCTGACTATACGATTTCTAACCCGGGCCATTCAATAAAAACTGTGTCGTGTTTTCGCGAGATAGGGACGAATTGTGGCAGGCTCTGCATGCCTACAGGAGCTTCGGACCACCATACAGGGCTAACTTGTGATTTGATTGACCCAACTTATGGAGATTCGCTCGACACCGATACTTACGATCAGCATGTTGACTGGCAGTGGCTAAAAAGTAATTCCTATAAATATGGTTTTGTAGATAGATTCCCCGAGGCTTGGGCGGGAGGTTCAATGGCTCAACCAATGAATGTGGATGCAGAAGGTTCAACCGGATTATACGAAACTTGGCATTATCGATATGTAGGATTATTTGCGGCAAACGAAATCGCAAACGGAGTATACAACAACGGCCAGTATGATTCTTTGGAACATTATCTTAAGGCTAGAGGCCTAGTCCCCAACTTGTTGAATCAGTAATTTTTGCTATAATTATATATATGTTGAAACTCTTGAGGTTTTTGAAGCCATATTGGTGGCAGGTTTTGATTCTGCTTCTAGCTACGGTAGCTCAGGTTTATGCTACCTTACAGTTGCCGGCATTGATGGCCGACATTATTAATAACGGTATTGTGCCAGGAAATATGGATAAGATTTGGCAAGACGGTGGGTGGATGTTGCTTCTAGTGCTATTATCGGCGATTGCTTCTTTTGTGAGCAGTTATTATTCGGCCAAAGTAGGGGCGTATTTTTCAAGAGATTTGAGAGCTGCGGTGTTTGCCAAGGTTTTAACTTTTAATTTGGCCGATTTCAAAAATTATAGTACTGCAAGCTTAATCACTAGAACCACTAATGACGTTTCTCAGATTCAATTAGTCATCACGATGATGTTGTCGCTTTTGGTAAGGGCCCCACTGTTTTGTATTTTGGGCCTTGTAATGGCGATCCAGACGGCGCCGGAGATGAGCTGGATTATTGTAGTGGGTATTACAGCGGTAGTTTTGTCGGCGACGATTATCCTGGGTATTGTGGGGCCAAAGTTTAGAGTTTTTCAGAGCTTGGTAGATAAAATTACTTTGATTACCCGTGAAAATCTAACTGGGCTTAAGGTAGTACGAGCTTTTAACAACGAATCGCTTGAAACCAAAAAATTTGCCAAAACCAATAAGGAATTAACAAGGCTTTTGATTTTTATTGATCGAATCCTGGAGCTGCAAAATCCATTGATTAACATTATATTCAATGGGACTTCATTACTTTGCTCTTGGGTAGGGATTTCGCTTTTAAATCAAGACTTTTCGTATCTTGGTAATATGACGGCGTTTTCGGAATACGTCACGCTAGTAATGATGTCATTTTTGATGCTGTCACTGGTGTTTGTAATGCTTCCAAGAGCAAATGTATCGGCACACAGAATCAATGAAGTTCTTTCTACCAAAGAAAAAATCCATTTTCCAGCCAAAACTAAAGGTATACCAGACAAAAAACCGTCGGTGGAATTTAAGAATGTGGATTTTTGTTATCCAGATGCGAGTGAAAAAGTTTTGGATAACGTATCTTTTAAGGCCTTGGCGGGGCAGACGACAGCCTTTATTGGTTCAACCGGCTCCGGCAAATCTACTTTGATTAATCTAGTGCCACGCTTTTATGAAGCATCCTCTGGAACGGTCTTAATTGATGGATTACCGATTGGGGATTATAGTAAGGCTGATTTAATGAAAAGAATCGGTCTAGTGCCGCAAAGAGGAATACTTTTTTCTGGGACGGTGGCTTCAAACATCAAATTTGGAGCACCTAATGCGACTTTGGCGCAAGTAAAAAAAGCAGCCGATATTGCTCAAGCTACTAGTTTTATCGAGAAACTGCCTGGAGGATTTGATGCGCATATTTCTCGGGGTGGAACAAATATATCTGGTGGACAAAAGCAGAGGCTGTCAATTGCGCGGGCGGTTTGTAAAAATCCAGATATTTTTGTGTTTGATGACGCGTTTTCGGCACTAGACATGAAGACTGACGCCAAGCTTCGCGAGGCGTTGAAACCGGTAGTATCTGATGCGGTAGTCTTGATTGTGGCTCAGAGAGTTAGCACGGTCAAAGACGCTGACCAAATCGTAGTTCTAGACAAGGGCAAGATGGTCGGAGTTGGAACTCATAAGGAACTTCTAAAAGATTGCCCGATTTACCAGTCGATTGTTAAATCCCAACTTTCGGATGCGGAGTGGAGAAAGGAGATGAATGGGACCAAATAATTCTAGGACGACTAGTAGCGCTAAGAATAAGAAGTTCGCTTGGAAAGAGTTTAAGCGATCAGTAAAACCTTACGCTCTACCGATTATTATATCGATTATTTTGGCGGTGGGATCTGCACTACTCGCGCTTTTTATCCCTAAAATTCTAGGGGACATGACCAATATCGCAGTAAGCTCTTACCCAGATATAGACTGGGGGCAAATTTCCAGCAAGGCCGTAATAGTGATTCTATTGTTTGTGGGAGCAGCATTCCTAAGCTATGCGCAAGCATTTATTCTAGCAGTAGTATCAGCTAAATACACACGAGATTTGAGAGCTGAGATAATTAACAAAATTCAAAGATTGCCAATTTCTTATTTTGATACTCATAAATATGGTGACACGCTTTCTCGGATGACTAACGACGTAGATGTTTTAACCACTTCGATGTCGCAAGAGATTGCGAATATTTCACTCAGCGTGACTACGCTACTTGGTGTAATGGTGATGATGCTTTTGATCAGCGTACCACTTTCTCTGGTATCGTTTGTGGTGGTACCGATTTCGGTCTTGGTGGTAGGAAAAATTACCAGTTTTGCACAAAAATATTTCCGCGAACAACAAGCAACCCTAGGTATACTCAACAGCAAGATTGAGGAAGATTATGCCGGCGATATCATTATAAAATCTAACTCTTACGAGGCAGAGGCAACTAGAGCTTTTGATGAGACCAATGGCAAATTAGCTAAGGTGGCGACTAAGGCTCAAATATTTTCGTCTCTCTCTTTCCCGGTGACACATATTTTTACTAATCTTGGCTATATCGGAATCTGTGTGCTGGGTGGGATGTTTGTGATTGAGGGGAAAATCAATATCGGTAATATTCAGGCGTTCATTCAATATGTATCGAGATTCAACCGACCGATTACCGAGATTGCCTCTACTACCGCTACAGTGCAGACGCTCCTCGCGGCCAGTGAGAGGATTTTTGAGTTTTTGGCAGAGCCAGAAGAAGAACCAGATCCGGAGCCGGCTTTGGTGCTTGAAAAAGTTCGTGGGGAAGTAGAATTTCATGACGTGTGCTTTGAGTACCTGCCCGGAGTACCGATAATAAAGGACTTTTCTATCAAAGTAGCACCTGGCACCAATGTGGCGATTGTAGGCCCAACTGGGGCAGGGAAGACTACGATTATAAATCTTTTGATGCGATTTTATGAGCCGACCTCGGGATATATCTCGGTGGATGGTAATCCGATTAGAGAGATGAAGAGATCGGATGTTCGTGCGATGTTTGGAATGGTGCTTCAAGATACATGGTTGTTTTCGGGAACCGTGGAAGAAAACTTGCGCTACGGGAAGCGAGATGCTTCGATCGAAGATTTAAAGAAGGCGGCTAGATCCAGCAACGTGGAGCATATTATTGAAGCTTTGCCACATGGGTATAAGTCTAAGATTTCAGAAGATTCCGATAATATTTCGGCTGGCGAAAAGCAGCTAGTAACAATTGCTCGTGCCATGACGGCAAATCCACCGATGATGATATTAGACGAAGCGACTTCTAATGTAGACACTAGGACAGAACAACTCATTCAAGATTCTTTGGAGAAACTTACTACTGGTAGGACTTCGTTTGTGATTGCACACCGACTTTCTACTATTAGAAATTCTGATTTGATTTTGGTAATGAGAGATGGCAAAATTGTAGAATCGGGGAACCACGAGGAGCTTTTGAAACTTAATGGGTTCTATGCGGAACTATATAATTCACAGTTCGCGGAGAATTAAATCAAATACTTCTTCTATGGTGCCGGAAGCGTCAATGATTTTTAGACCGAATTCTTTGGCGATTTTGGGATAGGCATTATTCACTCTTTGTTGGAAATCGTCGGGTTTTGATTCAAAAGTTTCTTTGGCTTTGCCACGAGTACCTTGGCGTTCTTCTCGAATTTTGTCCGAAACGGTGAGAATAAACCCTTTGTCTGGTTTGACGTATTTTTCGGGTAAGGATTCTTTGGTTAGTTTGATAATTTTGCTTTTTGACACACCTTCGCCATAGCCCTGATAAACCAGTGTGGACCACCAATTGCGGGCGGAGATTACTACACCACCGTTTTTTAAGACGGGTTCGGCGAGTTTTTTCCATAATTCATACCTGGCGGCTGTAAAAAGTAGGACATTGGTCATAGGTTCCATATTATAGTCTTTGCCTCTCACTACAATGAGATCGTGGATATCGTGAGCCTGGGGAAGATCGCCGTCGGGTTCATCCATTACGACAACTTCTTTTCCTTGTTTTTCGTAATATTCTTTTAGGAGCCTAGCCTGGGTAGACTTGCCGGTGCCGTCTTGGCCTTCAATCACTATGTACATTTTTGTACCTTTCATAACACGCCGGGCAGAGGGCACGATATTCAATCTTGGTTTTGTTATCATCAATTAGAATGTCTGGGCCATCGGTAACGAGTTGGTCGTTTAGAAATCTTGCGTTAAGAGTAGCTTTTTTGCCACATTCACAAATGGTTTTGATTTCTTCTATCTCGTGAGCGATCTGAAGAAGTCTAGTAGCGCCTTCAAATCCGCCGTCTTCACACCTAAAGTTAAGTCTAAGGCCGTAACACATAACCGGAACGTTTAACTTTATAACGACTTTCATTAACTCATCGACTTGATTTTTGGTAAGAAATTGAGCTTCGTCTACCAAGACACAAGCGACATTTTGATAATCTTTGGTGATTTTTTCGTATAAATCGGTATTTCTATCAAAACAAAAATTAGTTTCTCGCTCTGGGCCGATGCGGGTGTAGATTTTGGTGCCGTGCTTGGTGTCGGTAGCAGGTTTAATCACGCAGACTTTGTGGCCGCGCTCCTCGTAATTAAAAGCTACCTGAAGAAGCTGCATAGTCTTGCCACAGCCCATAGCACCGTATCTGAAATACAGTTTTCCCATATGCTATAATTATACCATATGGATGAGAGTTGGAAAAAATTTCTGGATTCAGAGTTTAATAAGCCTTATTTTAAGGAACTATCTGAATTTTTACATAAGGAGTATGAGCGTAAAACGATTTTTCCGCCTAAGAAATTGGTGTTTTCGGCGTTTACGACAGATTTAAATGAGGTGAAGGTAGTGATTTTGGGCCAAGACCCGTATCATACGCCGGGGGCGGCGGAGGGACTAGCTTTTTCGGTGCCACCCTCGCAACCGATACCCCCCTCACTTATGAATATTTATAAAGAGATCGATGACGATATCGGGCATCACAAAAATCCATCGGGGAGTTTGAGGAACTGGCAAAAGCAAGGTGTGTTACTTCTCAATACCGTGCTAACCGTAGAAGCACATAAGCCAAAATCTCATAGTGGTAAGGGTTGGGAAGTCTTTACCACGGCAGTGATTTCTTATCTAAATCTGGAGCGAGAAAATCTGGTGTTTATGCTCTGGGGAAGAGATGCGAGAAACAAAAAACATTTGATTGACGCTAACCGACATTTGATTTTGGAGGCAGTACACCCTTCGCCTTTGTCAGCGCATAGTGGATTTTTTGGTTGTAAACACTTTTCTAAATGTAATGAATACTTGATAGAGCACGGCGAAAAGCCGATTGAATGGTAATCAAACCCAAGCGGAGAGGCGGGCGTATTCATCGGAATCTTTGGGGTAGGAGTCGAGAATGTCTTCGGTGTAGGTTTTGCCGTTTGTGAGATTGAGGGTTTCTACTTCTGGCATAGAGGAAAGAAGTCTGATAATAGCTTCATCGGTTTCGACATTAGTCATAGAATGTTTGGGATCGGTAGAGTGAGAATGAACTCTGAGCTCTCTATAAACAAATCTTTTGATGCCGGCCTGAAGACAGTATTTGAGACAATTTTCACAAGTGGCAACTCTATTGTAGATAGTACAGTCGGTAAGGTCGTGTCTCGCAAAAATCAACGCATTCATTTCGGAATGAATTGCGAAATAATATTTCATTGGGCGCTCCGAGAGAGTCATTTTGGACTCGTCAGAACCTTGAACCATACCGTTATAGCCAACTGACACTACGCGCTTTTTTTGGTCAACAATTACGCAACCCATTTGGCTAGACGGATCCTTTGATTTTAGCGCAACCGTTTCGGCGATTTTCATGAAATATTCGTCCCACTGTTTTTGACTTGTACTCATTTTTCCTCCGATTTTTCTCTATTATAGCATAAAAGAGGGGGTGGGGGGTTGATTTTTTTGATGAGTTGTGACTATAATATCCAAATTTAAAAGAAAGGAGTTTCATGCCGAAAAAAATTAGGCAAAAAATACGGTGGCTAAATATTAATTTTAAGCAGAAGAAAAAAGGTTTTTTGAGATGCTTTTTATTAAGTGGCTTGCTACTTATGGCAAATTTACTAATGCCGGCAATGGTTTTAACACAAGAAGCCGAAGCAGTGAGTTGTCCGGATGTAAAAATTATTTTTGCGAGAGGGTCGGGAGAGGAACGGTGGACAGACCAAAGTTATCTTAGCTTCAAAAAAGAGCTAAAAAGCAAGCTGGAGTCTACTAATATTAGCTATGAATTTGAAGACCTGAATTATCCTGCGATTAATGTAGGAAATCCGCTGACACTTCTTACTACTTTTGTAAGTGGTGGTGAAGCCTATGAATTTGGCAACAGTGTGAATATTGGCGTAAAAAATCTGGCTTCCGAAGTCAACAATTCTAGTTGTCCAAATACAAAATATGTGATTGGTGGCTATTCACAGGGGGCAATGGTGATTTCAAAAGCGATTCATTATATTAGTGCCGATAAAGTCCTTTATGCGGCAACTTTTGGTGATCCAAAATTATATCTGCCGGAAGGTGTTGGTGCGGTGCCGGCAGCCTGTAAGGGGCAGAATTTGTCGGAATACAGAATCTACGTGCCAGATTGTCGGGCGTATTCTGGACTTTTAGGCGGATATCAACCGTATCAGCCTGAAAATTGGGCGGGTAAATTGGGAACTTGGTGTAATAAGAAAGATATTTTTTGTTCGTCATATCTCAGTATAAAAGATCACACTTCTTATGTAACGGACGAAATTTATGCGGATGCATCTAAACATGTTTTTGACAAAATCACTAAAGCTTTTGAAATAGAAAACACTTATGTGTCTTTACACGATACGGCGATTTTGATTGATTCGACCATATCAATGGGCTCTATGATTGAAAAATATAAGACAGAAGCATTAAGGTTGGCTAAAGAGACACTCGAAAGTGGTGGAAGAGTGGCGCTTTATGATTATCGAGATATGAGGGAAGGCTACGTACCACACGAAAGATGTAATTTTGAAACTTGTACACTAGAAACTTTTCAAGCCGGATTAGATGAAATAGAAACAGATGGCGGTGGAGGCGACTCAGCGGAATCGCTACTTCCGGCTGGAATCCATGTAATGAAAAAGCTAAATTGGAATTACGGCTCTACTAAATCCGTGGTGGTTTTGACTGATGCCAATTATCATGATCCGGACCTTGATGGCACAAGATTTAACGATGTAGTAAATTTGAGTAAAAGCATTGATCCGGTGAATTTTTATTTTGTGGTACCGAGAGGAACGATGATATATTATACTGATTTGGCTGCCGCAACAGATGGTGGAGTAGTTTCTATTGACAGTGATTTGTCTTCACTGACAGATATGATTATCACAAGATTTGACAGTTTGCCGAGAGTGGAAGAGGAAAATGAAAACGTAATTTTACCAGAAATCTCTGACGTAAAGTGGGAGAAAATATCGCCCAATCGAGCAAAATTAACTTGGAAAAATACTGGAACAAAAACACTGGTAGCACTAAATGATTTAATATTAGGGCTAACAGACACAAATGAAATCATACTGGATAATTTGGATTGGTCAACAGAAAATATAGTAACTCTAGTGCCGCTATCCGAAACTAGAAGAGGACTAAGCACAACCATAAATATGGCTGATGAGCATGGTGTAAATAGCGGGTATGGCAGCCTACCGATTCCTAAGGCGCCTAATACTGGGAAGCAGTAAGGTGCCAGTGGTCGCCGTATTCGCATTTATAGACACCTAATTTAATCTTTAGATGATGATCATATTCAGCAATACGAGCGGCAGCTTCGGCTTCTTCTTTGGTATCATAGCAAATCTTGTGTTGATCGCCTACCCAGCAGCGTTTGGGTTCGTAAATCTGATTGGGGCTTAAGTTTTTTGCCATATATTTGGTTATACCATATATTGAGTATTTTGTCATTTCGTGTTATAATTACCTTTATGGTTTTAGAAAAAGACAAAATTCGGAATGTGGCGATTATTGCACACGTAGACCATGGCAAAACTACACTTGTGGATGGGCTTTTGAAGCAGTCCCATACTTTTCGTGATAATCAAGCCGAAATGTCTCAGACTTTGATTATGGATTCGATGGACCAGGAGCACGAGCGGGGAATTACGATTACTGCCAAACAGACCTGCGTCCACTATAATGGTTATAAAATTAATATTATTGATACGCCAGGACACGCGGATTTTTCGGGTGAGGTAGAGCGGACACTAAATATGGCAGACGGGGTACTACTCATTGTGGACGCTCAAGAAGGCCCGATGCCGCAGACCAAATTCGTGCTTTCTAAGGCGCTAGATTTGGGGCTGAAGCCTGTAGTAGTGATTAACAAAATCGATAAGCCGGCGGCAAGGATTAATGAAGTTTTGTCGGAGGTGGAGAGCTTATTTTTGGAACTAGCTACGGACGAATCTCAACTATTTTATCCAGTTTATTATGCGATTGCGCGCGAGGGGAAAGCGGGCAAAACTACCGAGCTAGATAATGACCTTTCAGTGATTTTTGAATCAATTATCAATGATATTCCAGCACCTTCGGTAGATCCTGATGCGGAATCTGCGCAACTTCTCGTAGCAGCACTCGCGGCAGATAATTATCTTGGCAAATATTGTATCGGCAAAATCTTCAAAGGGAAACTCAAAAAAGGAATGTCGGTAAAGGTCTTAAGTAACGATAAGATCAAAAACGGTAAGATTGAAAATTTGTTCATCTATAAAGGGCTAGGGAAAGAGGAAGTGCCCGAAGCGATTGCTGGTGATATTGTGGCAATCACAGGTGTTTCCGAAGCGAACATTGGCGACACAATTGCTACCGGAGATAATCCAGAAGCTTTGCCGACAATTGAACTAGAAGCACCGACGCTTTCGATTTATATTGGGCCAAATACTTCGCCTCTTAAGGGGCGTGAAGGCGAATTTACGACTTCACGACAAATTGCTGAAAGGCTCGAAAAGGAGCTTGAGACAAACATCGCTCTTAAGATTCAGCCGGATGGCTTAGGCTACAAGGTGTCTGGTAGAGGAGAGCTGCACCTATCCGTATTGATTGAGACAATGCGGCGCGAAGGTTACGAACTAGAAGCAGGGCGCCCAGAGGTAGTTTATCGCGAAATTGATGGAGTAAAGAGTGAACCTATAGAGTCTCTAACTATTGAAGTATCACCGGAATTCGTAGGGGCCGTATCTCAAGAACTGGGAATCAGAAAAGCTGAGCTCAAATCACAGGAGATTACTACTTCTGGCACAACTCGGTTTGTTTATGAGATTTCTACAGCGGCTTTGATTGGGCTTAGGAATAACCTTCTCACTGCCACCAAGGGTACAGTAATTATGTCTTCAATTCCGTCTGGGTACAGACCAGTAGATGTTAAATATCGCCCAGAGAGAAATGGGGCTTTAATTGCTTCGGAGGATGGTGTTTCGACGGCTTATGCATTGGACGCAGCGCAGGCACGCGGAACGCTCTATATTCCACCACAGGTGCCGGTGTATCAGGGGATGATTGTGGGACTCTCTAATAAAAAGGAAGATTTGGATTTTAATGTTTGTCGGGAAAAACAGCTTACTAATATGCGGACACACGCATCGGACGGGGCAATTCAGCTTACACCCTATACACAGCTTTCTCTAGAGCAATGTCTAGATTTTTTACTTGACGATGAGCTTCTAGAGGTTACACCACAATCGTTGAGACTGCGTAAACGCCAACTTGATCCGATTAAACGGAAGCGAGAAAACCGTGCCCAGTAATTATCTTGTAGATACGCATTGCCATTTACACGATCGGGAGTTTTTTACAGAGGCTCAGGCAGAAGAAATGCTGGAGCGTGCGCATGAAAAGGGCGTCTTAAAAATTGTTTGTATTGGGACTTCACCAGAAGATTCTATAAACGCACGCGATTTTGCCGTCTCACATAATGATGTTTATTGGACTTATGGCGTACACCCCGAGTACTGTGAGGAGGTTTCACCTATTGAAAATTCAAATCAGGACTTTATGCTTCAGAAAAAACAGGTTTCAACCACCCGCCCTGTCGCAATTGGCGAGGTTGGGTTGGATTATCATTATGAGGGGTATAATCGTGAGGCGCAGATCAAGTTGTTTGAGCAGATGTTACAGCTTGCCTCCGATAATAATTTGCCGGTGTCGTTCCATGTACGAGAAGCGTTTGAGGATTTTTTTCCAGTAGTGGCAAATTTTCCAGGGATTAGAGGGGTGCTACATTCCTTTTCGGATAACAAGAAAAACTTGAAGCGGATTCTCTCCGAAACAGATTTTTATATAGGAGTAAATGGAATGGCGACATATTCGACTTTGCCAACTCCGCCTTTGGAGCGAATTTTACTCGAAACAGATGCGCCCTTCTTGACTCCTATGCCATTTCGTGGTATAATAAATGAATGTGGTTATATTCGCGAAATTGCTAAGTGGCTGAGCGAAAAATTAGCCCTAGATTTTGAAATAGTAGAACGGGAGACAACAGAGAATGCGCAAAGATTATTCAGATTCGATGACACCGGCGTTTAAGCGTGGCGGGGTGATTGATTTTGACACGGATAAATTTGAGCCTACCAAAGAGTCTCTTGAAATTTTCCAAGAATTAAACGCTATCTCAGAGGAGATTGAAGAATGTCGGAAAAGAAATTGTCAGTAAGAAAGCAGAAAAAACTCGCTAAGAAGCAGAAGAAACTCCTGACTCCTCGCTATTTCAATGGGTTATCATACAATGATTTGATGGATTTGGAGTCTAAGTGGGGGAGCACAATTTTTGGGCCAGTACCGGCTGGCCGACAGAGAGGTTTTTTTGAGCACAAGAAAAACGTTTGGATTTGGTACGAAAGCTGGCTGGACAAAGCCGGCTTGCCGCAGGAGATGATTATCCGCTACGAAGTAAGACCAGCAGGAGTGTTTAAACGGGTAAGTGGGCAAAAGTATGAGAAATTATCTGGCTCTGAACTGGACAATTTCCGGGTAGCGGCCAAAAATTATCTAAAATTGATAAAAACAAAGCTCTACTATTAGGGTCTATTCTAGCCTGTGGAAAACTCCTATCTGCTTGTGAAAAACTATTAGTTTTACCTCTGTTATTTTAGCTTAGGATACATTTCTTACGACCTCGTCTACAACTACAGCAACCCAATCCATCTGCCCAAAAGGCTGGACCTTGCCAAGTAAAGACCAGATTGATACTATTGGTGGCGAAAAACCCGGAAGCAGCACCTATATATCAAACTTCTCCCCAGTCCTGGGCGGGTATTACGGCAATGGTACGCTGCACGATGAGTCTACGTACGGGCACTGGTGGGGCAGTACTGTGTATAATGGTGCGTCGCGGTACTTCCTGGTTTACTATGGTAGTAGCCTATATACCAATGGCAACAACCGCCTCAATGGGCTCTACGTGCGGTGTGTCCAGGCCTCCTAGTATGGCCTCTACATCCGCTAAAGTATCAAGCTCTTAATACATTCACTATGACACAGAGTTCTTGAAGGATGGTGGGGAAAGGCACCAGTGGGGGTGAGTGCTATGGGACATATAGCGGAGGTACCGGTA
>CAZFVK010000017.1:0-18461 GCA_964522475.1 uncultured Candidatus Saccharibacteria bacterium | reverse complement strand
GGCGAGCAAAATCTGGTTCCTTACGGGTTAAAAACTATTGTAGCTATACTTCTTAACTGGTTCCACTCCTGGTATCTTCCCCACCATACCAAAATCAAACGAGACAATTATCTTGCTACCACGGTGGCTGCTGCCAAAATGTGGACTCTGATGGTTAATCACGCAAACTACGCTGACCTCGTCCTTACTCCCTCCGAGCATTTCAAGAAAAAACTCTTACATTACGGCGTCAAAAAACCTTTCAAAACTCTCCCCAACGGTATTTTGGACAAAAATTTCATTTCCAATCTCACTCCTAGAGCTCTCAAATCAGGCGAAGAAATGAAAATCATCTGGCACTCTCGCGTATCTGCCGAAAAGCGCATCTTGCCGTTTTTACAAGCCCTTACAAAAGTAGAGGGTAAATACCGCCTTAACGTCTATGGCGATGGTAATGACCTAAGGAGAGCTCAGAATTTCGCCAAAAAATATCATTTAAATGTCCATTTTCACGGTGTCAAAGGTTTCAAAACCGTCTATCCAGAGATAGTGAAAAGTCACCTAGATGTGCTGATTTCTTATAATTTTGATAATTACCCAATGACTTTGATCGAGGCGGAATCTGCCGGTACTCCGGTGCTATTTGTCGACCCGGATATGTCCGAAGTGGTACCAAAAGCCGGTTCCATCCTTACTAAAGGCCCCAATTCGGATGATATTGCCGCTGCCCTCAATGATTTAATGAGCCATCCCGAAAAAATCCAGCAAATGTCTAGAGCTATGCTGGCTCACCGAGACGAGGTTAGAATCTCTAATATTATTAATAAACTAGAAAGGTATATAAAATCATGAGATACTTAGCGGATATTTTGACATTTTCTCGTATCGGCCTTGGGATAGCACTTTTAATTATGGCTTTTACAGATGCACCCATCCACGCTGCTTTTATTGTCTATATGATCGGCGAAATCACTGATGCTCTCGATGGTACTTGTGCCACCAAATTTCCTTTTCCCAAAAACAAAACCCCAAAATATCGCAAATATGCCGCCAAATACGATATGTTTGCGGATGGTTTGATTGCTTTTGCTATGGTATTATTCTTTACCCTTCGTGTTAATCAGATTGCCGGCATTGTTATGTTCGCCACTTATCCGCTAATCGCTACAATCCTCGAATTTATCATCTACGGCAAATTTATGGGTCACCCCGACGATTGTACCAAAAATTCCCTTATGCACAAAAATTTCAAACTCGCAAAAACTATCGTCCTCACCAGGCGCAATATCTATCTTGCTCTGCTCTTTACCGTTGCTGTTTGGACTCTTTATGCTTCCGAATGGTCTTTAGTTACCAAAAACGTCATCATGGGAATCGGTCTAGCCGGCTCTCTCTTCTTTTGGTTTTTCTTGTCTCAGCGCCGCCACAATATTTCACGCGATGCCGTGGATATCGAGCAAAAACTATCTAAAAAATAATGCCGCTACGGTGGCTTCTAGGAACTTATCTGGGTTGTAAAGGTTTAGCGCCATAATTTTGCCAGCTAGTTCACCGTTCCAAATCGTCAGTGGTGAATATCCGGATTTTGCTAGTGGTACTACTATCACCCGGCCGTTTTTGGAAATCAAAATCTGCCCATCATGTAGCGTCGCTACTTGAACTGGGTAGCTAAGGGTAAATTTATGAAAGGCTTCTGCCACTTGTATCAAAGGTTGCGTCACCATTAACATCTTGGGATAATATACGTTCTTAAAAATTTTTTGCCATTGGACTAGTGAACCAAAAATCGTCAGATTCTCTCGCATCAAGATTCTCTCCAGCTTCATTTCGGCGAGTAGGTCCACGCTATCCCTGGTCAAAATCATGGGTTTTGCGGAAGAATTAAAGGCGCTTTCAAACGCTCCGCGAGTGATAGTATTTTTGGATAAATCTCCGATGATGAGTGAAAAATCGCCCGCTTCTATTGCTGCCTTCAAACCTTCCATATCATCAAAAGATCCTACATCGGTCGTTCTTAAGAACACTAAATTATCGAGCGGTGGCAGTTTTCCTTTCAAGCTGTCCGGCAGAACTACCTTTAGTTCCCTCAAAGGGAACTTAGCAGCCACAAACTCCGCCGTTTTTATCACCGTGCGGAAATTTTGTCCATTTCCTCCAATTACCGCGGCCGTGCCGATTTTTTGCTCTTCTGGAATATTAAAATAAAGGTCTGCGTAGGGGTTTTCGTTAATTTTTTCTAGAAAATCCATTATTTTTCCCCATCAAAATCAAGGTCAATTGATACCGGACAGTGGTCTGACCCCATCACGCTCTCATAAATCTCCGCCGACTTCAGATTTTTCTTCAAACTTTCCGACACAAAGAAATAGTCAATCCGCCAACCGATATTCCGCACTCTAGCGTTTGCCCGCCAAGTCCACCAAGTGTATCTACCGACTTCATTCGGATGAAAAACTCTAAATGTATCAAGAAACCCTGCCGCGAGAATATTTGAAATTCCCTCTCTTTCTTCCTCGGTGTAGCCAGCATTTCTCTCGTTGTCCTTTGGTCTTGCGAGGTCAATCTCTGTATGCGCCGCATTGAAATCTCCACAAGTCACCACCGGCTTCGTCTTCTCTAGCTCTTTGAGCAAGTTCAAAAACTCCGGATCCCAACTCTCGTAACGCAGCTTAAGTCGTGACAAATCGTGCTTGGAATTTGGTGTATAAACATTCACGAGATAAAAATCTTCAAATTCCGCCACTTGTACCCGCCCCTCTTTGTTCAAATCACCGTAATTATCTTTTGAATTTATTTCAAAATCAGTTAGAATTTTTACTGGCTTTATCTTGGTAAAAATCGCAGTACCAGAATATCCAGCTCGCTCTGCCGAGTTCCAAATTTCTTCATATTCCGGCAAATCCACTTCGGCCTGGCCTGGCTTGGCCTTGGTTTCTTGAAGACACAGAATGTCCGGCCGGTATTCCGAAATAAACGACTGTAACGCCCCCTTATTCAGCACTGCCCTTATCCCATTCACATTCCAAGAGAAAATTTTAAGCATATCTACCTCTATCTATATCTCGTTTTTTGATGGTCTCGCGTTTATCGTATTTTTTCTTGCCTTTACCAACTGCCACTACTAGCTTAATGTGTCTTCCTCCACCAAGAAGCTTCACTGGCACAATCGTAGAACCAGCTACTTTGGCCCGTTCGAGCGCGGCAATTTGCTTCTTTGTGGCAAGTAATCTAATATCCGCAGCTGTATCTGCTCCCAGTGTCAGCCCATAGAGCCACAGTCCCCCATTTCTAATCGTCACATAAGATCCCTTTAGCTGTACATGGTGATCACGAATTAGCCTCACTTGCGGTCCAGTTAGACTCATTCCACAGACCAGTTCCTCGCCGAGCTGATAATCGTAGTGAGCCCGTCGATTCACCGTTACAGAATCTGACACCTTTTTCTTCTTCACAGCTTAATTATACTACTTTTACAGAGGTTTTGCCAAGTAGTGGCTCTAGCTCGTCTAGAAGATCCGAGCAAATATCTATTCTAAATGGCATTTTGAGCGCTTTTTTCTCGCCATCTTCAATTGTTACCATCACGACTTCCTGCATCCCCGCATATTCATCTGCCAGTCGCCGAATTTTAGAGAGCATTTCCGTGTCATCCATATTTTCAATCAAAAGAAACAGTTTTTGTTTCCTTGGGTCCTTGGGGGGCTTCTTAGCCACCTTCAAAGCTTCTATTCCAGAAGACGGCTTTCTCCGCCAACGGTCTTTACCCTCGGGTTGTTTATCCATCCAGGGTTGCGCTAGTTTGGTACCGGTAGATTTATAACTTTCCAAAAAATCATCCGACACTAGTTCAACTACCTCTGCCTTGATTTTGGCGTCACTCCCCATCGTGCCGTCTTTATTCTTAGCATCTACCTGTCCTTGTATCCTCACCACGTTGTCTACTTCTAGCTTAGCCCCACAGGTGGCATAAGTTTTTGGAAATACGATTACTTCTATTTCTCTGGTTTTATTCCCGATTTTAACAAACGCCATCTTATCGCCCTTAGAAGTCAAAATCGTGCGGACATCCGTGATGATTCCTCCCACCACTACTGTTTTGTCCTGATTCTCCGGGCAAACCATCCCCATCGGGTGGGTTTGTTCATCAAAATAAATATCATATTTGTCCAGTGGATGGGCCGAGAGATAAAGCCCCATCAAATCTCGCTCCCAGAGCAGCTGCTCTTTATTGGAATATTGTTTAGGCGCTGGTTCGATTTTTGGCTCAGGAATTTCTCCGGCTTTGCCCATCATCGAGAAAAGATCCAGTTGTCCGGTTTTGGTATCTTTTTGCGATCTCGCACCATAGTTCTGGATCGCTTCCAAATTAAAGAGTAAATCCGAGCGTGAATAGCCAAAACTGTCAAACGCCCCTGTCTTAATTGCCGCTTCCCAGGTTTTTTTGTTGAATTTTGTAGAATCCACCCGCTTCGCAAAGTCACACACCGACTTAAACGGGCCGTTTTTGTCTCTTTCTGGAATTACAATTTCTTCAATTAAGGCCTTTCCTACATTTTTTACACCCGAAAGCCCAAACCGAATGGTTTTTTCGCCGCCCACAATACCAAAATCACCATAGGACTGATTAATATCGGGCCCCAGCACCTTTAGCCCCATTCTTTTACATTCGGAAATTTCCGGCGCCAGCTTCTCTGTCCAACGCATATCCGAAGTCATGAGAGCCGCCATAAAAGCATCCGGATAATGCGCTTTTAAGTATGCCGTCCAATAGGCAATTAACGCATAGCACGCTGCGTGAGATTTGTTAAAACAATAATTCGCAAAATCCAGAAGTTGCGACCAAAATTTCTCGGCAATTTCTTCAGTTGCCCCACCTACTTCCACTGCCCCTTTAATAAACTCTGGCTTTACCTTTTCCATTAATTTAATTTTTTTCTTCCCCACTGCCTTACGGAGCGTATCTGCCTGCCCACCAGTAAATCCACACCATTCCTTGGAAATCTGCATGAACTGCTCTTGGTAAATCATAATTCCATAGGTGCTTTTAAGTGAATTTTCTAGTCCCGGGTGAAGATAAGTAATTTCTTCCTCACCGTGTTTTCGCCGAATAAACGAATCAATGAACTGCATTGGCCCCGGACGATACAGCGCCACCATCGCGATAATATCCTCAAATGAAGACGCCTTTAAGTCCTTCAAATATTTCTTCATTCCGGCCGATTCTAGCTGGAATACTCCGGTGGTTTCAGCTCTCTGGAAGAGTTTGTAGGTTTCTTCGTCGTCCAGCGGTAGCTGGCTCATATCAATATCGTCATGATAAACTTTCCGAATCATCCTTAGCGCATTGTTAATCACGGAAAGATTTGATAAACCGAGAAAGTCCATCTTAAGAAGCCCCAGTTCTTCTACCTGTGTCATCGGAAATTGTGCTGCAATCGGTCCTTTAGCGGACACTTCTAGAGGCAAAAACTTTACGAGATCATCTGGCGCAATAATCACCCCACAGGCATGTACGCCGTGATTTCGAATCGTCCCCTCAAGCCTCGAAGCATAATCAATCACTTGCTTAGATGTAGGGTTGGTTTCATACTCTTGCTTGAGTTCTGGCACATTCTTAATTGCATCTGCTAGATGTACATGATGACCTTGTACCGGGTCTGGCACCATTTTTGCTAGTCTGTCTGCTTCCGCATAGGGGACTTCGAGCACTCTCGCCACATCTCGCACGGCGTTTTTGGCCATCATTTTACCAAAAGTCGCAATATTAGATACTCGCCCATCGCCATATTTGCGCGTACAATACTCAATCACCTCATCTCGCCTGGTATCCTGAATATCGGTATCGATATCTGGCATACTGACTCTATCAGGGTTCAAAAATCTTTCAAAAAGTAGGTCGTACTTCAAGGGGTCGAGATCAGTAATTCTAAGAGCGTAGGCTAGAATCGCCCCAGCCGCTGAACCTCTTCCTGGCCCATACACAATTCTTTGAGATTTTCCCCAGTTAATAAAGTCTTGGACAATCAAAAAGTATCCATTATATCCCATGTGGTCGACCACCGAGAGCTCATAGTCAATCCGCGGCAAAATCTGGTGATTTTCATCCCGTTCTTTATCTACTTCGGTTAGGATTTTGCGACAATCTTCTACAGACAAATCAGTGGTTTCGTCCAATTTTTTGCCACCGTAACGATAAACCAAACCTTGAAAAACTAGCTTATCAAGGTAGGATTTTTCGTCTTCGCCATCCGGTACTGGGAATTTTGGAATCAAAATCCGCCCCAGTTGTAAATCTACATTACAACGGTCGGCGATTTTTTTGGTATTAAGGACCGCCTCTGGGCAGGTGTCCTCCCAGTGCGCAATAATCTCCTCCGCCGGTATTACATGAAGATCGTAATCTTTGAGTGTCATCCGCTTAGTATCGGAAAGATTCGCGGCGGTCCCAACACAAAGAAGTACCTCGTGCGCATCTTGATCTTCTTTGTTTAGGTAGTGCGCATCACAAGTTACCACCAG
The DNA here is from genome assembly GCA_964522475.1 of uncultured Candidatus Saccharibacteria bacterium. Taxonomy (GTDB): domain Bacteria; phylum Patescibacteriota; class Saccharimonadia; order Saccharimonadales; family Saccharimonadaceae; genus Nanosyncoccus. The sequence continues at coordinate 11,963 of CAZFVK010000017.1, read as the reverse complement.
AGGTAACCCTAGCTCCTTGGCGTGTTTCATGTGCCAATCGTTGACCTTTTTCTGTTCTTCTGAGTGGGTAGAAGACAAAGGATGTCCGTGGTCTTGCATTTCTAGATAAAAACGGTCTTTAAAAACTTTTTTATACCAGTCAATCAGTTTATAAGCTCTTTCGTCGTCCCCCGCCCTAATCGCCTCGGAAATTTCCGAGCCCATACAGCCAGAGAGGCAAATTATCCCTTCGTTGTATTTTTCCAACATTTCATGGTCGGTGCGCGGTTTGTAATACTTTCCCTCAATTTCCGCATCACTCATAATTCGGCAGAGGTTTTCGTATCCTTGGTTATCCATCGCAAGCAAAGTAATATGAAAACGTCTCTTGTCGTGTTCCGGAGTCTTGTCTGTTCGTTTCCTGGCTGCTACATATGCCTCTAACCCCAAAATCGGCTTAATTCCAGCCGCATCACAGCACTCATAAAGCTCCACCAGTCCGCTCATCGTGCCATGGTCGGTTACTGCTACAGCTTCCATTCCGTCATTTTTGACGAAATCAACCAACTCAGGCACCTTAGTTAGCCCATCGAGAAGCGAATAATGGGTGTGATTATGTAGGTGCACAAAATCCGAGGGCTTTAGCTTCATGCTAGACCCCTAACTATTTTTTCGAAGCTTTCTTTTCGGATTTCTCAGATTTTTCTGCTTGCTTTTCGATAGTTTTGGCAGCTTTTTCGAGTTCAGCTTCTTCTTTAGCCTCCTCCTCGGCTACTTCGCGAGCTTTCTTAGAAATAAAATGCCCAGCAGCTGCTCCGGCAATTGCGCCAAACGCTGCGCCGAGCAAAAATTTACCTTTTCCACTACTCTTTTTTTCACACATTTCAGTCTCCTTACCTGATTTTTTAGTTGTTTTTTTAGCTTCTGCTTTTTTCTCTACCATTAAACCTCCTTTTTAGTAGACTTCTTATCTTCTTTTAATTTTGGCTCTACGTATTTATCTACAAAAGTTTGGACTACTCCACCAATAGAAGTCATTCCGCGTACATTTGATACCACGCCGTTGGCATTTTCGGCGATATCTTGACTTTTGATTACTACTCGTTTAGCTTCATCTGCTACTCCAAGTAACTTCACCATCAAAACTATTCCGACGACCAAGAAAATAAATAAAGTAATCGATAATATTACTACTAATATCCATTCTGCTACATTCATTGATTAATCTCCTTTAACTTATTATAGCATACTTCAATCACTTCATCTGCGTAATCGGTGTTGTCCAGTACGTATTTTAGAAGTGTCATAAAATAATTCTTTGGATCGCCTGTGGTCATCCATTTACCATTGCTTTTTGCTACCAAAACATCTCCATGTTCGGCTAATTTGGTGATGGCGTCCACCGTCCAAAGTTCTCCGTCAAGGCCAGTGTTGGTCGGGACTAAATATTCAAACACCTCTGGTGTGAGTAAATATCTTCCGTAGCTCGTTAGATTGCTTGGTGAAAGATCTGGAGTCTTGGGCTTCTCTACGATATGAGAAAGAGTACCATTGTCCTTCAAAGCCACCATACCATATTTATGCCAAGCCGATTCTGGCATTTCAGTTACCGCAATTATAGCTTTAGCTTCCCTATTAGCATTATAAGTCTCAATCAAAGTTTTGACGTCTGAATTTCCAAAAATCAAATCATCGCTATATAAAACCACAAAAGCCTCTTCGTCTTTTACAAAATCTTTGGCTGATACAATTGGCGAACCATTGCCATAGGGCAGATTCTTGTCCTGCTCAATTACAGTAATTTTTGGAAAATTAAGAACTTCTTTTACTGGCTCAAACCGCTCAGATTTACCTTGTTTTTCCAGCAATTTTTCTACGTTTTCTGCCTTGTCGTGGAAATAATTATCGTAAATGTCCTTTGCCATGGTGTCTGGCGTGGCTACGATAATAATTTCTTCAATTCCAGCCGCTACACACTCTTCCACACACAGTTGCATAGCAGGTTTCGCGCCGATTGGCACCATCGCTTTTGGAATTGTTTTGGTAATCGGCAAATACCGACTGGCAAACCCCGCGTCAGTAATAATTGCTTTTTTGACAGTTTTCATAGTTCTCCTTAAAACCTAATTATAGCATATTTAAGCAGGAAAAAGCCCAGAATCTAATATTCTGGGCTGGGTGGAATTATAATCTTTGGGATATCTTTGCGCCACTACTGGTTATCACAAAAAACTTTCTACCGGACCGTCCGGTGGCTATAAAATGGTACCCTTCCTTATTATCACGGATTTTTCCGATTGAATGAGGAGTAACCATTCTGCTTTTGTAGTCGTCATCGGCCTCAATCTTTGACAAGAGTTCCTTATCTACGCTCTCGTCAACGGCGATATAGGTACTATCACCGATGATCGGCAACTTCCCACCATGTTGGAGCTTCAATTGCTCCGGGTGTAAAGTTATCAAACTTCCAAATTGATCATAAAAAGTCAGATCAATATTAGTTAAGTTGATGATTCTTTTTACGATCATGGTGCCCTTAGGCCTATCCTTCCGAATATTAATTCCATCTCCTAAACGTGCTGACATCTTATCACCTCCCACCAGATGCTATTTTTAGTGTCTACCCCTAATTATATCACACTTATGCTAAAATGTCAACATTTTCCAAAGGAAAATGTTGTCCGCACGTCGTCGGCTCGGAGAAACGAATAAAATTCGTTTCTCTCTCGCGCTCCTAGTGCGGTCAAGCTTTTTTCTTATGGTTTTTCTTTTTTCTAACTACCTGTTTTCGCGCAGTTTTGTCTTCCATCTCTTGAGAACGGTTATGGACGCCATAAATTAAACTAGTCACCCCTACAATCAGCATGTACGCTCCGAAAAATCGAAGAAAAGTCATCATTTCAAACTCACCAGCGTTGATGATCACTATCCCCATTACACAGCCAAGTACTCCTGTCAAAACCCTGATAAACCGGTCCGTTGGGTCCACCGTAGAAAGGAATCCGTGGAAAATATCAATCAAACCAGAGGCGATAGTATATATCGCAATAATTACTAGTCCTACTACAATGTTGTCTTTGGCAAAGAAAAGCAATCCAAGCGCCGCCGCAATGTCAATCAAAGCATCAATTACAGAATTTAGCCAACCATGCTTTTTGACCGAAGCATAAAGTGCGCTCACTGAATCCACAATCCCCATAATCAGTAAGAATATACTTACTACAGAAATCATAATTTCAAAATCAGTCATAGCGCCAAACAAAGCGATTATACCAAAAGTTGCCGCGAGCAGCCCCCGAAAAATAAAGACCGACCAATGTTTATCAATGTATCTTCTATTTATATGTGCCATAAAATAGTGCCCTTTTTAATACTTATGCTTATATTATATCACACTTTCCGCTTTTTCTTGCGGGCGTTTTCGACAAGTTTGTTTAGTTTGTATTTCAGCGGATTCAAAATCAAATCATGTGCCGGCGTGTATTTAAATTCCTCGCAACCAAACGACCTCTTAAACTCCGAAACCCCATAAAACCTATGTTCAGTTTCGTCTTTTCCTACTATCCCCCAGAGGTTGTAGCGCATAATTCCCCGCTCCCTTGCTTCTTTCATCGCGGCAAGATGAAGTAACGGCGCGGCGGAGTATTTTGTGCCAAGCTGAGACGACACCCCGTAATGATAGCTCGCTTCCGGCCCATAAAAAATCATAAAATTTTGTGCGAGAATTTCCCCGTCTTTTCTCGCCGTATAAATCAAAACTTCGTTGTTCGCTTTGAACGCTTCAAATTGTTTGGTCAAAAAATCAGAAGAAAACGCCACGTATTTTTGCCTTTCAGAATGTAGTTTCTCAAGCTTGCAAAAATCTTTAATATCAGAGTCTGTCGCCGAAGCGGTGATCTCGATTTCGTTTTTCTCGGCCTTGCGTAATTTTCTCCTAAATCCTTGGGAAGCTCCCGCCAAAATCTCTTCTTCAGATTTATGAAGATCAAGTATCCCAGCATATTCCACCGAAAGGTACATCGGTGCCTTTGCTAGACCATTTGAGGCCATGATTTTGAGAGATTTTTCGGATAATTCTAGTTGTGGCCGCACTCTTACAAATACACACTTATGTTTCAATCCTTCCGCCCGAATATCCTCAAAAATCGCTTTTACAAGTTTTGAGTTACTCCAATCAATCAGCGGTCCACCTGCAATCGCCATATACGTCCCGCGCTTAGCTGTTTCTACCACTCCAGCATAAGCCCCCACGATTTTTTTATCGTCGAAAAATAGCCGTCGCACTACTTTTTTGCCTCGCGCAATGTGGAATTCATAAAAATCCCAGCTCTGCAAAAAATTCGCTTCTGGACGTTTGGCTACAAATCCATCCCATTCCTCACGAGAATTAGCATCAATTATTTCAAGACTCATAGATGTCTCCGTTTCTTTCTAATTGTTTCTACTGTCAAATTTTTGAGGTATTTGATTTTGGAAATCACCAAATCATGAGCCGGCACAAATTCCATCACTTCCCCGCCAAACCCAGTCTTGAAGGTGGTTACTCCTGCATAGCGGTGATTGGGCTGGTCTGCTGGCGCAATTCCCCAGAGGTTAAATCTTTCGTATCCTTCTGCTTTCAGGTCTTTCATTGCCTGCCACAGGAGCGCATAAGCACCCGGAAGTTTGCGATTTAGTTCGGTCGAAGCTGCTTCATAGTAATCCGCCTCAAGCCCACTTTTAATTACAAGTCCATATGCCACGGGCTTTCCTTCACTCATCGCTTTATAAATCACGATTTTATCACCAAAAGCCTCTCTTTCTGCCAGCAAAGTCTTGAGTGTCGGTGGTACAAAATTTTGCCTCCTGGCTGTTTCTGCTTGACAAGCCTGAAATTCCTCAAAAATCGCTTGGCTGTTACTCTTCAAAACTTCAATCCCTAGTTTATCTGCCCTTCTTACTTCATATCTAGTCTGCCGTCGCATATTAGCTAGTAGTTCTCCTTCGGATTTTAGAAGATCAATCATTACGGTATGTTCTGCGGCAAGGTGCATCGGTGACTTTTCTAACCCCATCTTTTCCAGGAGTTTCATATTCTCTAGATTCATCAAAAGTTGTGGTCTGATGCGAATAAACACGCATTTTTCACTGTGAGCAATTTCGACAGTTCGCTTAAAAATTTCATTTACTAATTTTTGATTGCTCCAATCCACCAGCGGTCCACAAGGGATTTCTAGGTATCGCCCTCGTTTAGCATTCCGAACAATCATAAGCGCCCAAGCCTTTCCGTCAAAATCTTCTTCAAAAACTTTACATCCCAAAATCTCATTCACTTTTCCATACTCTGGTGATTGTAGAAAATTTGCTTCCGGATATTTTTTTACTACCTCATCCCAACTAATCATCTCCACCTCCAATCAAATATGGTTTGATTATTTCTTGGGCTCGCGTCAAATCTTGTTTCTTATAATAAGTCGGAAAATTAATAACCTGCCCCGTAATTCTTACTGCTTCCGGACAGTCTTTTTCTGGGAATTGGATTTGCTTATAATATCTCACTGGCGAAACTGGCTTTTCGTACCAAAACGAGTTAAAATAGTACCCTGCTTTTTTAAGCTTCGAAAGCACTTCCTCGCGGTTTTTTACTAGATAGAATTCTCGAAGTTTTGGTTGGCCTCGGTGATGAAAATTTTTGATTTGTCGCATTGCAATTTTAGCTACAAATTTTGGTGGTCGTCGTACAAAATCTAGCTTGCTATCCGCTGACTTTTCTACTTGATGTGTCAAAATCAAAAATCGCATCAAAACTCCACCCAGATGCACATAATTCAAACCCCGACAAACTTTACAAAAAAGTGGATAAAATCTCGCCCTCATCAACTCGGACACTTTCGGAGATTTAAACGGCGCTTCCACCCCATATTTGACCGGGCTTCTCAAAATCACTGCTCCACCCGTAATCGTATTGATGGATTTATCCTTACCAAAAGATAGCACTGCTGCTGCCCCCACTGTGCCAGTTTCTCTCCCATCCGGGTACTTCATTCCTGCCGAATGTGCCAAATCTTCAATTATTACTAAGTCATGCTCACGGGCAAACTTTTCCATCGCCTCTATGTCAATAGTATTGCCCAAAGAATTTTGGATAATTATACCCTTGATGTTTTTGTTGATGATTTTTTTAAGAATACTAGTATTAAAATTCAAATCCTTGTCCGAAATATCTACAAAAATTGGCGTCATTCCCGCATCCACTACGGCTTCGTACACAGCATAGCAAGTAAATCCATTTATGATAATCTTATCTCCTGGTTCAAAATAAGATTTTAACGCAATCGCGAGTGCTGATCGACCATTCTTAGCCAAAATCGGAGCACCTTGATATTTTTTAGCAAGCAATTCATTAAAATCCCGCAAATCCCTAGAAGAGCTATGCGAAAATAGCGTCTCAAATACTTTTGGTCCGTTAGCATTTAGTCCCAAATAATATTTATGAATCACTAGCTACCTCCTCGGTTGTTTTTTCTTCGAGTACTTCAATCTTTTCTGCTGGTTTTTTGCTATTAGTTTTTTGTAATTTTTTCAATAATTTTTGGATAGCTTTGGCTAGCTCTACTGGGCTAGAAATATATGGCGCATGTGTCCAATTGGCATAAAACTTCAGCTCCGCATTGGGTAATTTTTCATAGATCATCGTGGCCTGTCTTGGTGGTGTGGTAGTATCTTTTTTGCCCCAAAGGATAAAGGTCTTGGTTTTGACATCTTCAATCTTCAAAGCTTTATCCGACTCGAGCATGTTTACTAGTGTCTTTTTCATATTTTCTGGCGCCTTGGAATAATCCGTCGTTCCAGTAAATCTATGAAAAGCTTTATCTACGCCTGGGATTTTCTTCAAAGGTTTACCAATTTTGGCAAGACCTGCCACCACCTTTTTCTTGGTGGTCACCTCATAAATTCCTGCCGAATCTAATAAAATCAAATATTTTAACTTGTCTGGTTTTTTAGCACAGAGATTTAGAAGAATCCTTCCGCCATTAGAGTGCCCGAGAGCAATCGCTCCATCTGGGATGTTTTCGTCCGCCCATTTTACGTAGTCATCGATTTTAAACACCTTGTCTGATGGTGAAGTTAGTCCTGGCACGTGAAGCATTTTTACCCTGACACCCTCATGTTGAAGAATCTTCAGGGTCCGAAACCACGGCTCCACCGTATAGGTCCATCCGTGAATTATATAAAGGTCGTATGGTCTTTTTGGCTTGTCATCCATTATTCTAGGCCCCAATTCTTTCTTCTCTGTACTGAACCTTTATCGCGGCGACAGAGTTTATCCGCGTCAGCAGGGTTAGCTAGCAATTTTTCAATAATCCACTCTAGGTATTGGCTTCCCTTAAACACCAAAGTTTCTTTGCCGGTAATATGGTTTTCAATGTATCTCAGAGCTTTTTTAGGATCAGTAGTCGCCACCACCGAAACGCCTAGTCGTGTCAGCTCTGGCGCGGTGTATTTTTTGGTTCTCCGTCCCACCAAAATCACCTTATCTGGTTCCACGTCGGCAATCAATTTGGCGAGTTTGCGATGTTCTTCCTCTTCGAGTGATCCTTGGTCTACGATATCGCCAATAATTAGCCATTTTTTCTCCGCGTGCATTCTTTTTACCATATCGAGCACCGATGCCATCGAAATCATATGAGCATTATAGCTGCTATCTACGATTTTAATTCCCTTCACCCCGTCAAAATACGAACTTCTCCCCGGCATCTGCTTGACCTCGGAAAAATCCGGGTTAAACGGTAGCTTCAAATATTTCATCAAATCTTGTAGTACAAACAGATTAAACGCGATATCTTTTGGCTCTGGATGGTTGAAGTGAAAGGTCGTATCCCCATAGGTAAAATCGGTCGAATCCGGATACACCACGTATTTTTTGAGTAAAGATTTTTTAATCGGTACCACTTTGGCTTTAATCCCTTTACAAGCGGTCACCATCAACTTAGAATCCGCATCGATGTAGACCAGCTTTTTAGTATTCTCCGGTAAATTCGCAAACTCCGCAGTAATCGCACTTTTTAAATCCTTGTATTCTCCATCTTCCACTACCTTTTCAAACTGTACTGCGTGCGACAACCCCACCGAAACCCAAATTGTTACCTCTGGTTTTAGCCACTCAGCGAGAAACTCTGCTTCGTGTGGCCTTTCTCCATCAATCTCTACTACATAAAAAGGCTCTCTGTGCTTGTAATAGAGTGATTTAATTGGTGCCACCAAAATCAACCAAAACCAGCGTAATTTAGAGGATTTTACCCCTTTAAGACCGAGCAAATCAAACGGCACGCCAAACGCCGAATTCGCGTCATGCGAATAATGGGCTCTTGTCCCCATTTCATGCTCCAGTAAATTCAGCATCGTGGTTTTTCCTGCCGAACCCGTAACCGCAATAATTCGCGGATTCCACCGCTTCAGAGCTCGATTTGCCAAATGCCGAAAATACCCCGCCAATCTGAAATAAAACCGTTTCTTGAATGAAGCGAAGCTCATATCGTCTATTATACTCTATCTTGCTTTTTCTAGCAAAGTGTGGTATAATGAAAGTATATCAAATTAATCATCTACCTCTAAAAACTTACCGCCGGCCATCTAAGAGCGAGGCTAAGGTTATAGAGGAGAAAGGAAAATATATGACAGAAACCAAAAAAGCCGAAGGCCTTACCATTAGGATTAGACTAAAGGCCTACGATCACCGCGTAATTGATCAAAGTGCTCGCCAAATCGTAGATACCGCTATTAGAACTGGTGCAAAAGTATCCGGCCCAATTCCTCTACCTACCAAGAGGAGTAGCTTCACAGTAGTAAAATCCCCACATGTCTACAAGACCGGTGGTGAAGCTTTCGAAATGAAAGTCCACAAGCGCCTAATCGACATCTTAAACGCCACCCCCAAGACCATCGAGAGCCTTCAAAATCTCTCCCTCCCTGCCGGCGTAGACGCCGAAATCAAAATGTAAGCATCTAGACTTTTTTTGGAAAAGAAAAGTCCAAAAAACCAGGAAGAAAAAGAAATTAGGCACATGTCCTGGTTTCTTTTTTGTTTGATAATTAGCTTTCCGTATAGAAGATTTCACCAGTATAGGTGTAATAGACTTTCTTGCCTTCACTATTTTTTACCACGAAGTAATTAGCGGTAAAATCATAAGTGTTTACATCCGAAACGACCACCTTTCCGCTCTCCGCATCAACCACATCGTACGAATTTGTGTCTTTCTCACCTGTCCAAATATTATGCGGTTCGGCATAGCTACGATAATAGGTGTCATCATAGACGAACTCAGATACGAGCTTCCCCGATTTGTTCGCAATAGCATATTTATTGTCGGCATTTCTAACTTCATAACCACCCTTAGTCACTGCAAAACTCCTTGCAGTGTAATCGGCTACCTTATTTCCACTCTTGTCGATTAGATAATATTCGTTATCCGCGTCGGATACCATTGCTAAATGATGCAAATCAAACATCCGAGCGATTTCTTTGAACTCATGGTTAATCCCTATGCTACCATCTAGATTATAGAACATCGCCTTATCGTCGCTCTCGATAGCATAGTAATCTTCATAGAGCATCCCAGAGGTTGGTACTTCAGCATTTTCGAATTCCTTAATTTTCTCGCCATTACGATAAATTTCTACTTTATCACCATTCTCTACAGCATAGTTGTAAGAATCTTTTATTTCTATGTAGGAATCGACTTTCTTTAGCACTTTATAGTCACTATCAAGTAGAGCCAACTCAGAAGTATTGTTGTAACCAATCAAAGTGTTAAGTGTTGTGAAGGCATAATACTTCATCTCATCTAAGTCATACACTCTGCCGTCAGCCAACAATTTGTATTTGCTAGTATCCGCATAATCTTCTAGTAAAATCTTCGATCTATCCTCAGAAACTTCTTCAAAACTATATCTCTCCCCGTCGAATGTAGCAATCAGCCTGCCGTCCCTCGCATCAAAAACAAAATTCTGATTAGCGTAATATATTATTCCAAAATCCGCCGAGGTATTTAGCTCGGGATTATCTGCATCATCTGCTATCGAGGTTTCAGTAATAAGATTCCCAGAGTAATTATAGAGCTTAATCTTATTATCGGACTCTACCGCCGCCGCTCCGGCCAAACCTGTCGCTGCGAAAACTTTCAAATCAGCCCCCTTTGCGAGCACTTTACCAAATCCCGTAATAAGCTGATATTCCTTCGTATTTCCATCCTGTGCTAAGTATAGCCCTCCTTTCACCGTAATGTTGCCGTACTTGCCAAACTCTACTGACATCTTGCCATCATCTTTTATAATACCAACCTGGTCGCCTTTTTTTACATAGGCATAGCCACCCACAAAATCAGAGGCAGCGTCATATTTGTCTTCAGTTAAACGCTTCCCCTCGGCATTCCAAAGTGTATAGCCATCATCACTAATGAAGAATGAATTTGTGTAAGATAACTTCGCCGTGACGTCCGACGGATCGCCTGGCTTTAGATTCAAAACTATCGCTACGATTACCGCCACTATGATTGCTACGCACCCAACGGCGAGTCCCCAAATCCAGCCTCTCTTTTTCTTCTCTACTTTTTCCGCTTTCTCAGTTTCTACATTTTTATTTGTTTCCGTTGATTTTTTGGCTGACTTCTTCTCTGCCATAAATAACTCCAATTACCTACTCCCATTATAACAAAATTTTTCGCATATGTAAAAACCGCCAATATCAGCGGTTTTTTGAAATCCAAATTGGTTTCCAATCTTCCGGATGCCGCAATTCGACATCTTCAGCGGTACAACCAGCCGTCAAATCTGCTATTAGACAAGCTAAATAGAATAATCCGCCAGCACCAATACATAGCCACTCCATCAAGAAGAGTCTTTTAATAAATGAGGATTGTATTAATACTTGCATCAGTCCAAAATAGGCTAGTAGAATAGGTATAAAGAAGTACCCTATTAGATCGTGAACCATCTTTGTCGGACTACGTCTAGCTCTTGGCGGGTAATTAGCGACGTCTATCTTGCGGATTGGTAGAAAAACCGCTAGGTCAAGCACGGTTAACACTAACCAACCAAACCAGATATTATACATTGGAAAGTCTAGTCCAGACTTGGCATACATACTAACTAAACTTACAAAAATCACCCCAAATGCTAAATCTCCCGGCAAAAACGCTTTTGCTTGATGCTTCCAAACTGGCACTAAACGTGATTCAAATATGATTCCGACCAAAAGCATCATCCCCGGCCAAATCAACCACGATAGCAGTAATAATATTAACCAGTTATACTCCGCTGAATTATAGAAACCAATTAAGATTTTTAAAAAATACATAGCATCACCTCCCACCAAATGAAACCTACTATCTATATCATAACATATTCTCAACAAAAAACAACCCCCCAGTTAAGGGAGTTGTTAAAATGATATTAGTAGGGATGCTCCGCGAGGAAAGAGTGAGTAGCGGACCGAGCCGTACTTAGTGATACGGCGAGGGGGCAACGCAACTCTTGACGAGGCGGAGCTCCCCAATAATATTATTTTATGACTTTGGTAATCACACCGGAACCGACAGTCTTGCCACCTTCACGGATAGCGAAACGGTCTTGATCGTTCATAGCGACAGGTGCGAGGAGTTTAACCTTGAAGGTTACTTGGTCACCAGGCATGACGATTTCTTTGTCAGCTGGAAGCTCAACTTCGCCAGTTACATCGGTAGTGCGGAAGTAGAACTGTGGCTTATAACCCTTAGAAAATGGAGTATGGCGGCCACCTTCCTCTTTCTTAAGAATGTAAACCTGCGCTTCAAACTCAGTATGTGGAGTAATCGTACCAGGAGCGGCGATCACCTGACCACGCTCAATCTGATCACGCTCAATACCACGAAGAAGTAGACCAGCGTTATCGCCTGCTTGACCCTGATCGAGAGTCTTATGGAAGGCCTCAATACCGGTTACTACTGACTTCTGAGTGTCGCGAAGAC
>CAZFVK010000016.1:16853-18781 GCA_964522475.1 uncultured Candidatus Saccharibacteria bacterium | reverse complement strand
AGGCATCGGTACGAGAACGTGTCGATGGATTACCTCCTTTCTTGAGAAGGAATTAGACGTCTGAATCCTTTAGGATGCAGATAGTCAGGTCGGTTACGGTTATGATTAGCAAGCTTGAATCATAACTTCACCTGTTTATTCAGGAGTAACAACAAGCTTTACACTTTGGACTAAGATAATGATTGCACAACTAAATTGTTAAACGCTTAAAACCGTCCCGACCCGGCGGTTTTTTGTTATAATAAGAAAAAAGGAGGAAACCCCCTATGGGAAAAGTAAAAGAAAGTTTAATGGATAATGAATTCAGGGATCGGGAAGAGCCAACAGGACCCGGTATCGGGCATTTGGACACCACTGGTTATCGGCCTCGAAAAGTAGATCCAGATGAAGTATGGAGAAAAAGAGGTTACTATCCAGATGGAGAAAAATATGATTATAGCGATGACGATGACATTCCACCATTCGACCCCGAAGCCGCTCAAAAAGCCCGCGAAGAAGCCCTAAAAAACCAAAACCCTGAAAACACCGAGGTATAACCAGAACTCTATTACAAAATCGTACGATTTCCTTGACGAATCGTACGATTTTTATTAGACTAGATGCAAAGGATGGATAGAATATGGAAATAACAATAACCGAATTAAAAGAAAATCTCGGTAAATATGTAATGAAATCTAGGGAGGAAGATATTTTGATTACCAAAAACGGTAAGATTGTTTCTCGTCTTACTGAGCCCTTTTCAGCTAGAAAGGAAAAAATGGATAAAAAGGAAAAAGAAGAAATTCTAAAAAAACTAATGGGATCAGCAAAAGGCAAATACATGTCGCTAGATGAGATTAAGGCAGAAAGAATAATGAAAAAATATGAACGTTCTCATAGACACTAATATCATCCTAGATACCATAGAAGCGCGTCAGGGCTTTTTTGAAAATTCTAGCAGAGTAGTTTCTTTGGCAAATGAGTATAACGGCTTTATCGCGGCAAGCAATGTTACTGATATCTATTATATAGAACATAAACGCAATCATAGCAAAAAGAAAACCATAGAAATTATAAAAGATCTGCTAGAAGTTTTTAATGTTTTAGATACTACAAACGCCGACTGTCGCAACGCACTCAGAAGTAGTATCCAAGATTTCGAAGACGCTGTCCTAGTTGAATCTGCCATCAGAGAGAATATCGACGTTATCGTCACCAGAAACAAAAAAGATTTCAAAAACAGCCCCATCAAAATCTACACCCCAGCCGAATTCCTTAAAATCTTCAAGCGCTAATTTATCTAACGGGCTGACTATTAACAAAAAACGACATTCATGTTAAAATTAAAACAACATAATTAAAACGGAGGTACAAGAATTGGCTAACATTACGGATGAATTCATTAAAAAAATACTAACAGCTTTGCCCGAAGATGGCCTGAAAAAAATAAACAATATGATCGACAATGACAGTATTTCCGAAGATTCGGTAAATGCCTTGCTTCGAGAATACAATATTGATCCAAAAACGATTATCGAAGAAATAAAGAAAGAAGGGGCTTAAATCATGGAAAAAGAACCGAATTTAAACCAATCTGGTAGCGAAAATCATACTGAGTGGGATAGTCTAAATAACGAAAAATTCAAAAACGAGCGATATGAAAGAATGGAGCTTGGCAATGAACTCTACGAGAGAATTCAAAATAATGCCAAAATCAAGAAAACCTTTGCTATCGTAGCGCTCGCCGCTGCAATCGGAGCGGGGATTTTTACTCTCGGAGCGCACACATATAAATCCCGAACGGTAGAACATGAAGTAAGAAACACTTGGGAAGCAGAAGATTTTGGCCTAACAGAAGATGATCTTGATCAATTTGAGCATGCTGAGAATCGAGCTGACCATGATTACGTTGATGGTAAAGGCCATCTCTTAAAAGACCATCCAATGCC
>CAZFVK010000016.1:0-16753 GCA_964522475.1 uncultured Candidatus Saccharibacteria bacterium | reverse complement strand
ACTCATTATCCTCAAACACTTCAAAACCACCAAAGCCGCCAGTGCCAGTGCCACCTGACCATGATTACGTTGATGGTAAAGGCCATCTCTTAAAAGACCATCCAATGCCTGATCATGTTCCATCATCATCAACATTATCACCATCACCAACACAGTCAACCTCGGCAGACTCATTATCCTCAAACACTTCAAAACCACCAAAGCCGCCAGTGCCAGTGCCACCGCCAAATGTAGACCAGGGTATTCCTACGCCACCAGAGTAACCCTAACACTCCAATGAGATGGAGGAGATAAAATGCCAGGCAAAGAATATATTCCACACACCAACCCAGATTGGGACTTAGAGCTCCCAGAGGGATACGATAATTCATTAGTAGATAAACATGGCCGAAACCACGACAACGGCTACAATTTTGACGAAAAAGATGATGGCCCAGAAGAAGAAACTCCCAAATTTGACCCCGAAGCCGCCAAAAAAGCCCGCGAAGAAGCCCTAAAAAACCAAAACCCTGAAAACGCCGAGGTATAGATTTTGAGGATGCAATTATGGTCGAATCCGCCATTAGAGAAGACATTGATATGATAGTCACGAGAAACGCCAAAGATTTTAAAAACTCCCCAGTCAAAGTCTGTACTCCAACCGAATTTTTAAAAATTCTCAGTAACGCAAAATAAGATCATTGTATAATAAGAAAAAGGAGTTCCATGGAAAAAGCCAAAGTCTATTTCACTAAGGATATCACCCCAGAAGGTCTACAAAAAGTCTACGAAGCTTTGGGCGTAGATATCACGAACGGGGGTAAAAACAAAGTCGGCGTCAAAGTCTCCACCGGTGAAGATGGTGCCAAAGGCTACCTCAAGCCAGAGCTGATCGGTCCCTTTGTAAAATCTGTAAGTGGCACAATTATCGAGTGTAATACCGCTTATCCTGGTGCCAGAAACACCGTAGAAGACCACCTAAAAGTCACCAAAAAACACGGCTTCACCGAGTATGCCGATGTCGACATTATGGATGCCGAAGGTGATTTCAAAATCCCAGTGAAAAACGGCAAACATTTGAAGTACGACCTCATCGGTAACAATTTCAAAAACTACGATGCTATCATCAATCTCGCTCACGGCAAAGGCCACGCCATGGGTGGCTTTGGCGCCAACCTCAAGAATCAATCTATTGGCATTGCTTCAAGAAACGGCAAGGCCTACATCCACTCCTGCGGCAAGACCAAAAGTCCCAAACTTTGCTGGATTTCTAAACACAAGCAGATTGATTTCATCGAATCCATGGCCGAAGCTGCTACCGCCGTCGCCGATTACCTAAGGGAAGAAAATAAGCCAATTGTCTACATCACCGTAGCCAACGCCCTCTCTCTAGACTGCGACTGCGATGCCAACCAAGGCGACCCCGTGATGAGTGACATCGGTATCTTTGCCTCACTAGATCCCGTAGCAAACGATCAAGCCTTCATCGACGCTATCTGGGCCTCAAAAGATCAAGGTGCCAAAGATTTAGAGGAGCGTATCGACTCCCGCGAAGGCCGCGCCATCCTTCCATACGCGGAATCTCTCGGCCTTGGCACCACCAGCTATGAGCTAATCGAAATCTAGCAAACTCTTGAAAAAATAAACATTTTGTGCTATAATATAACAAGTCACAAGTGTTGTGAAGTAGTTTTTGGTTATTGCCAGAAAGGGGGCAAAAAGTATGGCAAATTATAGTTACGATGAGGCAGTAGATAGGATAGTTGAATACTCTAAGGTATCAGGTTTTCCCATGAGCGATGAAGAGTACGAGAATAAAGGTCTCGATCTAGAGGGAATTTTCAATGCATTAGACATTAAAAATAGACTCTCGGAATCAATCGAGAGGAATCATACCAAGAAATACGCCACGATCAATATTGAGGTCTTAAGAGCGCTTCACCATAGAAAAGGCGAAAAACCCGCTTGGGAGATTACAGAACCACACTGGAAAAATCACACTTTTGATATAAGGCCGGATTAATTCCGGCCTTTTTTATCGTTCATCCCCAGCTCCGTGAATTTTGTTGCGTTGATAGCGATCCTCTAATTTTGAAACATTTTTTTCTGCTACTTCCGACAAGGAGATATCAAGATATCTGGCAATCGAAGCTAGATACCAGAGTACGTCCCCAAGCTCTTTTGAAATAGCCTCACGGTCTTCATCCGACACCTCGCCATTTTTGTCTCTCAAAATTTTCTTAATCTTATCGGCCGTTTCGCCAGCCTCCCCAGTTAGACCCAAAACTTTCTCTACAAATCCTACTTCAGAGAGCGAACATTTAGAAAATGTGTCATATTTGATAATTGCTTTTTGGTATTCATCAAATTTCATCTTGTCTCCTCTTATGATATAATTATATCACATGGAAGACACCCGAAATTTAATCGACGAGTACAAAGGTCAGACCAACGAACAAGTTTTTGAAGCGCTAAACAGAACTCGTCAAAATTTAGAAATTGCTATCGAAAATGTCGAACACGACTTCAATATCGGCTCTATCGTCCGGACTGCCAACTCTTTTAATGTGGCGAAAGTTCATATTATCGGCAAGAAAAAATATAACCGTCGCGGTGCTATGTGTACAGATAAATATCTAGAAATTGTTCATCATCCTACACCAGAAGATTTTTTAGAAACTCAAAAAGACAGGGAATTAGTTGCTATCGAAAATAACCTAGAGCGCGCCAAGCCTCTTCATGAAAAAAACTTTAACAAAAATACCACTTTAATTTTTGGTTCCGAAAACAACGGTATTACCAAAGAATTATTAGAGTACGCTCACGACGTTAGATATATTGAATCTTTTGGCTCTACTCGTTCCGTCAACGTCGGCGCTGCCGCCGCTATCGCTATGTATGAATGGACCCGCCAAAACCTCTGGGGTAATTAATTGCCACCTCTAATCATATTGACGATTAAGGTTAGGATAAAGGTGTGTAGATTCATCGTTACAAGTAGACCCACTACTATCGTGATCACTCCAAACAATTTGACATGATCATAAGAAGATACTCCATTAGCTAAATTCTCGGCGATTTGGCGATGAAAAAATACTATCGCCGCGCCTACCGCCGCTATCGCGAGTCCTCCGGCCATCCATCCAAAATCAAAAGTAAAATCCATAACCCAATTATAACATAAATCTTGATTTTTTGGGGTCTATGGTGTAAAATAGAAACACTAGTACATTTTTATGGGGTAATAGCTCAGTTGATTAGAGCGCCGCCTTTGCAAGGCGGAGGTCCAGGGTTTGAGTCCCTGTTACTCCACCATGGTAGGAGATGAGCGAAAATCTCAAATTCATTTGAGATTTTCCGAATCGACGCCCCATGGACGACTTTTAGTTTACTAAAAGTCGACCAAACATGGGGATATAGCTCAGCTGGTTAGAGCGCGTCACTGATAATGACGAGGTCTATGGTTCAAGTCCATATATCCCCACCACGAACTAATCGCTTTATTGGCGATTTTTTAATTTTAGACTGTATGTTATAATAAGCTTATGTATAAACCAGAATCGTTCAGTGGTTCTAAGGAGGTGGATGTCGAAAAATCCACTGAATTACCTCGTACTAGAAGTCAGATTTTTGGTAATAAAGCTCTAAAAGCGGCGGAGCTTTATAAGAGACGTGAAGAATTACTAAAGAAAAAAGCCGAGCTTGAAAAAAAGCTTCGCGCTGCCGGTATTAACCCAGATGAAATTGCCAATCAAACCCGCACTGATTTTTACGCCAAACGCAAAAGCTCTGTTGATCACAGGAGCCATGTTGAACGTAGTAATCCTGCTAAACCTGAACCCGATAGCCAAAAAATAAATGTCAGACTAATAACAAAGGAAGCCCTACCAAAAGTGGTGGCTAAAAAAGCTCAAAAAAACCGTGGTATTAAAAGGCTGCTTACTGGTGTTGTTCTTGCTGGTTTGACTACTATAATCACTGCTACTAGCCTCGGTGGCTCAGCTCTAAAAAAGAACCAAAAAAATATCCCTAAGACTAGTCCGATTGCCGTTGAAGAAGCTCAAGATCCTGCTAAGTCCACTATTTACGAGGCAATGACAGACTTCAATATGGCCTCTGGGTTACCAGATACTACCGAAACTAAGGTTATCGAAAGAGCAGACGATGAAAAACCGTCGGCCGAACCAGTGAATATCGACTCAGTAATTACTAATCCCGCCGAAACTTCCGTTGATGCTCAAATAGTAGACGCCCAACCGGTAGATGTTCAATTATTGGATACTCAAGTGGTAGACACGGTTGTTCCTCAAGAATCTCAAATTTCAAGTGAACAGTCAGTAGAGCAAGATTCCGAAGAGGAGGCAGAAGAGCATCACCACCATCATCATAAGAAAAACAAAGATAAAGATAATTTTGAATTTGAAGATGAAGATGATGAAGACCAAGAAGATGAGAACGAGGAAGAAAACGAGAGCAATGAAAATGCCAACCCAGGTTTAATAGATCCAGGTAGCACTATGGCTCCACCTCCTATGGTAGAAGAGCCTATGCCAGTCACTCCAGAATCGGATGATGTCAATGTTGTAGATGATGACGAAAATAATGAAGAGAGTGATTGGGATGACGACTGGGGTGACGATTTAAATGATGAGAGTGAGGAAGAAAATGAAGAAGGCGCAGAAGACGGAGGCGATGCTGAGGATGGACTTGACTATGAAATGATCGAAGAGCCAGAAATGCTTGAGCCACTTGCACCACCAGAACCCGAATCAATTCCAGAAGAGCCCGCCCCAGAGCCACTGGTTATCGAACCGATTATTGAAGAACCAGAAGCAATATCAGAACCCGAACCAGAGCCCGAGCCGGCTCCATCAAGTTGGGGCGGTGCCGTTCTGAATTCCAGCAACGGCCGCATCAACGGCCCCAGTGGTGAAGAAACTTATTATAACCTCAAAATGAATCGAGTTGTAGAGAATATGCATAATATGGGCTTTGAAGGTGATTACTGGGTGCGAGATGATGGCGTCAAAATGTTTGGCAATTACGTCATGGTGGCCGCCGATCTAAACGTTCACCCCCGTGGTAGTCTAGTAGAAACTAGTCTCGGCACTGGCATCGTCTGCGACACCGGCGATTTTGCCAAAACTAACCCCACTCAGCTCGACATCGCCACCACTTGGTAAAAATGTTATAATAAGGGAAAATGAAACGAAAAACCGTCTTTTTGTTAGTTTTGACCATCATGGCTATATCCATAGGTGTCATTATAATCAAAATGTTCACCTTGGATATCGAAGTAGAGTTAGTTCAAACTGTCAAAATACCATCTCTCCCCGTTATTTCAGAGATGCCTCCAGGTGATTATAGAGGAAAAGCTATTGCCATAGATGGCAAAATCATCCAGGGAACGAACTCTACTCCTCAGCCCACTGCTTCTACTGCCAAAATGATTTTAGGGCTTGCTATCATGGAGAAAAAGCCATTCAAACAAGGCGAAACTGGCGAAAATATCACCATCACCCCTGAATTTTTCAATCATTATCTTTGGTATCGTACCCATAACGGGTCCACTACTGCGGTCGTTATGGGTGAAGTAATCAGTGAGTATGATGCTCTCGCCTCTGTTTTTCTTGCTTCTTCCAATAACATGGCGGACACCCTTGCTACCTGGGCTTTTGGCAGCTTAGAAGAGTATCAGGCTTATGCTACGGATTTAACTGCCCGTCTAGGACTAAATAACACTACTATAGGCGTAGACGCTAGCGGTTATAGCGAAACAACCACTTCCACCGCTGAAGACCTCTCACGAGCCGCAGGAGAGCTTCTGAAGGATCCTATTTTAAAAGAAATTGTTAGATTAAAGTCCCACACTGTCCCTGTGGCCGGGGAGATCCAAAACACCAACAAAATCCTAGGTTCAGTCTTAAATAATAATACCTCTGTAATGGGGGTAAAAACCGGCTATATCGGCGATGTTTCTGGCTATAATCTCATTAGTGCTTACGAAGAGGAAGGGCATTTTGTCACTCTGTCGGTCCTCGGCGCTAGTACTAGAGAGACTTCTTTTGTAGAGAGCAAAAACGAGCTCCTAAGGCTAAGTGAGGAACTCACCCCCACTACCGTTGTATTAGAGGGGGAAGTAGTAGGTTACTATCAAACCTGGTGGAACGGTCGTCACGACATTACCGCTCGCGAGACTATCCGCGTCCTCGCCCCCGCTGGCGATGACGATGCCATCGAATTATCAGATCAGGGAATCACCGCCACCATCAACGGCGAAGAATACACCTCTCAAACAGAGGTAGAACCCTTCTCAAATTCTCCCAGTCTTATAGAACGTTTCTTACACATCTTCGGTTGGTCCGTCAACTGATTTTTCTTAGCTAAATTCGCTCAGATGGGTGTTTTCTTCGCTTGAAGCGCTATTATCTATAGAGCGAAAGCGAAAAAACGCCCAGATGGGCGAATTTAGCAAGAAAAAAGAGAAAACCGCCTTATTGTTTTGAGAGGGGCGGTTTTCCAGGTCATACATATAACTTGTGCAGCCTCGCAGTTTAATCTGCGCAAGTTACCCCTATTATATATCACGTGACGCATAATGTCAACACCATTTTTCCACAATTTGTGCAGAACTTTTAATAAAATTGTTCGGGAAAGTAAAAAACTTGTGTTCGGTAAAAACTTATTGACAAACCTTAATCACTATGTTATAATCAAAACACAACCTCTGAAAAGAGGTGTGTTTTATTAGTATAATCGTGGTGGGCAGAAACGGAGTCCACGATGTCTGGAACCAAAGCTGGCGGCATGAAAGCTGCTGCTACCAACAAAGCCAAATACGGTAAAGAGTTTTACGCTCGCATCGGCAAAAAAGGTGGTCAAAATGGTCACACCGGTGGTTTCGCCGCCAATCCTGCACTCGCTCGTGTAGCCGGTGCTAAAGGTGGTCGTATCTCTCGCCGTGGCCCAGCCAAAAAAGCTGCCTAAAGTTACAAATCACACTTAGGGCAGTGAAACACACTATCTGGTGTCTGAAATCGCGTTAATCCGCACAAAGGACAACGCGATTTTTGATGCAAAAAATCTCTATAAGAGTCGAGTTCATTTTCTATCAGATCTTCATCTACAAAAACCCCATATAAAGGTGCTAATTCTTTGGCCTTTTCCCAAGCCATCACCTCTATTTTTAGCCGCTCCACCTCTGTTTTGAAGTCAAATCGACCGGTCAAAAAATGCCCCAGCTCGTGTAGGAGCAACAGGGGAGCAGTATCATCAGATTCATCACAAAATACCACCGTTCTCGGCGGTCTAAAAGAAAACCGTTTGCCAGCTACAAACTTAACCTCTGGGTAATCACCCCTGACTTTTGCCAAAAAGGTAGCATCCATAGATCACTGACTCGAGCGGACGTTTTGGTCTCACATACCTCACGCCTTCAATTTTGGGTAAATATTTTACGTAAAGGTTAAAAATCTTACCAAGTGGACCACCCAAAATGATTGTATCAGGGGAGTATTTAGAGACAATATCTGGGATTCCTAAATACACTCGCTCTGCCACCTCCATCATCATCTTCTTTCCACGAAGATTTGTTGCCGCATCTACGTGGTAAGTCCTTTCTAGCGCCGAAGATGCTGCTAAATCCTCCCATTCACAAGTTTTTTTACCAAATGTATAAATTTTGTGACCGGGTTCAAAACCATCTGATTCTGGCAAAATTTGGCCTTTCTCGGCAATCCCTCCACCAATCCCCGTAGAAAAGGTTAGAAACACCGTCTTACCAGGGAATTTAGCGGACTCATAAGCTGCCGCAAGATTTGCGTCATTTTCGAAATAAATTGGACAGCTAAATAGCGACTGCATTAGCTCCACCAGGGAAACATTGCCCCAATCACGGTTACCAAACTTTACTGAACAATTTTTTTGTACAACGCCCGGTACCGCCACTACCACCGATTTTATTTTGGGATTAGAGAAGCGTTTAAGAGCTGCTCGAAGCTCTCTTAAGAAACGCTCTTTTTGCCAAGAAGTCTTGAATTTTACCCGACGAATTACCCGCCCTCGCTTAGAAAAGAGAGCGATGAGCGTCTTCGTACCTCCAATATCAACTGCTAAATACATAGTTCCATTATACTACACTCTAGACTTTTTGCCATGAATTTGCTATAATAAAAACACTTAGGCTCATTCAGAGGCCTTTTTATCTGTTAAAAACTCTCTGAATGGGCCTAAAGGAAGGAAATATTAGTATATGGCTGATGCCAAAAAAATTACCATGGATGACCTCTTAAAATCCAATGAGGACGCATCTAAAAAAGTCATTGCCGGAGATACTATCGACGGCGAAATTATCTCTATCAAAAAACACGAGATCTTGATAGATCTTGGGAGTCAAGGTGTAGGTTTGGTCCCGAGACGTGAAGCTTCTTTTGTCAAAGACGTGAAGCTTGGCGACAAGGTTACCGCCTCTGTTATCGAAGCCGAAATGGATGATGGCTACGTTCTATTGTCTCTCAGAAAAGCTGTTAAGGACAAAGGCTGGGATGAAATCCAGAGCAAGATGGATAACGCCGAAACTGTCGAAATCACTCCGTACGACGCCAATAGAGGCGGCCTCCTCGTTGAATACGAGGGTATCAGAGGGTTCCTACCAGTTTCTCAGCTTTCTGCTGAACATTATCCACGGGTAGGCAGTGCTGATAAGGATGAAATCTTACAGAGACTAAACTCTCTTGTCGGCAAACCAATCAAGGTGAGAATCTTGGATGCCATCAAGAAAGAAAACAAGCTTATCTTTTCCGAAAAAGAAGCTATCAAAGATGGTCTCGCTGAGCGCTTTTCTAGCCTCAAAGTTGGCGACACTATCCACGGTGTTGTCACCGGCGTGGTAGACTTCGGTGTATTCGTTAATGTTGATGGTATCGAAGGTTTGGTTCATATCTCCGAGATTTCTTGGGAACGGGTCAACAACCCTTCAGATTACGTCAAAATCGGCGACGAAATTGACGCCAAGATCATTGCTATCGACAAAGATCGTTTGTCTCTCTCGATGAAGCAACTCATGGAAGACCCATGGCTACACGAGGTAGAAAATCTAAAGAAAGGTTCCAAAGTAGAAGGCACAGTTACTCGTATCACTCCGTTTGGTGCTTTTGTTCAGATTAGCCCAGCAGTAGAAGCTCTCGTTCACGTCTCTGAGCTTGGTGAAGGCTCCGACGTCGACCCAGAGAAGGTCTTTACCTTGAACGAACGCAAGAACTTCACCGTTCTTGACATCGACAAAGACGGCCGCAAAATCTCCCTATCTGTAGATAAGTAGTTTAGGGAAATAAAAAATACTATTTCTCCGAAATATATAAAATTCCCCATATATTTTTTACAACTTTACGATTTTTGAGCTCTGAACTTGTTACAGAGTCAAAAATCAGCCTAATGTTGTAAAAAATATCTTGGCGGAATTTTATCATTGAGGAAAATAGTATTTTTATTTCCACAAATATTGCTTTTATAAAAATAAGCGGTATAATATAAAAAAGCGCTTATAAGAAAGGTCATATAAAAATGCAAAACATCGATGAATTTATAGAAAGCCTCTTGAACGACAAGGGTATTACTGATGTCGAACCAGAGGTAAGAGAAGAATTAAAAGCTGACATGAAAAAACGTCTAGAAGACGAAATCAATCGTGCTGCTATCGAAGCTCTCCCCGAAGAAAAGGCTGCTGAGCTTGCCAAACTAGTAGGAGAACCTGACTTTACTAATGAAAAAATGACCGAATTTATCAAGAACTCCGGTGTCAATCTCACCGAAGTAGCTCTTGAAACCATGCTGAAATTTAGGAGCTTTTATCTCGGCGCGGAGGAGTAAAATATGGAAAAAGATCCAAACAAAAGTACTAACTCCGGCGAGGCCAAGTCCAAATGGGACGATATGGCTAATTTCGAAAAACAGCTTAAGGCCTTTCGCGAAGCCAGAGAAGCTAAAGCTGCCGAAGCTATCAAGGCTACCGAGCCCGCTAAAGAAATTGAGCCTGCCAATGCTGGTATGCTCACCCCAGAAGAAATCAACGCACTTTTAAATGGCCTTCCAGAGAATCAAACAGAAAAAACCGCTACAGAACCAACCGACACCTCAGAGAAGTCATCTGAAACCGAAAAGGAACAAGCTAGAGAAATAGAAAAAAGCCAGGCTATGGACGCAGAACTGGCCGAGTCAAAAGAGGAAGAAATCCAGCAAAATTCCAAAGAACTTTATGATTTAGTCCAAGAAGAAATAGAACTAGAAAGGCTAAAAGACCAAGAAACCAAGGAAAACGTAGAAGACTACAAAAATACCATTCAAGAACTATTAGAACTAGAAAACGTCAAAAATATCGAAGATTATCGTGACGTCAACGAAGAATTATTAGAATTAGAAGAACAGATTGCTAGAGAAGAGAGAAATAACCGTCCTCTCGTGGCAATTAATGCCGACTGGACTCATGACAAAAAGGAGATGGCTCACGATCTTGCTGAGCAAACCCTCAATGCCGAGGTAGCAAACGGCAACATTATTAGCAAGCTCTGGAAAGGTACTCTCTTCAAGAAGTATTACGAAAAGAAATACGAAAAAGAATTCTTATCTGAAAAGCGCACCAATAAAGACGGTAAGACTCTCACCGATCTCATCAGGGAAGAAAGCCCAGCTGTGATGGAACGCTTCGTCTTAAGTGCTGTAGAAGATGAAAGCCGTTATGTTCACGAAGCTAGCGGCGAAAAACTTGTTTCATTAGATGAGAAAACTAATAAAAAGCTCAAATCCGCCATTAAAGAATATGCACGCACTAGCCTAAGAAAAGGTGAAAAAGTCTCCGATCTTGATCGCGAATTCGAAAACGAGATTGATCGTATTCTAGAAGATGCCGGCGAAATTCCTGGTAACACCAACTATCTAGAAGTCGCCAAAGAAGCTACCGCGCGCTATAAAGAAATTGCTATTAACGCCAAGAGCAAAGCCGAGCACGAAAAAGCTTTGGCCGAGGTGATGGCTGGATTTCAGGCTTATCACGCAGATGTACGAAATAACGTACGCACCGAAGCACACCGCGATGCTCTTGATAAAATTGTCAATTGGTGTGAAAGCAACCCCGTCGGTCAGTTTATTCCTGCCGAAATCGTTGCTGGTGCCGCTGGTGCCGCTGTCGCCCTTACTCAAACTGGGGTGAGAGCCGTCTTTGGTGCTGTTGGTGGCATCGTTGCTTCTAGCGCTATTGCCGGTCTCAAAGAACGCAATCGCATTACCGAGGATCGCGCCCGAATGATGCGAGATATTGCCAGTGGCAAAGATTACAACAGCAAAAACAAGAAGGTCGCTAAATACGAAACTCGTATTGGTGATACGCTTTACGATATCAGACAAGCTAGCGATTTGACCGATCGACTCGAAGCAGCCATGTATCCAGAAAATGGCAAGGTGGATCGAAAAGCTCTCCTCAGCGCCATCGCCGAGGCTAGAGTCCGCATTGATTTTTCTGATGCCGAGAGTAAAGATCTAATTGCTTATTCTTCAGACCAAGACCGCGGTAAAGAGCGTCTCGACCTCGATATCGCCGTAATTAGAGCCGAAAAATCCCTCAGTCAAAAAGACCAAAAACTGCTCGAAATCATGAAGGAACATATCAGGGAAGATATCGACCAAAGTGTTTCCGAACAAGATCGTAAATTCAAAAATTATCGTACTATCGCCGCCGTCAAGAAAGCGGGTAAGAGCTTGGCCCTCGGTTCTGCTATCTTCCTCGGTTCTCAAGAAATCATGGCCGCTATTGATCCTGCCAAAATTGGTATCTTCGAAAAAGCTGGTCTCATCAAAACCGAAAATGCTAATGATGCCAAAGAAACCTTGCTGGCTAGTGGCTTTGGTCAATTCAAAGGTAGTTACGAAGTCGCTGGTGCCCCCAAGAAACTCGAAGTTAACGGTGTTTCAAAAGCCGACGCTATCAAAAAATACGAAGCTGATGGCTTCACTAAGATTAAAACTAAAGACGCTTGGACCGAAACTAAATCGACTCTCACAGAAGTTGATCCATCTGCTTCTACCGCTAAAGTTGATGTCAAATACGATGGCTGGGCCTCCAACGGCAACCTCGGCACAGGCATTGAAAATGGCAAATTTATTTCTACTATAAAAGGTGCCGCCACTATTAACGGCAAAAGTGTCAATTACACGCCAGATCAAGTCAAAGCTTTCATCACCGTCGGTGATTCCAAGTTCGAAATTATACCTAATCCTGATGAAGCTGGGCAACTTTCTTGGGGCGATAACGGCGTCTTTACTACCACCACCGGCGAAACTATCAAGGCTATCGGTGATAATGGCGAAAAACTCTATAAATATTTCGAAGTTGCTGTCGATAATGGCGTAGAAAATGGCGTCCAACATATTACCCCACTTGCCACTGATGTTGGTGCCAATACTTTCTCTGGCAAAATCGAACAACTCGTAGATACCGTAGTCGAGCATCCTGCGGTTTATAGCTTTGTCAAAGAAATTCCTGGAGAGTCCGAAACCTTCGTTCGCGGCGTTACCGCTAATGGTTTTGCCTTTGCACCAGAGTTAGCACGCACCGGATTAGGCGAGACAATCGCTCCAGAGGCCCCAGAGGCTCCTACTTCAGAAGCTCCAGCCGAAGCAGTACCAGAGCAGCCTTCACTTCGTGAAGTTCTCGAATCCGTCCCCGAAGAAAACATCGAAGTGATGCCAAATGCTCCAGTAGAAGTAGATATTACCCCTGAAGCCGAATCTGCTCCCAATGAGCCGACACTAGTATCCCCAGTAGACCTTTCTTCAACGTTGGAAACGCCGCCAGATGAACCGGCAGAATCAGTCTCGGAAGCTGAATCTACCCCAGAATCCGACTTTAGAAACTGGGAAAATGACATGCTTGAAGACATCGAAAGTGTCAGAGATGCAATTGGCGACGAAGGCGTTGCCGCCTTTACCGACTCTACCCCTCTCAACAAAGAACAACAAGCACGTTGGAGCAATTGGTGGAGCACTCTAGATGAGAACGCCAAAAATGCCATCAAGGAGCTAGACAACCATATCACCAACTCCAATCCTACCTATGCCTACAGTTTCGATCGTAAATTTGGCGTTCCTTTCCAAACTTGGCTCGCCCAGAATTCCTAAAATTCCCCAATATAGCCATAGTATGATATAATAAATCATAAGGAGATTTTTGTGAAGAAAACTACAGAGAAAAAAACTGCGACCAAGTCTACGAAAAAGTCTACAAAAAAGGACGCTCGCCCTTGGCTTAAATATTACAAAGAAGATGACATTCCAGAAACCTTGGAATTCCCAGATTGTTCCATCGTCGATATGATCATCCAGACTGCCGAGAAGTATCCCGACAATGTCGCCTATTCTTACTACGGCCACAAGGTTACCTACAAGAATTTTGTCCGAAAAATTGAAAAAGCCGCTCGCGCCCTCAAAAACTACGGAGTCAAAGAAGGCGATCGTGTGACTATTTGTATGCCCAACACCCCAGAGGGAATTACCATGGTCTACGCCGTCAATATGGTAGGCGCCGTCTGCAATATGGTCCATCCCTTGTCATCAGAGAAGGAATTAGAGTATTACATCAAAGTAGCCGAGTCTAAGTATGTCATGGTGATTGATGCCGTTTTTGATAAAATTTACAGATTGAGAGATACCGCCCAGCTTGAGCGCATCATCGTGGTTCGCCCATCTGACGGCCTTGGTTTTCTCAAACAGAAACTCTACAGATTACTCCACGTCAAAAAAGTCCGCCTACCGATGAATGACGGCCGTGTAGTACTCTGGGAAGATTTTATTGCTAACAGCTATTTTTATCAAGGGAACTATCACGAAGAGCGTGGTGGGGCAGACCCGGCCATAATTATGTATTCTGGAGGCACTACGGGCGCTCCTAAGGCGGTTATGCTCTCAAACCTTAATATCAACGCGGAATCCATCTGCGACGCCACTATGATACGTCAAATCGTGCCAGGAGCGAGCGTTTTGTCTATCCTGCCGCTCTTCCATTGTTTTGGCCTTGGCGTTTGTATTCACACTCCTCTCTGTAAAGGTATGGAGTGTAATCTGATACCCGCTTTTTCGCATAAACTATTTGCCGATATCTTAAGGAGAAACACCCCTAGCTTTATCGTTGGCGTACCTACGCTCTTTGAGGCCCTAGTAAACACCAAACTAGGCCCCACAGACCTCGAATCCGTCACTGCTGTTATCTGTGGCGGCGACACTTTGAATACTACACTCAGGGATAAGGTAAACGATTTTCTAGCCGCTCATGGTTCCAAAGCCAAAATCCGCGTTGGCTATGGCCTTACCGAAGGTTCTGGTGCCGTTTGTCTCTCCCCAGAGAATTCATTTAGTGATGGCATCATCGGCGCTCCGATGCCAGATATGGACTTTAAAATTATTAAACCTGGCACCAAGAAGGAACTCCCCGAAGATGTTGATGGTGAAATCTGTATCTCTGGTCCACTTGTGATGATGGGCTACCTCGGAGACGAAGAAGAAACCAACAAAGTCCTAAAGGTCCACGACGACGGCAAAGTTTGGCTTCATACCGGCGATATTGGACATATCGGCGAAGATGGCTTGATTTACTTTGGCCAGCGCTTGAAGAGAATTATTATCAGTAGTGGTTACAATATTTACCCAACCCACCTTGAGTCGATTATTAACTCTCACGAAGCGGTCGAGACCTCTATTGTGATCGGTATCGATCATCACTACAAGGGTCAAGTGCCAAAAGCCTTCATCGTTTTGAAGGAAGGCTACCGCCCAGGCAAACGCTTAGAGCGCGAAATCAGAGAATTGCTCGAGAGAAACGTTCCAATCTATGCCCTTCCTGCCGCCTACGAATTTCGAGACGAACTCCCCAAAACCTTGGTTGGCAAAGTTGCCTTCAAAAAACTCGAAAAAGAAGAGCAAGATAAAGCCTAAGATGTTGCTCTCTATCATCATCCCAGTTAAAAATGCCGAAAAATACTTAAAACGGTGCCTAGAATCGGTCTTTACTGCGGTGGTTTTTGCTCCCAAAGTCACCACTGAAGTGCTCCTAGTGGACAACGGCTCCACGGATAAATCTCTCAAAATCGCCGAAGATTTTGCCAAAAAATCCCCTCTAAAAATCAAAATTCTCCATTGCGAGGCGCCCGGCGCCTCCGCAGTGCGAAATTATGGCGTAAAAAAGGCCAAAGGCAAATATATCTGGTTTATCGATGCCGACGATTGTATTACTCAGGACTCCATCTCTCTGTTAGTTAATACAGCCGAAAAAGAAAAAGCCGAACTTACTATGCTAGGTGCCGAGCGAATTTATAGGGATGGCCACACTGACTATCTCTCGGCTATTATTCCCAAATCTCCCGACTGGAAGAGCCGCTTTGTCCGTTACGGTGCCGGCCCCTGGCAATTTTTAATTTTGCGCTCGTGGTGGGAAGAAAACCACTTCGTTTTCCGCGAGGGCATCATCCACGAAGATATGGAAATGATTTCCAGTTGGATATTATATCTCCATAAATTCGCCTCCGTAGACGAAACCCTCTATTACTACTACGAAAATCCCGATTCGGTCCTCCATAAGAAACAGTGGGATCCCCATTACCTAGACATTTTCCCGGCTCTAGAAGGTTTGAGATATCGCTTTTTTGAGAAAAACGCTCTCTACGAATATCACGACGAACTAGAGTGGTTTTTCATCTGGAATCTTTTGATTGACTCGAGTAAAGACTTTTCTAAATTCAAAGAGGGGAAAATTGGTTTTAAGAAATCCCGCGAGATGCTTAAAAAATACTATCCCACCTGGCGTAAAAATAAGTTTCTAAAAGAAAAACCCTTAAAGTTAAGATTAAGGGTTCTTGTGAACTACTACAAAATTAGATAGTGTAGTTAAAGAATTTTGGATTTGGGTTTTTCATCATCTTCATAATTTTGCTCCTTTTCATTTTATATTCTTATCATATGATTTTTACCTTAAACAAAAATTAAAATCTGTTATAATTGTGGTATGATTTGGAAAATCCTCTTAGTTTTGCTCGTTTCTATGGTGCCTCTAGTAGAACTTCGCGGTGCCATCCCCATCGCTATCGGTATGGATCTCGGTCTCCCCGAGTGGGCCATCCTCATCATCGCTTTAATCGGCAATATTATCCCCGTCCCAATCATTTATCTCTTCGCCCAAAAGGTCCTGAAATGGGGCCAGAAGTGTAAGTGGAAACCTTTTAAGAATTTCTGCGACTTTTGTCTAAAAAAAGGTCAAAAGGCCGGCGAAAAGATGTTAAAAAAGGTCAAATCCGGCACTTATTTTGCTCTCTATCTCTTCGTGGCCATCCCGATTCCTGGCACCGGCGCCTGGACCGGCACCCTCGCGGCATCAATTCTAAACTTAGACTTCAAAAAATCCATGATTGCCATCATCGCCGGCGTCCTCACCGCCGGTCTCATCATGCTCCTCGTGTCGCTTGGCCTTTTCAAAGTCCTCTTCGGCGGCTAAACTATGGTATAATAGAAGCATGAAGAATATTGTGGAGATCAAGCATTTCCGCATGGACTTTGGCAAAAAGACTGTTATCAAGGATTTGTCTTTTGAGGTTCATGCGGGCGAAATTTTTGGTCTTCTCGGCTCCAACGGCTCAGGGAAGACCACAACCCTCCGGGCGCTGCTCGGTTTTTACGAGCCTACCGGCGGGGAACTACTAATTGATGGCAAAAAGTACGATCCCGAAGACACCACCGTCAC
>CAZFVK010000015.1:0-19521 GCA_964522475.1 uncultured Candidatus Saccharibacteria bacterium | reverse complement strand
AGTTTCTTTTCGTTGGGACTTTTCTTTAGAAAAGAAAAGCCCAAACTAGAGATGTGTCAGACTTAACCTACATGCAGGATATGACGCCGAGTGTAGCAACATTCTGCTAAAGGGGAATAGTTGTTTAAACCCTACAACTTCTTTGCCTTAGCTTCAGCCTTGGCGTCTTTTTTGCGATTAATCCGGTTCATTGCCTTAATAATCATAAAGATTACCCAAGCGATGATCAAAAATTCAATCACATTTTGAATGAAATTACCATAGGCGATTACCGCCTCAGTGTCACCACCAAAGAAATTCGGAATCACGATTTTGAGATCGGTAAAATCCACACCTCCACCAATCAGCCCCACAATCGGCATCACAATATCATTTACCAGGGAATTAACAATCGCGGTAAACGCCCCACCTACTGCCACACCTACGGCAAGGTCTACTACCGAACCACGGTTGATAAACTCGATAAACTCTTTTCTAAACCCACCACTTTTTTCTCGGGCACTAGAAACCTTTTCCTTGATTTTTTCACTCTTTTCTCCCATAAATAACTCCTATTTATTAATTATGTCTCTGAAAAATTATTAAATTCATTATAAAGATTTTCCAGACTAGCCTGATTGCTATCGAGTATGGATTTCAAATTCGCGTCATCGGCGGTTTTGATAATCCCATTCTCTTCGCTTAAAATACTATAGATTTCTAGCGCCATTTTATGTGCATAAGTTCGGTCCAAAAGTCCATTGATTTTTGCTGCAAAGAGGTCATTATCTAACTCTGCCTTATAGAGGTCTGCCTCTTCTATCAAGTTTTGTAATTCTTTGCTTTTTTCGATTACTTTATCGTCAATTGCAAAAACCTGCGCAACATAAGCATCCAGTTGTGAATACGTGTTTGAGAAAATTCCTCTAAGAGATGCCGAAATAGAACGTAACTTAGATGACTTTACCGATGGTTGATAAGTGTCAATCATCTCAATGTCGCCAGCAAGATGTAGATTGAAAGAAAAAAGTTTGTTCTTCGTACTTGGCTTATTGCCTAGTATCGAGCCAAAAATTATAATTACAATAAGAACAGCGAGAGCAATTGCCCCCCACTTAAAATACTTTGAAGAGATAATCTTCATTAAACCAGACTTGGGCCCTGCTGGTCTTACGCCCGCCGAAATTTGATCCAGATAGTCCTGACTGTCCATGATATAATATCATTATAGCATATGTATGACCTAAAAGAGGAAATAAAATCTCGGCTTCCTATAGAAGATGTCGTGGGTCGCTATGTGGAGCTTAAGCGTACTGGCCGCAATCTCAAGGGCCGCTCCCCATGGGGTGTAGACAAAACCCCTAGTTTTATGGTGTCTCCCGAAAAGGGCATTTGGCACGATTTTTCGGCCAACAAAGGCGGTGATATCTTTACCTTTGTGATGGAAGTGGAGGGAATCAGCTTCAAGGATGCTCTCGAGAAATTAGCTCACGAAGCCGGCTTAGATCCCAAAAAATACGGCAACTTAGGTGGCAAAGTTGATCAAAAATTTGTCGAAAAAAGAAACCGCGCCAAAGAAGCTCTTACTCTTTCTACTAAATATTACCAAGCTTGCCTCGCCAGGAGCCGGGAAGTTTGTGAATACGTTTTTTATAAAAGAAATTTGAGCCGCACCACCGTGGCCGAATTCAAAATCGGCTACGCCCCATCAAGCGGTCACGCCCTAATTGACGCGCTAAAAAAGCGCGGATTTACTCTAGAAGAGCTAAACTCCGCTGGACTTCTCAACCGATTTAACAAAGATTTGTTCAAAAACCGCATGATGATTCCATTCTTTGATGTCAGCGGCCAAGTCATCGGCTACACTGCTCGCGTCCTCGATAAAAGCGAACCCAAATACTTAAACACCCCCGAAACTATCTTGTTCAACAAATCCAAATACATCTTTGGACTCTTCCAAGCCAAAGAAGCCATCAGAAGAAACGGTTACGTGGTCATCGTAGAGGGAAACATGGATGTAATTTCTTCTCACCAAGCCGGTGTTAAGACCGCCGTCGCGACTTCCGGCACCGCCATGACTACTCAGCATCTCAAAATTCTCTCACGCCTGACGAGCGACATCCGTTTAGCTTACGATGGCGATGCTGCCGGTGTCAAAGCCACCGAGCGTGCCGTCGAGCTCGCCGGCGAACTCGGTATCGATCTTACTATCATCTCAAATTATCATGGTGCTAAAGATCCAGATGAGCTTATTCAAAAAGACCCCAGTCTCTGGCAGCAAGCCGTCGAAGAACGTATTCCCGCCGTCGATTGGCTTCTCCAAAAATACGCCGAATCGCTTAACCTAAATCTCGCTCCCGACAAGAAAAAATATTCCGACATCGCTCTTCACCTCTTAAGTTTTGTCAAAGACGAGGTTGAACGTGCTGATTATGAAAACAAAATCGCGGGGAGACTTGGTATTTCTGTGGAAGTTTTGAGAGAAAAAAGTGGCCGCCTAGAAGAAGAGCTAGAAAAAAAGTCTACCACTAGACTTCTCAAAAAACCTAAAACCAGCATCACTCCAGATAACCTCAAAAAATTAGAAGACAATCTCCTCGCTCTCAAGCTTTTTGGCAACCTATCAGATATCGACATTCCGCTTGAAGTGCCAACGGACGAAGCCAGGCTATCTGAGCTCGAATTAGTTTTTCATAACAATTATGGCGCCATCAAAGATTTGGATAGCCAAAAAGAAGTTAAACTCCTCCTAGATCGCTACGAAAAAGAGTGCAAAAAAGCCAAAATCACCACTCTTAATGAAAAGCTCGAATCTCTCGACGAATCCGATCCCGCCTACGAAGAAACTTTACTAAAACTAAATACCCTACTTAAATCTTGAAAAATCTCTCTATCTGTGCTATAATTATTACCAGTAATTAAAAAGGATTAATATGAAGAAAGCAGTTATCCTCGTAGGCGGGAAGCAATATCTCGTCGAGGAAAAAGAGACCCTACGGGTGGACCTCCTCCCGGCAGGCACCAAAGAACTCGAAACTGATGCTTTACTCGTAATCGACGGCGACAAAGTTACCGTTGGAACTCCTACGGTAAAAGGCGTAAAGGTTTCAGCCAAGGTTAAAACACCAGAGGTCAAGGGCGACAAAGTCCGCGTAATCCGCTACCATTCCAAGAAGCGTGTCCACACCGAGACCGGCCATCGCCAGAAATACTCAGAAATAGAGATTGTAAGTATAAAATAAAACAAAAAGTACCTTCCGAGACCGTCTTGCGAAGACGCGAGCAAGAAGAGCGAGGAGCCCCGTAACGACGGGCGCGACGAAGCGTGTCGAGGAAGGTGCTTTTGTTTTATTTTTTTTGTGCTATAATTATGACTATATGAGTGCGAAGGTAATATGTGTAACTAACCAAAAAGGCGGTGTCGGCAAAACCACCACTGCTGTTAACCTTTGTTACTATCTCGCCAAAGACAAGAAAAAGGTCCTCCTGGTGGACTTTGACCCTCAGGGCAACGCCACCTCTGGTCTCGGTTTTGACAAGAATGATACCAAAAAACTTGGCGTCACTATGACTGAAATTCTTCTCGGCACCGCCGACATGAAAGATTGTATCAAGCATACCAAGTACAAACATTACGATCTTGCTCCTGCTACCCCTGAGCTTGCCAACGCCGAAGTCGAAATCGCCACATTGAACAAAAGATTTGTTCGTTTGCGTGACGCTATCAACAAAGTCAGAGAAAATTATCATTACGTTGTAATAGATCTGCCGCCCTCACTTAGTCTTTTAACCGTCAACGGTATGATCGCCTCGGACTATTTGCTACTTCCAGTCCAGACCGAATTTTATGCTCTTGAAGGTGTAGCTCAGCTTCTCGAAACCATCAAACTCGTCAAAAAACAGGCCAACCCAAGCCTCAAACTCTTGGGTGTACTTGCTACCATGTATGATAAACGCACCAGTCTTTCTAGTCAGGTCCTTGCCGAGATTAAGAAGTATTTCAAAGACCTAACTTTCAAAACTACCATCCCTCGCAACGTCCGTGTAGCTGAAGCGCCAAGCCACGGTGCTCCTGTAGGTGATTACGACAAATTCTCTCGTGGTGCCAAAGCTTACAAAGAATTCGCAAGAGAAGTAGAAAAGAGGACCAAATGAGTGGACTTGGCCGAGGTTTTGATGCGCTTATTCCTACCGATCTTGTAGACGAAGAATTTGATCTCACCGCCCTAGAGGATAAAAAATCTTCCGAACTGAAACAAATCAAAATCAAAGAGATTTTTCCAGACGAAGAGCAACCTCGTCGCGACTTTTCTCCCGAGGCCTTAGAGGCTCTTGCCGCTTCTATCAAAGAACACGGTATCTTACAGCCTATCGTCGTAACAAGAGAAGACGGTAAATACAAAATCGTTGCCGGCGAACGCCGCTGGCGTGCCGCCAAAATCGCTGGGCTAGACAAAATTCCAGCCATCGTAAGAACTTTAGATTCTCAAAATCGTCTCGAGCTCTCTATTATCGAAAACGCCCAGAGGGAAGACCTTAACCCTATTGAACTTGCTACCGCCTACGCCAAACTCAAGAACCAGTTTAACTTATCCGATGAAGATATTGCCGCCAAGGTCGGCAAATCCGAAACCACCGTCCAAAACACCATTCGGCTCTTAAATCTCCCTGACGATATCAAACGTGTCATGGTCAAAGAAAAACTCACCGAAGGCGTCATGCGCCCCCTCGTCAATCGCGACGAAAAAACCATCAGAAAGCTCGTTCCCAAAATCGTCGAAGAAGGTTGGACCGCCCGCAAGGTTGAACGCTATTTCCAAGACCACAAGAAAAAATCCTCTACTGCCCTGATGAAACGCGACCAATATCACAAAGACGAAGACGCTCTCGCCGCCAAATATGGCCTCGTTGTCAAGATTAGCGCAAGGAGCCTTACCTTCAAATGCAAAAACTTAACCGATTTACAGAATCTCATTGATAAATTAAAATAAAATCTCTAAAATCTGATTCTCTCAGACTCGCGAGCGTAGCGAGGCATCTGTGAGAATTAGGTTTTAGAGATTTATGTTATATAATATATTTATGGATCGCGTAAAAAAAGCTGTAGATTTAGCGACTAAGGCCCACGAAGGCCAATTTCGAAAAACCGGCGAACCCTACATCATCCACCCATTGGCTGTCAAAAAAATCCTCGAAGATTGGGGTATGGATGAAGATACTGTCATTGCCGGTATCCTCCACGACACTGTCGAAGACACAGACGTTACTTTAAATGACATCAAAGAAGAATTTGGCGAATCCGTCGCCTTTCTTGTAGATGGCGTTACCAAACTTTCTACCGCCAGAAACGGCATGCGCGATATCGACACTTATCTTCCAGAGACTAGAGACAATTTCCTGCGTCTCATGATTGCGCTCGGCGATGACATTAGAGTATTAATTATCAAACTCGCCGACCGCCTTCATAACCTTAGAACTCTCTCCGCTCTTCCTCCCGACAAACAGAAAAAAATTGCCAAAGAATCTCTCGAAGTTTTCGCACCCTTAGCCGATCGGCTCAATATGGGGCTTCTTCGTGTAGAAATGGCCGACCTTTCTTTTAGGTATGTCGATCCCAAACGTTACGAATATCTCAAAGATTTAATCGAAAAATACAATAAACAAGCCGCTCGTTCACTCAAAAAAATCGAAGAAGAAGTTGGTGAAGCTCTGAAAAAAGAAAAAATCAAATTCACCATCTCTGGCCGCGTGAAGTCAGTTTATTCACTTCACAAAAAACTCGCCAAACATGATCAAAATATCAACGAGATTTACGATCTCACCGCTCTTCGTATTATTGTGGACGATGTCACTACTTGCTATCTTACACTTGGTATTATCCATTCACTCTATACTCCTATGAACGGCCGCATCAAAGATTATATCGCTATGCCTAAGCAAAACGGTTACCAATCTCTTCACACCACGGTTATCACTAAAGACAAACATATCGTGGAATTTCAGATTAGAACCAAAGAAATGCATGAATTCGCCGAGCGAGGGTTAGCCGCCAGTTTTTATTACAATGAGCAAAAACTTACCGAAAATTACAAGAAAGGCAAAATTGAGCATCTCCCTACCAACCTTCTTTGGATTACCGAACTCCAAATGACTGCCGCCAAACTCCGCGAAGGGAAGAAGGTTGATTTAAGAAAGCTCAAACTCAATCTTTTTGCCGACCGTATTTTTGTTTATACTCCCAAAGGCGATATTTTGGATCTACCTCAAGGAGCCTTGCCACTAGATTTTGCCTACCGTCTCCATTCCGAGATTGGCGACCACGTCGTGGGTGTCAAAATCAATGGCAAGATGAGTAATCTAAGTACCAAACTAAAGCACGGTGATGTTGTAGAAATTTTGACCTCCAGAAATCAAATTCCCAAGACCTCTTGGCTCGATAAAATCATCACCCCTCACGCCCGCTCCAAGATTCTCCACAGCCTTAACAAACGAACTAACTCATAAAAAATGGAGCCGATGGCAGGGATCGAACCTGTGACCTGCTCGTTACGAATGAGCTGCTCTACCAACTGAGCTACATCGGCACATAATTAATGTTTATTATATCACAACTGTGATATAATAAAAACATAAGTAAGGAGTTTTATGGCAAAACCAAAGGCAGAAATCATCAAACGCCCGATTGAACGCATGGGCAGCAATGTTAAGCAGACCGCTTGGACTTCTGCGTTAGAATCTTTTGTCACCTTAGTTCTAGGTATTTTGTTTATCATCTGGCCAGACATGATGATCCAGCTCGTGGCCTATATCATTGGCACCGTCTTCATTATCAAAGGCTGTTTTGACATCCTAGCGTATTTTACAGACAAACGCAATGTTTATAGCAACCTCCTCTTTTCTGGCGTAGTCGCCACCCTAGTTGGTATCGTCGCTCTCATCGCCGGGCCCAACATCGCCAATGTTTTTCGTATCATCGTCGGTGTCTTCTTGATTTACGAAGCTCTTTCCAAGCTAAATAGCGCTATCAAACTTTACTATGCCAAGATTAACCTTTGGCGTTTTGTTGCCGCTCTTGCCCTTGTCGTCCTAGTCCTAGGTATTTTTGTCACCTTCAACGACACCGCTGCTGTCATCGGCTGGGCTATGGTTATCGCCGGTTGTGTCGGCATTGTCGGCGATGTGATGTTTATTCAACAAGTTGACCGCGTCATTGAAGTCCTCACCGCCCCTCTAAACGGCTCTAAAAACACTCACAAAAAGTAGTATTTCACTATGAAAGATTTTAAAACCGATTTTAAGATTATCTACCAAAAAGAGCGCATTATGCTAGTTTTGATGATTATCAATCTGCTCCTAGCTATTGCTCTTGCTATCTTTAGTTTTATCAAACTAAACCCTGATACTTCCGTAATTAAAGTCGGCTATGGTGATATCGGTGGTTATCGTGATGGTTCTTGGACTGACCTCATTGCCTTTCCACTGCTTGCTATCCTCTTTGGCGTGCTGCATAATTTTATCGCCATGCGAATTTTCCATAAACGTGGCGCCGGCATGACTAAATTCTTTCTTACCGTCACCACACTTCTGATCATCGGTACATTCATTGTCTTTGTGAGGCTAACTCAAGGTGCGTAAAAACCTAGAAATCCCAAGAGGCAAACGTACACTAGAATATCGTTTTTTTGAAATTTTGCCGGGCTTTATTTCTTATACTGCCATTATTTTACTATTTGTTTTTTCTGCCATTGAGCCAGTTCTAGGCGCGATTTATCTCTTTATTATTATCGCGAGCACTTTAGTCAAAGCCGTTGGTGTAGCTTATCGCACCATCCAAGGTTACGAAGTAATCAAACATGCTGAGCGAGTAGACTGGCATAAACGCATGGAAGATTTAGAGGACCCTCATGCCGCTTACGAGAGGTTGAGAGATGATAATTCTAAGAGCTATCACCACGAAGAGCACATCGAAAACCTCAAACTCATGGCTGCCATGCCTAGCGAATACTTAAGCCCCGCCAAGACTCTCCACGTTATCATTATGACCGCCTACAATGAGCCAATTGAAGTCCTCCGCCCCTCTATCAAAGCCATCAAGGACTCTACTTTTGACAAAAATCGCATCATCCTCGCCCTTGCCTACGAAGAACGCGGCGGGGAAGCTATGAAAAAAACCGTCCAGACTCTCTATCAAGAGTTCAAAGGTGTTTTCAAAGATTTTATGTTGATTGAGCACCCCGATGGTCTCCCTGGCGAAGTCATCGGCAAAGGCCCCAATCTCACCTATGCCGGTGAAAAAATCGCTGAATATTTCAAAAAGAAGCATCTTCCAGTAGATAACACCATTGTTACTTCACTAGATAGCGATAACCGTGTCCATCCTAAATATCTAGACAATGTCGCCTACGAATTTATTACTCACCCAGATCGCCAGCGCCTTAGCTATCAACCAGTATCGCTCTTCATGAACAACATTTGGGATGCCCCTGCTCCTACCCGCGTAATCGCGGTGTCGAACTCCTTTTTCAACGTGATTACCACTATGCGTCCACATGCTCTCCGAAATTTTGCTAGTCACTCTCAGCCTCTCCAAGCTCTAGAAGCTATGGGTTTTTGGAGTAAACGCACCATCGTAGAAGACGGCCACCAATATTGGCGTAGTCTCTTCTTCTTTGGTGGCGATTATACAGTTCTGCCTATTAGGATTCCGATTTATCAAGACGCAGTTCTAGACGAGACTTTTCTCAAAACTATCAAAGCTCAGTTTATTCAAGTTCGCCGCTGGTATTATGGTGCTTCCGATGTGGCCTACGTAGCAGTTCGTCTCTTCACCAAAAAATCCGAACGCTCCGTGCCTTTCTGGCAACTCTTTCCCAAATTCTGGCGGCTTCTAGACGGTCACATTACCCTTGCCATCATGGCTCCGCTGATTACCTTTGGCGCTTGGGTCCCGATGATTATGAATACCTCCTCTCACGCCATGGTCGGCTATAATCTACCAAACATTGTCAGTATTATCGAAACTTTTGCCATGATCGGTCTTATTGCTACAGTTTTGGTGTCTTTTCGGATGCTTCCGCCTCGTCCAGCTAAATACAGAAAAGGGAAGAATCTCTCCATGCTACTTCAGTGGATTTTGATGCCCGTCACCTCGATTCTCTATCAATCCATCGCAGCCTACTACGCCCAGACTCGCCTGATGCTCGGGCTTTACATGGAAAAATTCGACGTGACGAGAAAAGTCGTCAAAAAATAATACCACAAGCGCATAAACTAATAATCATAAGCATAGGTTCCACGAAAAAGTAATTTTAATCCATCAGAGGTTTTGTGCTATAATTATAATAGTTTGAAGAAGAAAGGAAAAAAATGAAAAAACCGACCGTTGATTTAGAGCCTATGCGCCATACCTTGAGCCACGTGCTTGCTGCCGCTGTAAAAGAACTTTATCCTGATGCCAAATTTGGCATTGGCCCAGCTGTAGACGATGGTTTTTACTATGATATAGACTTTGGCAAAACCAAAGTTACTGATGCCGATCTTGCCAAAATTGAGAAAAAAATGCACGAAATTGTGGCTAAAAACCTCCCGATGACCAAAAGGAGCGTCAAAAAATCCGAGGCCATGGACTGGGCTCGCGACCACAAGCAAGATTACAAAATTGAATTAATCGAAGAATTACCCGAAAAAGAAGAAATTAGCTTTTATGACCTCGGTGATGTCTTTGCCGACCTCTGCAAAGGCCCGCACGTAAAGAACACCAACGACATCGGCGCCTTCAAACTTACTCGCATCGCCGGCGCTTATTGGCGTGGCGACGAAAAGCGCAATATGCTAACTCGTATTTATGGCGTAGCTTTTCCAACCGAAGAAGAATTAAACGAATACTTAAAGCGTCAAGAAGAAGCCAAAGAGCGCGATCACCGAAAATTAGGGAAGGAGCTAGATTTGTTCTGTTTCTCAGACCTTGTTGGCGCTGGCCTTCCACTCTTTACTCCTCGCGGTACTGAACTTCGTGAACTGATGGCTAATTATTCTTTGAGCCTCCGCGGTAGAGAAGGGTTCAAAAAAGTCTGGACTCCGCATATTACTAAAACTGATTTATACAAAACTTCTGGCCACTATGCCAAGTTTGGCGATGAGCTCTTTATGGTGCATTCTCAGGTCAACGGCGAAGATTTTGCCATGAAGCCAATGAACTGCCCGCACCACGCCCAGATTTTTGCCTCGCGTCCTCGCACTTACAAAGAAATGCCAGTCCGCTACATGGAGGCGACCACCGATTATCGTGACGAAAAAACCGGCGAGCTCGGTGGCCTTTCACGTGTCCGTTCACTTACTCAGGATGATTCTCATGTATTCTGCATGAACTCTCAAATCAAAGAAGAAGTCAAGCGTCTGGTTGCCATCGTAAAAGAATTATACACTACCATGGGCATGCAGAATCTCCGCGCTAGATTGTCCTATCGCTCTGACGAAGACAAATACTTGGGCGACAAGAAACTCTGGGAAATGGCTCAAAACCAAATCAAACAAGCTGCTATTGATAATGGCTTAGACTACTTCGAACAAGAGGGCGAAGCTGCCTTCTATGGGCCTAAAATTGACTTCATGGCCGAAGACGCCATTGGCCGCGAACATCAGCTTGCTACTATCCAATTAGACTTTGTTCAGCCAGAGCGCTTTGGCCTAGAGTTTGTCAATCAAGAAGGGAAGAAAGAACGCCCAGTAATGATTCACCACGCTACGCTAGGGAGCATTGAAAGATTCTTGTCCGTCTTTATCGAACATACTGGCGGTTGGTTCCCATTCTGGTGTGCTCCAGAACAGGTCCGTATTCTCACTGTCAATGACAAGGTAGGGGATTATGTTGCCAAAATCACCAAGACTTTAGATGATATTATTCTAGAAAAACCCCTCAAGCATAACGAGCTTAGATACACGGTAGATGATTCTGCTGATACATTAGGTAAGAAAATCAAACGTGCCACCGAAATGAAAATTCCCGCCGTCCTCATCGTCGGCCCCAAAGATGCTGACTCTGGCGAAGTCTCTGTACGGCTCCGCGACAAGGAAGAAAAGGTTAAACTAGGAAAACTCGCAGACTACCTGAAAAATCTATCATGACGATTGCTTCAAATATTCACCCGAAAGAAACTCGTGAGCGAAGCGAGGCGTCTCTTGATGGTGAGTATTTGAAACCATTAATTATCCTAGGTCCTACCGGGTCCGGCAAAACTGGTATTTCGATTAAACTTGCCAAGGAGTTAAATGGCGAGATTATCTCGGCTGATTCTCGCGCCATTTATAAAGGTATGGATATCGGTACTGCTAAGCCATCCAGGGAAGAGCAAGACGGTGTCCCCCACTGGGGCCTAGACTTGGTCGAGCCCAGCGAAAGATTTACTGTTGCCGACTGGAAAGCTTATGCTTTGGACAAAATCAAAGATATCGAATCCCGCGGCAAGCTTCCGATTATTGTTGGTGGTACTGGTTTATATATAGATGCTCTCGTCTACGACTACCATTTTAAAGGTCCTACTGGTCATAAAATTGGTGATATTGAACAAAAAACTTGTTCAGACAGAACAGAGATAAAAGGTGATTACGTATTGATTGGTATCAAGTGGGGGACAGAGGAACTAAGAGAGAGATTGAGCAAAAGAATTGATCAAATGTTCCGGCCCGAATTATACGACGAAGTTAAAAAACTTGTTCAAGCTTATGGCTGGGACAATGGGGCCATGAAGAGCGACATCTACGAATATGCCTACAAATATATCACTGGTGAGATGAGTCTAGAAGAAGCCAAAACCAAGTGTTTTTACGAAGACTGGCATTTAGCCAAACGTCAAATCACTTGGTTTAAAAGAAATCCCAAAATCATTTGGCTATCACTTGAACAAATACCAGCCTTTGTGATAGAATTATATTCAAGATGAGTAAGGAAAATAGCACCCCCACCGAAAAATTATTCGGATCCAAAACTAGAGCAAAACTCTTACAACTTTTTTTTAGCAACCCTACCAAATCTTTCTATATTAGAGAGATGACCAGGGTAATTGACGAACAGATCAACTCCGTCCGGCGTGAACTTTCAAACCTAGAAAGCATCGGTATTATCAAAAACGAATCTTTCGACAACAAAGTTTATTATTCAGCCAATTCCAAACATCCGTTCTGTCGTCCCATGATTGAAATCTTTTCGAAAAAAATTGACTCAACTCGCGAGCACGACATTAAAGAAAGTACGTGGGAAGAATACGTCCGCCCAGTCCGCAATTATTTAAATGGGCTTATCGTGGTTAATCGTTTGCCAGGCCAGGAAGGGCTCGACCTTCTCATCATCGGCAATGACAAAACCAAGAAACTCACCCGTTGGGCCGAAGTAGTCGAGAAAAAACAAGGCAAGATGATTAATTACGCCATCCTGACTCCAGAAGATTTTACCTACCGAAGGAGCGTGCGGGATCGTTTTATTGAAGACGTTTTTGAAATGGAAATCACCGAAGTTATCGACCCAGACGGCATTATTAAATATAAAAAGAAAGGGAACTAATGTTTGAGATAGAAAGCAAAAACCAAGACATCATCACCATTATCACCAAGAAGTCTACTATTAATTTTAATATAGCGGACGCTACTATCGACGCTGGTCTTACTGTCGGCAAAATCGAAGGCCCCGGTGAGTTCGAAATCGGCGAGGCTACCATCAGGGGTATTGCCACCGAATCCGGCAAAACTATCTACGATGCCGAAGTAGGGGGAGTCCATATTGGTATTATCGGTGGTATTGAAGAAAACCTAGATGACCTCGTCGCTGACGTCCTCTGCACCTCCTCTGTCCGCGCCGTCCGTGAGCTCGAGCCAAAACTAGTTGTTGCCATG
This sequence comes from uncultured Candidatus Saccharibacteria bacterium, assembly GCA_964522475.1. Classification (GTDB taxonomy): domain Bacteria; phylum Patescibacteriota; class Saccharimonadia; order Saccharimonadales; family Saccharimonadaceae; genus Nanosyncoccus. The sequence goes on along the minus strand of CAZFVK010000015.1, from coordinate 6,657 downwards.
GGCAATGTCGATGGTATGGTTACAGAGTTAAAACTATCCGCCAGAACCGAAAAGAAGCTCAAAGTCAAATCCCTAGATTCCTTGCCCGCTACTAAAGAAGTGGTGGTCTTGTCGTAATGAACTCTGACCCAGTCAGAATTATTATCGTTCTTTTAATCGCCGTTTTTTCGGTGATTCTACATGAGCTTGCCCACGGGGTAGTCGCCTATTTTTTAGGAGATAGAACCGCAAAAGATGCTGGCCGCCTCACGCTTAACCCATTGAAACATATCGACCCCTATATGTCTATTCTAGTGCCAGTAATATTATATATCTTGAAAGCCCCAGTCTTTGGTGGTGCCAAACCAGTCCCAGTCAACTATCGCAATCTAAAAGGGAAAGAGTGGGGCATGGCTTTGGTTGCTATCACTGGGCCACTCACCAATTTTTTGCTTGCCTTTATTGCGTTTTTAATCGGTTGGTTCTCCGGTGCCCTGCAACATAACCCAAACGGCATCCCCTATTTTATCTTTGCGGAATTAGTCTATCTCAACCTTGGCTTTATGCTTTTCAATCTTATCCCTATTCCACCCCTAGACGGCTCCCGTGTCCTCTACGCTATCTCGCCCGACTCCTTCCGCGAAATTTTGAATAGAATCGAGAAATACGGCTTTATTATCGTTTACGCCCTCATCCTCATCTTTGGCGAGCTCTTTTCCAGCCTGATGATAAACGGCATGACCGGCATCATAGACTTCTTCTATAAACTGGTTGGAGCTTCTTAAAATCATAAACAAAAAAGAAAATCAGGACATGTGCCTGTTTTCTTTTTCATACTGGTTTCTTTCGTTGGGGCTTTCTTTCCCAAAGAAAGCCCCACTGTGGTATAATGGAATTAGCCTTTGCTGGCGGCATGATTTTCCTGAATAATCATGTTCTAGGGATTTCGTGGCTTACATCCGTGGATGTATCGCATAAGATTTTACCCACCTTGTATATATTACGGGGAAAACAGGTCAGTAGAGGCCCTTGAAATCAAAACGGGTGGAATATGAAACAAAGAATTCGCGTAGTCGCTATCATCAAAGAAAAAGACAAAGTTCTAGTTTTGAAAAGAAGTCAAGGCCGGTCTGATACGCCGGTTTTTTGGGAACTTCCTACCGGCAAGATCAAATTTGGCGAGCAACCCGAAGAAGCCATTGCGAGAACCCTAGAAGAAGAGGTGGGCCTAAGCACCACCGATATTAGAATCAAAGATGCGATTACCTTTGTGGCCCTAGAAGGTTCCAGTAGGCTAGACAATTTGTATATAGTATACGAGGTGGCAGCTTCTGGTAAACCAGTTTGTAAAAGTCGTTACTCAGCCTATAAATACATTGGTGATTTTGACATCGCAAATGTTCATTTGAACGGGGCTTCTAGCGCCGTGCTTGAGATCGAAAACGGCAAAATCATTACCAGCCGCCTTTCTCACAGAAGTACCGCGAGCTCTCATATGGTCTATATCGATGGCGCCTCTCGTGGTAACCCCGGCCCCTCTGGTATTGGTTATTGTATCAGAGATGTAGATGGCAAAATCATCGAACGCGGCGGCGAATTTATCGGTTTTACTACTGCAAGAAGTGCCGAATACCTAGCAATGAAAAAAGGGATCGAACGTACCCTAGAGCTAGGCATCAAATCCGCCCAATTTATATCTGATAGTTTAATGGTCATCAACCAGCTAAACGGCATCATGAAACCCAAAAACGCCGACATCATCCCGACTTTCAACACCATAGAAGACCTCTTGAAGAACTTCGACTCCGTCTCCTTCACCCACGTCCCTCGGGAAGAAAATCAGGCTGCCGACGAAGAGGCTAACAAAGCAATTGATAACATTCTCATCGGCGGGTGACAGACCTGGAGGGGGACCCTCATCGAGTCGTAAGCGAGATGGGGGAGGAGAAGGTCTGGTAGGACCCGCCGAGTTGTGGTATAATCATTTGTGAGCCTAAAAGATGGCCGCCTGATTTTTTCAGGAGGAAAGTCCGGGCAACAGAGAGCATGGTAGTCGCTAACAGCGACCGTCCGTAAGGATAGGGAAAGTACCACAGAAACAAAACTACCCTTAGGGGAAAAGGTGAAAAGAGTGAGGTAAGAGCTCACAGTATACTATAGCGATGTAGTATAGAGGCAAACCCTACCTGTTGCAAGGAGTGCTATCAGCCCCTGCTCGGGGACGCACGCTCACCGCTCGAATACTATAGCAATGTAGTATCTAGATAGATGGTCATCAGTTACCTCTAGTAACTACAGAACCCGGCTTAATAAGGGCTCATATCAAAAAACCACCCGAAAAGGGTGGCTTTTTGTAGTTTTTTACCTCTGTTGCTACGGAAAGTAGCCACAAAATTACAAATTGTAAAGCAAAATTGCTGGTAAAAGTATATAATTATAACTAAAATAGCCTTGTAAATAATTTAATTTTTAAGAAAGGAAAGTTATGTTATTCAGCGACAAACTTAAAAAAATAAGGAGAGAATATAATTTAACTCAAGAAGAGCTCGCCGAAAAATTAGATGTTTCCAGGCAGGCTATCACCAAGTGGGAAAGCGGAGAAGGTACACCGGATGTTGAGAATCTCAAGCAATTGGCCATACTATTTAATACTACTCTAGACGACTTAATTATGGAAGATAAAAAAGTTGTAGTTCCGGCAAAACATTATCGGTATACAGAAGAAATAGAAATTGATCACTCCAAACACTTCGATGTTAAATTAATTAAAATCGGAGAAATTTCTATTTTTAAAAATCCAGAAGAAAAGGTCAAGCTAGAGATTCTGTCTGATACTGCCAAACCAGAAGAATCGCTCAAAATTAAATTTGATAACCGATACGATCACATGGATATCGGAGTCAAAAATAAACAATCTGCTATGGATGTGGCCTTGAATCTCTACTTGCCAGAGAAATATATTGACGAGATTGAGCTAGCCTCTGATTCTCGCACCTTGAGCATTATAGACTTGGATATCAAAAAACTAGAATATGATGGTGATCTCAAATATCTCAATGCTAAAGAGGGAACCAAAGGGAAAATTGTGCTCAATACCACCAAATGTGACATTGAGGCCGACTATGACGAATTTGACGGCATTCTAGAGGTAAACACTATCAATTCTACCGCTAGGGTAAGTTTGCCTAAGGGCACCGACTATCAAACCATCCTAAAGGGCGTCAAAAATCAATTTGTAGATGCCGTGAATACCGAAGATTCTAAGAACGCTATTGAACTAAACGGTATTGGTAGCAAACTAATTGTAATAGAAAAATAGTCTCTACCACACAAAAAACCACCCTTATCGGGCGGTTTTTTGTATCTGTTAAGACCTAAGCCTTTTTCGCATCCTTAGGATTGGTGATCAATCCTTTCTTTTTTAGAGTTCTAAGCGCAGAAGTAGAAACATTGCATTTTACCTTCTGACCGTTAATAATCAAAGTCCTCTTCGATACATTTGGCTTAAAAACTTTCCTTGTGTGTCTCTGAGAGAAGGACACATTATGACCGTACATTTTGCCTTTACCGGAAATTTCACAAATCGCCATCTTATTTCTCCTTTACCGCGGCAACAATTGCCTTAAATGCTTCAGGGTTATTTACCGCGAGATCAGCGAGAATCTTGCGATCCACAGTGATATTCTTAGCCTTCATACCAGCAATCAGCTGTGAGTAAGAAATACCGTTTTCGCGGGAAGCATTGTTAATTCTCGTAATCCAAAGAGCTCTAAGGTCGCGCTTTTTGTTACGACGATCTCTGTAGCTATAGCGGAGAGCCTTAATCACGCCTTGCTTACCAAGCCGGTAGCTGCGGCGGCGATAATGCTGCATCCCCTTAGTTTTGTTCAAAATTTTCTTGTGTTTAGCATGTGCTGCTACGCCTCTTTTTACTCTCATACTAAACTCCTAATGCCGTCTTAATATTTTTCTTAATTTTGCCACTCACAACCGCATCAGTTTTCATGTTGCGTTTCCTGGCTTTAGATTTTTTGGCCAAAATATGGTTGCCAAACGCCCTTTCACGGACGATTTTGCCTGAGCCGGTAATCTTTACCCGCTTGGCAGTACCTTTATGCGTCTTTAGTTTCGGCATAACGATTCCTTTCGTTTAAGTTGATATTAGGGGGAACAAAAGTCCCAAAATGTACATGTCAGAAGCCTAGAAAGTAGGAATTACTTTTTTCGTACCTGTACTGACAAATTTCGTCCGTTCATTTGCGGCGTGCCTTCCATTACGGTACCTTCACCGAGAAGGGAAACAACTTTATCAAGAAGTTCTTTGCCAATTTCTTTGTGAGCCATTTCGCGCCCCTTAAAGACAATCATTACCTTCACGCGGTCACCGTCATCTAGGAATCCTTGCATTTTACGGACTTTAATGTTAAGGTCGTTATCTGAAATCTTCAGACCAATCTTCATTTGCTTGAGCTCGGATTGTTTTTCGCGAGCCTTCTTGCGATTCTTGGCTTCTTCTTTCATCTTTTGATACTGGAATTTACCCCAGTCAATAATCTTAACGACCGGCGGATTAGCATTAGCGGCAATCTCCACTAAATCTACTCCCTGTTCCTTCGCAAGCATCTGGGCGTCTTTACTCGACATAATGCCAAGCTGCTCACCGCTTCCGCCAATTACGCGCACCTCTGGATAACGAATTTCTCCATTGATACGGATATGCTGTTTTGGTGAGTTTTTGATGATGAGCCTTTCTTCTCTTGAATTAACCTAATATCAATTATACCAAATTTCAAGAAAAAAACAAGAGGCATGGTAAGTAAAATTGCTAAGGTGCCCTAAGGGACGTAAGGACTTGGCCAGAGCGGCTTGGGAGCTGCTACCTGAAGGGCACGCTTAGTAATTTTACTTACCTTCTCCTGTATATTAGCGCCTCGGCAATGTGTTTGCCAGAAATAATCGGTGCCGCCTCTAGATCGGCAATCGTCTGGGCTACTTTGATCGTCTTAAAATATGACCTTGCTGAAAGCTGGAGCCGGTCCGATGCTGCCGCCAGCAACTTTTCTGCCTCCGCATCCATTTTTAGAAGCTTGGTCACTTCATAAGAGGTGAGGGAAGCATTAAAAACCCCATTTCGCCCGTACCTCTGTTTTTGCCGTCTAGCCGCCTCTGTAATAGTATTTTTTACAACACTATGCTCACCCCTGTCGGGGAGATCTTCCTTTAGTTCATTATTTTTTACCCGTTCTACCGTCACGCACATATCTATCCTGTCAAACAGAGGTCCAGAAAGCTTCTTCTGATAAGCCTGTATCTGTGTCTCTGTACATTTACACTCGTGCGTAGGATCGCCCAGATAGCCACAAGGGCAGGGATTCATCGTAGCTACCAGCATAAAATCCGCCGGATAAGTAGCCTTGGCGTTTGCTCTAGACACTGTTACCGTCTTATCTTCCAGGGGCTGCCTCAGTGCTTCTAGAACCGGCCTCTGAAACTCCGGTATCTCATCCAAAAACAAAATCCCCTTGTGGGCCAGAGAGATTTCTCCTGGCATCGCCCCCGCCCCGCCCCCGATTACAGAAGTAGCGCTAGCGGTGTGATGGGGTGCCCGAAACGGCCTTATCTCTATTATCTCGTCCTTAGAAATCCCCGCCAGGGAATAAATTTTGGTGATGTCGAGCTTTTCCTCTGGAGTAAGTTCCGGCAGTAAATTTGCCGCTGCTTTAGAGAGGAGTGTTTTTCCCGCCCCCGGTGGTCCAGAAATTAAGATGTTATGATGCCCCGCAATTGCAATCGCCATAGCTCTTTTAGCCTGCGCTTGGCCGCGTATGTGGTCCAAAATTGGTCCTGAAGAGCCTTCAGGGGCTTTTGGAGCGGCTTTAAAACCGCTTGTGTTCGGTAATTCGGTCTGCTTTTTTAAATGAAGATATAGCGCCGTCAAACTCTCCACGCCATAAACCGTAATTCCAGAGATTAAATTCGCCTGAGATAGGTTCATAAGAGGTACAAAAATTTCTTTTATCCCAGATTCTTTTGCCTCTTCTGCGATATTGATGATTCCTCTCACCGGCCGCACTTTGCCATCTAGTGCTAATTCTCCTACAAAAAGTCGCCCTTCCACATCTGTTTTTAAAAGTTGCCCTGACAGGATTAATACTGATAACGCAATCGGAAGATCGAGATACGATCCGTCCTTGCTAAGGTCTGCCGGTGCCAAATTGATTGTTACCTTTTTGTCAGGGAAGGAAAACCCCGAATTTACTATTGCGCTTCGTACTCTATCCCGTGCTTCGCTAATAGTTTTGTTGGCCATACCAACGATATTAAACGCCGGTAGCCCCCTGTTCATATCTCCCTCCACCTCCACCGGTTTTGCCAAGAACCCGTAGGGGATTGCTGAATGTATTTTAGAAGTCATGCGCCCCTTTTAGCACAGATGGGAAATAATTTCAACCCCCCACCCCCGGCTTATGGGAAAATCCAAACCGGCTAGGCTTATTTTTTGGCCCAAATGCGTGTGGAAAACTCGGGCCAAAAAATACAAAAATTTATTCAAAAATGTGTTGACATTAGCATTTTAGGGCGTTATAATAGAGATAACTTTTGAATAAAAAAATTATTCAAAAGTAAAAAACAAAAATATAGCCAAAATAACTCCACACTCTACTTATGAAGGTCGGT
>CAZFVK010000014.1:0-19918 GCA_964522475.1 uncultured Candidatus Saccharibacteria bacterium | reverse complement strand
CACTATTATATATATTATGTCCTTCATTAAGTGATCCCGACAGCACTATTTCAAATACCGACGCCGGAAAACTATCATCAATCAAATTCTCCTGCGGTATATATCCAATCTGCTTTTCAGAAAATCCGTTCAAAATCACCTTGCCAGATTTTGGTTTCAAAAGCCCCAAAATCCCATTTATAAATGTAGTCTTTCCAGAGCCATTCGGCCCCACCACACACAAAAAATCACCCTCCAAAATAGAAAGGTCAAGTTCAGAAATCACCACATCCTTGCCATAAGCAAGCGTCAGATTATCACACCTCAAAATTTCCATTAATTTATATTATACAATATTTTAGAGAACTTTTCTAGGATTCCCTACCAACAACTCGTTAAGCTCTTCCGAGTTATAATATTTCGAAAGTTTTTTCATCGCTCCTGGCAAAAACTCTTCCCCTCTTAAGTGATGGATATCCGTCCCCAGCCCAAAAATCATTTTTTCTTTTGCCAACCGAATTGCTAATTTCCGCGCCGCCTTACCATATTGGTCCACGAAACTCCCAATATTACATTGTAAAAACACGCCCATGTCATAAAGTTCGGTAAGCAAATCAAAATCTTTTTGAAAACTGCTATATCTCTCCGGATGTGCCAAAATCACTTTATACCCAGCCCTAAGAAGTTCCAAAAATATATCCGCATAACCCGGGAAATCCCCACTCATCGGCAGCTCCACTAAAATATATTTCGAATCTCCCATACTAGAAATTTCACCAGCCTTCAAAAGCTCCAAGATCTTTCGATTAATATAAATTTCATTCCCTAAGTAAATTTTCACAGGAATCTCTTCTGCGTCTAGTCGTTTTTGTAAATCCGCCACCAATTTCGAATTTTCGTAGCGCGGCGAATTATAAATCGTCTCATCAATATAATGTGGCGTCGCAAAAACTCCCGTCACTCCACCAACCGATAATTCACGGATTAAATCCAGCGAATCAGAAATATCAGCCGCCCCATCATCTATTCCCGGCAAAATATGTGAATGAAGATCAATCATTTTTCAGAACCTATTTCTTAGGATTCTTACTCTCGCCATAGCCATAACCATGCCCATAATAATAGCTATAGTATCTCGAGGATTTACGATCCACCATGTTAAATACAATACCGGCTACTTTTGCTCCCACCTTTTCAAGTTCACCCTTTGCTGCCATCAAATCATTGCGAGAAGTATTAGCATCTTTCACTACAATCACCGTTTCATCCATCAGTGAAGACAAAATCACCGAGTCAGCTAGGCCACCGATTGGCGCCCCATCAAAGATAATAATGTCATAGCGGTGCCGAAGTGAAGTGAGGAGTCTCTTATTTTTCCTAGAAGCAAGTAGTTCCGATGGGTTTGGCGGATAAGTTCCGCAAGTAATAATATCAAGATTATCTATACTAGTATTATGAATATAGTGATTCAAATTCTCCAGATCATCCGTGAGAAGGTTTGAAAGACCATCCGTATTTGGCACATCAAATAGTCTATGTACCCGACCTTTTCTCAGGTCACAGTCAATCAAAAGTACCTTCTTCTCAGCTTGCGCAAAAGAAATTGCCAGGTTTGCCGATACAAAGCTCTTCCCCTCCGAAGCATTCGTAGAAGTCACCAAAATCGTCTTCAAATTTTTATCCACCGCCGTAAACTGAAGATTGGTCCGAAGACTTTTAATGTTCTCACTCACAATCGATTTTGGATATTTCTCCACCACGAGCTCCGAAATCGTTTCCCCCTTCTTAGAAGATTTCATATCGCTCTTACAAATTCGGCCAGTCTTCGGTAGACCATAGATTTTTTCTACTTCATCACCATGCTTCACCGTATCATCAAGATAAAATCTTAAAAATGCAAAACCACCGACCAAAGCCACCGCCACTGCTGTAGCCAAGATAATATCACGCGTCAAAGTATTATTAGCAGGCGAAGTAGGCGCCACCGCCACACTCAATTGACTCACGTTATCAAGTTTATAAATTTTCGAAACTTCTTCCGAAAACACATTTGCTATTTCATTAGCAATTGTAGCAGCTTTTTCAGCATTCAGATCCTTCACTGTCACCGAAAGAATAGAAGTGTCTTCCACCGGCTTTACAGTCAAATTTTTACCAAGATCCTTCGCCGAAACCCCCAACTCCAAATTTTCTACTACTTGATTCAAAACCAACTCACTTTTAGCAATTTCACCATAAGTAGAAGTTAATTTTTGACTCGCATTTACATCGTTCAAAGTCGCCGCCGCATTATTTGCATTATCCGACTTCGCAATCACAATTGTCGTCTGTGCTTGATAAACTGGCTTCTTAAACACCAAATCATAGGTACAAATCCCGCCCACAGAAAGAGCAATCATCAAGATAAAAGCCAATATATAGTGCTTCAGATAGACAAAAAAATCTTTAATATTAATTTCTTCCATAAAAACCTTTACTTGTATACTATTATAGCACAAAAACTATCAAATGTAAAGTATAAAACTGTCTATTTTATTACTTTGTAAGATACTCTTGAATCTTAGTTTTTGCCGCTTCAACCGACTCTGGGTATGCCAACATCACATATAGCGGTCTATTAGCACCCATACTATAAGTCCCCTGCATCGATCCTGCCCCATCCACCGAAATCTGCTCTACTTTCCAATTAATCCCCTGGCCAAGCTGCATCCGAATAAACGAGCTAATATCATCTCTAGTAAACGACGTTTCAAACGAATCCGCCGCAATGTCCAAAATATTAGGTAGATTCAAAAGATAATTTCTTGATCCCGAAAGTTTGCTCACGATAGCCGAAATCACCTGCATCTGGTTTTCACCACGGTGCCGATCACCTCTTTCATAAGATTTTCGCTCCCGAGCAAAGCGTAGCGCACAATCCCCATCCACCAATTGTTTACCCACTTTATATTCACAAGTCTTGTCTTTACCTTCCGCCTTCAATTTCATTTCCTTATCCGAATCAATCTCAATTCCATCAATCTGATCCACTACTTTAATTACCGTATCGAAACTTACTTTCGCAGTATAATCTATCGAGATTCCGAGAAAATCTTCAATTGTGGTTTTACTCATATTGATACCATACACCCCCGCATGCGTCAGCTTATCTTTGATCCCCGTTGTCCCATGTAGCTGCACATAAGTATCCCGCGGAATCGAAACAAGCAAAATCTTACCTTGCTTTGGATTCACCACCGCCACAATATTTACGTCCGACCTAGCCGTCGCTTTTACACCATGCCGTGAATCCGTACCAGATATATATAATATAAACGGCTCTTCCGTCACCTGTTTTTCCGAAGCCGCCACATTTTCTGCTTTAATTTCAATTTCAAAAGTATAAATCACCTTCACATCTTTCACCGAATCCGCCGCCTCTTCCTTTAAAACTTCCAAATTATCTGATGCTAGCGTAATCGCATCTACGATTTTGTTGTTGAGGACCGTCGCCAAAGTATCTAAGTCGTCATAAAGATTCGCTTCAAACTTTACTTTTTCTAGCAAATACTGCTCCGCGTTTCCGGCCTTCTCATCTATGCTAAGGAACCCTACATTTTTACCAGCTAATCCATTTAAGTCATTAATTTCACTAGACTCTAGAACCGCCACGCTATATTGCTTGTATTCCGGCTCTTTACTGGTAATTTTATCCAAAAAATTATTAAATGAGGACCAGTATCTAATCACAAACCCTAGCGCCACCAAAAGTATCACTACCACTAGCCCAATAATAAACTTCGCCCCCGTCGAACGTGATTTCCTTACATTCCCATCTTTGTTCATTTTTTCTCCTTTCCTTAATCTCTTGAGAACAAATCTCTCGTATAAATTTTATCTTTCACATCACTAAGCTCCGGCGTCACCCGGTTACAAAGAATAATCGAACAGTTTTCCTTAAACGAATCAAGATCGCTTGTCACTGGCACACCTAGAAATTCAGATGCTTCAAGCGCCGGTTCATAAATCAAAACATCCTTCCCTTCACCCGCAATATGCTTGATGATGTCTTGAATTGCAGAAGAACGGAAATTATCCGAATTCGACTTCATCGTGAGACGATAAATCCCCACCACTTCCGGATCACGAGCCAAAACGTCTGAAGCAATAAATTCTTTTCTCGTATCATTAGAATTCACAATCGCTTCCACCAAATTCTGCGGCACGTCCTTGTAATTAGCTAGAAGCTGCTTAGTGTCCTTAGGCAGACAGTACCCACCATAGCCAAAAGACGGATTATTATAATGCGACCCAATCCTCGGATCTAGCGATACACCTTCAATGATACTTTTTGTATCAAGCCCCTTCAGCGCCGCATAGGTATCCAGTTCGTTAAAATATGCTACTCGAAGCGCGAGATATGTATTAGCAAATAATTTTACTGCTTCCGCTTCAGTGCTGTTCATAAATAGTACTGGCACGTTATCGGTAAGAGCCGCGTCCTTGAGTAAATCAGCAAATTTATGCGCTTCTTCTGTATAAGAGCCTATAATAATTCTCGATGGATAGAGATTATCATAAAGTGCTCTCCCCTCACGCAAAAATTCTGGCGAAAAGAAAATATTATCTATTCCATATTTTTTACGAATCGATTCTACATATCCCACTGGAATCGTCGATTTTATTACCATGGTAATATTCGGATCATCCATCGAAATCACTTTTTCAATAATGTCTTCTACTGATGACGTATCAAAGAAATTTTGTTTCTCGTCATAGTTAGTCGGCGTAGAAATTATCACAAAATCTGCAGCGTCAAAAGCGTCTTTATAATCGAGCGTCGCTCTTAAGTTTAACTCTCTCTCACCAAGTTTCGCTTCATCAAAATATTTTTCAATATATTCATCTTGGATGGGCGAAATGAATTCATTAATCATCCGCACTTTTTCCGGCACAATATCAAGCGCCACCACTTCATTTTCTTGAGAAAGTAGCGTCGCCAAGGACAATCCTACATACCCAGTTCCCGCAATCGCAATTTTCATTATCTATACTTTTCATTCTGCCCACCAAAAATTAATTCCTTACCTACAATTTTACCCCATTTTTGACAAATTGTCAAATTATATCATTCCCGAAAAAATCATCTACGGCTATTTCTTGACAGTTTTTTTGTACTTAGTCTGTACTTGCCGTTCAAAAGCTTCATCAATTAATTTCTTAATTTTATCAATGCTCATACTTTTATTTTATCCTTTTCCTGTAGTTTTTCAAGTATATAATCTATCGCCCCTACAAACTTTGCAAGATCCATAAAATAATTCGGATAGGCCTCTCTTAACTTTTTAATCTGATTTACCGCAACAAGAACAGTTTGTTGATCCCAATCCTTCTTTTGTTCCTGTTTCGTGTATTCCTCAAAAGCCAAATGATACTCATCCTCTTTATACTTGTTTACAATAGACTTTCTTTCTTTAAATTTTTGTGTTATTACTAAATAATACGCATCATTTATTTCTCGGTTGTCAACTTCAGAATTAGCTAACGCAAAACTCATAATCCGAGAATAAATACGATTTCTCCCAATATTAAACATCAATTCTTCGCATATTTCATCCGCAGTTTTACCTTCAAACCCCTCTATCGCAGAAGTATCCTCTGCAATCGCAAAAATCGACGAGACCTGACAAAAGAAATCGTGCCAATACGAATTATCATCCTTTTCTTTTAATTTTGAACCTCGCAGAATATCAGTAGTCTCTACAGAAGTCGCCCAAAGATGTTGAATCTGGGTTCTCAGCTGTATTTCAACAAACATATTATCTTTTTTAAAAATAAAATGTTTACTACGATATCCACTACTCTTTGGTCGCTCTATATAATCATCCACTCGTTCAAGCTCATCCCATTCCAAAAGTTGTTTATCAATCTCTTCCAACTGAGTCATATCATTCGCAATAATACGAACTCCAGCAATATCTTGCATACTAGATAGCCTCATAGTTTTAAAACGATTCAATTTCCCTATTATAGTAGGTAAACGTTTTAATCTTTGAGCAACCATAATATTACTATCAATCCGATGCGCCAATTCTACAGACCTATCATAAAACTCATCAAGCACCGCACCATGTGCTTCACGCCAATCGTTTAATATAACTACAGATTCATCGTACGCATCACCACCATCGTCACGCCGAACAATATCCCCAATTTTATTAATCGCCGAGTTTGATAATCTCATAAATATATTATATCATCAGACTAGTTATACAACCACTGCGCTACCCCGCCATGATGAGAACAAGCCCCACGACCAGTCGCACTACTCCTCCATCCATCTCTACAAATTGCCCCTATCCTACTACCGGCAGTAGGAGTAGGCGTAGGTGTGGGAGTAGGTGTATATTTTTTCGTGCCAATAACCACTTCTTCGTCAACAGAACTTTCAACCACCGTTTCACGCAACTTCTTACGACTAACTTCGGAATTATTTCTATAGGCAACCTCATAGACAACTTTTTTCGAGCCATTTTTACCAGCTTGCCTAACCTCCCTAACACCTTCATTAACATTAGCATCATAAGTTATTCTAGTAGTGTAATTAATTGGCTCCTTTACTTCTATATTCTCGGTAGTCGTGATATTCGAAATACCTATGACCGCTACAGCCAAAATTCCAAGCAACCAATAAACTCCAGTCTTCCTCATGCTACTATTATACATCTAAGACGCTAGAGATAAAAGTGCGCAATCTTGAAACCTAACAACACTCAAGACAAAGTAGACAAATCTATCAAAATCTGATATAATATATACAATGAAAGTTCAAGTAGACACAACACATTATAACTTTTTAAAGTACGTTGACCAAAATAGATGGAATAGCTATTACCAACAAATTTTTGAAGCCCTAAATTGTAAAGGCAAAAACATCTTGTATATCGGTGCTGGAGATAGTGTTGTCACAGACGTTCTCAAAAAATACGGCAAAAACGTCAAAACTTTAGATTTTGATAAAAACCTAAAACCAGACTACGTAGGCTCAGTCACAGATGTCAAAAATGTTTTAGGCAAAGACAAATTTGACGTAATTATGTGTTGCCAAGTATTAGAACACATTCCATTTTCAAAATTTGAAACTACCATAAAACAACTTTCTGAATACACCAAAGAAAAATTGATTCTTTCACTTCCGAACAATAACCGAAAATATCTATTTTCTTTTCAGCTGCCACGACCACTTGGCAAACGCAAAAAAATAGTTTTAATCAAGCGCCACTTTGCCGAGCCTTGGGACATCAACAAACACGGCGGCAAAGAGCACTACTGGGAAATCGATGCCAAAGCTTGTCCCACTAGAAAAGAAATCAAAAACATCGTAAAAAAATATTTTTTATCACTAAAATTCTACACACTCTTCGAGAATCCGTACCATATGTTTTTCATACTAGAAAAATAAGTTTATTTCTTCCCAAAAATTCTTTTCGGCAAAATGTTCTTAATAAACCCAGCGGCTTCCTTATATATTTTTGTATTCCTATAAACCAACAAATAAGCCAAGTTTGGCAGACCAATACATATCAAAGTCTTTAATACCAAGCCAAACACCCCCTCAAACGAAATCAAGGAGCAAACAAGATAGGTAATCACCCCAATCACAATCGTCACCAGAGCATACGTCAAATGCTGCAAATAGAATTTAGAAACCTTATAGTGCACGAAATAATGTTTAAACAAAATCTGCGAGCCGTATCCAATACCAACGATAATTAAAGAAATAAGTGTACCCAATATAATTCCAGTCACTCCAAAGAAATATCCAAGCACCGCATTCAATACTATATTCAAGATCGATTCCGCAATAGTCCGAAACCTATTCTCATACCAAAGTCCCTTCGCATCAGAATAGACCGCTCGCACATCCCCCATCTTCAAAGCATAGAAATAAATACAGAATAGAATCATTATACCAAATGGAAACATATTTTCTTCCCCCATCCATAGTTTCATTAACGGCTGATACAAACAGGCTAAGCAAATCGTGAGACATCCAGAAAACCACATATACATAAAATTAAACTTATTCATATCCTGATAATTTTTTTCTTCGGATTCCGTAGCAATGCTATTACCAACGCTAGATATTATAGAAGAAGTAAAAATTCCCATCACCCCTATAATCGCCATCATCACGGTATAGTAATTAGAATAAATCGCTACGGCAGTCAAGCCAACCATAGAGGAAATAAAAATACTGTCGAAAGAATTTCTGGTGGCACTACAAACTTTATAAATCATCAACCCATAAACTCTTTTACGAATATCTTTTCTTTGTTCTTTCGTAACTTCTCCGATACATATATAGTGAGGATATTTTCTTTTAGCAATATACGCCGTCAACAAATTATTCAAAACCGAAGTAGCAGTTTGCATAATTACAAACAAATAATAATTCTCCGTCACCATCAATACCAAAATCTGCGCCGAATATTGAATCAAACTAGTAATAGTTTGTACATTGCTAGCTATGTCATTCCTCTGACAAGCATTTAGAAGTGCGCTTTTATAAGCGAACAGAAAATAAGTAGAAACCGTGTTAAACAAAAACAACGCATACAGTATATAGATATTCACCCCCTCTGGGATGTTCCCATCAATAAGATTCCTTACAAAAGGCATTACTCCCAAACCCAACAATAAGATCACTAGCCCAATAATTCTATATATTTTCTTATACAGATTAAGCAAAGCACATATCGTTTTTGTATCATTTTCCGCAATCGGTTTGTACATATTATAAGTAATTGCACTACTAAACCCGAGTTCCGCCAAATTCAAAACCTGCAAAATAGAAGTGAACAAACTTCCTAGCCCAAGGTACTCCGTTCCAAGCACTTGAATAGTTATCGAACGAATAATAAATGGAAAAACTAGGTGGACTATTTTATTAGCTATTCCAGCCATGATATTTCTTTTGGCATTCTTAGTTCGACTGTTCATTATTTCAACTTCCAATTTCTTTTTTTCTCAATTTATATCGTCTATAAAAACTCGACGCAGCTACAAATCCAAAAAAACATTTCAGACGAAATTTCCTACGCATCTTATCTGAGCTTTTGGTTTTATTTTTAGAGACAGAATAATCTATTTTCTTTTCATTAATCGCAAAATAGTCTATTATTGTTTTTCTAATCTTATAACCGTCAAAACTAATTAATTTAGACATTTGAGAATTATAGTGTTTCAAAGCTAGAACAGGCATATATTCTTTATATAGCCCTGTCAACCCTCTTCTACTATAAAAGTTTTTAACATCATCAAAAACATTCACTATATCAAAAATTCTAAAGTCATAACTGTTTGACATTGAATTATTATTGCCAATACGATATTTATATATATTTTCTTTTACAATCAAGACGTGCTTACATAAAGCCAAATATTTTAAATAAAAATTCAAATCTTGTCCTATCCTCACGTTTCCCCACTGTAGATGATTCTTTCGGATTAATTTTAAATTATATAGTTTGTTGGATGGCACCGGATCAATATCTATCAATGTAGCAAAATCTTTTTCGCTATTTGCTATATCGTCTCTATTGGCAAAAGCTCTCTCCCCTATTACATCGCCCTGCCCATCTATTTCTTCATATCCACCTACTACCAAGTCGAAGTCACCCTTATATTTTTCACACTTTTCTATCAACATATTTAAACTGTCATCTTCTAACAAATCATCGGAGTCCAAAAACAGCACATAGTCTCCAGTAGCATATTCCATACCCTTATTTCTGGCCATTGCTGCATTTAAATTGTTCTGGCAGATTAATTTTATCTCTATATCCTTGTTAGACCCCATCATCTTCCGTATTATTTTCACAGAATCATCTGTAGATCCATCATCAACAACAATTATCTCCTTATTCTTATACTTCTGAGACACAATCGAGTTCAAGCATTTCATTACGAAATTTGCATTATTAAAATTCGGTACAATAATACTAATTTTTTTCATAACTACTCTTTTACCTCATTTACTATATAAAGCGTATCATTGGTTATATTATTTTTAATTTCAGTTATCAAACCCGCAGAATCCATCTGAAGAGACGTTCTGGCTAACTGAACGATAGTCAAAGAGACAATACCAGAGACTAACAACAAAACTAATCTTTTATTCTTTACTGTCGTCATCATATCCATCAAAACAGGCAAAGCCAACATCGTTACGAAAAATCCATATCTCATAAAAACACCGCCATTAACAGTAAGCGCTAATAACACTGCCGCAATATAAATTACAAAAACACAATATCGACGATTAGCAAGTCTTTTTGACATGTATGCAGCTACCAATATCCCTATTATCATATTCAACACCGGAAAGAACAAGTTCCATCCACCATGCAAATAACCAAAATTTTCATTACCATTTACAAAATATGCATTATACATTTTGTTAACCATATCTGCAAACCCATTATCTGTGCCTAAAATGTTAGCCAGCAATGTTACAATTAGACCCGGCATTAAAGATAATAATATTAAAATAAGCAACGTAGAAATTCGCAATTCTCTAAACCTCTTCAATTTGCTAAACATTAATATCGGAATCGCAGTCAATAACGTACTTATATGCATACCAACAGCAAGAGCGAAAAATAAATACGGCAAATACTTTCTTTTCTTAAAGAAAAACAAATAGACTCCCAGCGCCAAATTTATAATTGCAAAATTAAATCTTAGCCCACTCGCGAAGTCTATAAATCTCACAGATGAAAATACATACAATAATAACAAGCCGACCATCCACGGTTTCATCTTTTTCAATTCCGCTAAATCCGCCACCATAAAGAACAATTCAAAATAGCCAATTAGCACTATTAAGAATTGTAATAAATTATAGTCGCCAGTTTGAGCCACTATAAATTTTACAAAATAATGCAACGGCTCAAAATCCGACTGTATAAATCCAAACATTCTGGAAATATCAAAATCAACGAATAACGAAAGTTGTTGATGATGCCTATATAAATCCATAGTAGAATCAGGTACAAAGATATATGCCATCATTGCAAGTGAAAACGCTGAAAGGAATGCATAGGTTTTTTTAATTTTCCCTTTTGCAAAAATTACACCCAACAAATTAACTGGCAGTGAAAGCAGAGGAAAAACCAAGGTAAAAATTATACTAACACACAAAATAAGCACGCTCATTTATTCACCTCTTTCCAGTTAGCTTTTTCATCACTGCATTGCTTTGAGCAATTATCCAAAAGGATCCAAGATCTGTCATACAAATCACCATTATAACCAAACTTTGACCATACTTTTGGGGCAATTACAATCTTTTTATTATTTCTAGACAAATACTGTGCCCACCAGCTAAAAGTACTGTTACTGATAATAAAATGTTTACAAGAATACATCAGGCGCAATTTTTCCCACACTGGATCATCCCCATCTTCAAATATCACCCTATCAGTATTAACTGGAATATTTTTCTTGCACCACTCTATATCATCAGAAAATATTACAAAAACAGGATTTTTTACATATTTTTTCATTAACTTGATTGCATTCTCAAAATAATCTACGCCACAAACATTAAAGTTCTTGCTAAACTTTACATTATTTACAAAATCGCCTCTTCTAATCGAAACACATACAGATTCAGTATTTAAAATAGAGTCGTACATATTTTTATTTTTTACTAACGGAGGATTGATTGGCTGAATTTCTTTCAGCAAACAATCTCGAATCGTATCAAAGTTTTTAGAGGATTCAAAATGTCCTATTAAGATTTTATTTTTTGCACCAGTCGGTGACAATTTTAAGGCCCCATCTTCCTTCCAATAGATTCCTCTTTTCTGCATTTTTGCAGCTCTTCTATTCTCAAAATCATATCTGAATTTTTTATATTTTTTAGGGTTCAATTGTCTATAAACTCTTTTTATGATTTTATCAAAGAATATTGAAATTCCTTGTAAAACAGAGATTTCAATCCTATTTACCTCCAGATAAGGCTTTATCTTAAAGTCCTTCAAACCGTTCTCGAAGCCCAAGCTATAGACGTATCTAGAAAAATTTATATATAATTTATCCTTATTTCCATTTATCTCTTGGACTTGTCGCATAGCAGCATATTGAAAAAGTTGATTTCCTAATCGCCCACGCATATATTTGCCAATGAAATTCTTACCCTTCATAAACCCCCTTCAAAGTATCTATTGTTCTTACAATCGAAAAACACTCAAGCTTTTTATTTGGTTTTATGCGCTTCTTAGATATATTAATTATTTTATTTGCCCATCCAGACGGCCCATCAGACAAATCAAGTTTCAAGAAATTTGAATTGATTTTCGACGCGTTACTTACAGCTGAACTAACAATCGTTGGCAACCCATTTGCTTGCGCCTCAATTAAAACAAACGGTTCACCCTCAGTAAACGAAGTTAATAGAAATACGTCGAAAACATTATAGTATCTATTTATATTTTTTAATTCACCCATAAAGACTACGTCTTTGGTCAAAGACTTATCTCTTACCATCTTTTCCAACTCTCGTCGTTGATCTCCTTTACCAAAAATCAATAATTTATATTTTTTTCCTTCCTGTTTCAGATTTTCCAATATTTCAATCATGAACTTTTGATTTTTGTTTTTGTTCAATCCGCCAATCGAGCCCATAACAATCGAATCATTATCCAATTTCAATTCACTACGCAAAGCCAGTCGTTCTTGTTCATTATACGAATACTCAGACAAATCAATCCCATTATTAACAACCGTAAAGTCTTTACCTAGATACAAAGATTTTCCAGCCTCATCATTACAGGCTAAACGATCGGTAGACAATAACGTAATTCCTAACTTAGTTGCAAAAATCTTAAATCTATTTATTTTTCTATTCGTTGAGGTACAATGTGCATGCACAATCCGCTTTTTAACGCCAGCAAGACAAGCCGCAAGAACTACAAACAAAGAATTATAATAAGTATATGAATAAACTATATCGACTTTCTTTGCTTTCATTATTCTTTTTAATGTCTTTATTCTTGCAATATTATTTCCATGAACTTTAAAAACTTCTATATTCAAATCCCGCATCTCTTGTTCCCAAACATTATCTTTTTCATAAAATACTACTATATTATCATAGTCCATATTGGTATTACGTATTAAATTCATTAGGTATTTTTCAGTGCCAGCGTTTCCCAAAAATCGCACAACATGCAAAACTGTTTTTCTAGATTTTTTGACTATATTTTTAGACTCAGCGCTTTTTATAGACTCGTATAGTGCCTTGGAACAATTAGTGCATTTTCTACCATAAAACTTCTTTATTTTTTTGTATACATCCGACTCAAACCCATAGTCAAAATATTGCTTCATTTGTTTTACTACGTCAGAAACACCCATTACCACTGGTCCAAAACCATCAATATTATACTTAAAGTACCCTTCTATATGTTGCCGTTTTCTATATTCATTATTATCAAATTGAAAATAAATAACCGGTTTTTCGAGATAGGCAAAGTCAAATGCCACACTAGAATAATCAGTTATCATTAAATCACAGGTGTTGAATAAAGTCTGTATGTCTGTATCGATAGATAAAAACTCAATATTCTTCGAATTCGTTCTAAAAAATTTAATAAATTTTTGCATGCAAATATGCGGATAAAAATAAACTTTTATATGTTTTTTCTCAATATAGTTAATAAAATTCTGATCATTTAACAAAGCATTCCAATTCTTATAGAAATCAGTATTTTCAAAATTTTCCACTTCAAAAACGGAATTTCTGTCACCACCTAGCCAATTTCTCCATGTCGGCATAATGACTATTGATTGCTCTTTGGTATTATTGCTAGTATCAATCAGATTATCCCATCTCGGTAAACCTGTCAAGAATATTCTAGACTCATCATAACCAAAATTGTCCAAAACGTATTCATATTCAGCCTTAGCACCGCAAACGATATATTTGAATTTTGCATTTTTATAATATACATATTTCAAATCATCTTTAATTAACCCATGTTTCAAGAATAATCGATTTTTATACATTCCCATTAGTACATGTATGACATACCAAAATATAGGGGATGGATTTCCATTCTTCTGACTACTAATATTTAAATTGGCTGACATATAATATAACCAATGTTTTAGGCTTCCGTATTTAATTACATTACCAAGCTTTGCCACTTTATCGTATTCGCTAGAATTTATTTTTATGGCATAAAAACAAAAATCATCAGGATGATTATCTCGAATATATTTATAAAAATGATATCCGTTATCACGCGCCTCTCCATTTTCAGCTACTAACCAAAGTTGGCGTTTCTTTATATGATTCATTAATCTAAAAACAAAAGATGGCACCAATAGTACAAAAAAAACAAAAGGCGCAAATAAGTCTTTTACCTTTATCTGTTTTAAAAAATTAGAAAATTTATTCTTAGCAATCCTACTTTCATTCACCGCCTTCCCCTCCACAGCCATCTTCTTCTTCGCGCCACTAAGGATCCATTCATATTCGATATCTATATGCCCAGCATCAAACGCCACTCTACCAGCTTTAGACAGTTTAGAAACAAGCACAGTTGCCGTAGGGCCAAGCGCAATCAGAAAAATATAATCTTTACTAACCTTCTTAGCTTCTTCTAAAATCTCGTCGATTTTATCAAATGCATTTTTAGAAGGCGCACTAATTCGTCTAATTTTATTCGCATTATCAAATAAATCATTTCCCTCACCAAGATGGGTATTTTCACCCTCAATAATACATATATTTTTATTGTTCCAAATCTTTTTTAATTCTTTATATCTCTTTTTAGCTTCATCTTTGTTTCGATAATCCATATAAGGTCGCGTAATTTGCGTATTCCCATAGGTTTTATTTAAATCAATGCAACTTTTCCAAATCTTGCGATTCCAAAATATATTCGAAATCCAGAATAGTTTAGCATTTAAATTCATTCCCTTTAATGTTTTTAGTGGCTTTGGAAAGCAAACTATCAAATTCTCATTTTCGTCCTTTGCAACGTCCAATAACTCTCTAGCAAGTTCATTGTCATTCTTCTGATAAAAATCAGATGGAATATCACCAATTATTCGAAGTTCCCCATCGCCATATCGAGCAATAGAAATTCCTTTCAAAAATCTCTTTATCATTTCTTTGTCCGACATAAACTTCATTTTGCGAAATTTATTTAATGGGCTATAATACCAAAAAACACCACAAATCACAGAACAAAAAATTCTAAAAATCTTTCTTGGTTTACTTTCTATAGTCGCACTCATCACACCCTCCTCCTCACCGCATTAAACGCCCAGCCCATAAAGTTTGCGGAACTCCTAACAAGATTAAGCCCTTCATAATTTCTATACAAATTCCAAATCCTTTTGATTGCCACCATCTTGTTAGAAGACAAAGTTTTGCCGCTTCTCCTATAAATCGCCGTCACATCATAAAGCCCATACGCTTTATTCACTTTCTTCAAAATCCTCCACCAAGTAGCCGTATCTTCACTCTTCACATCCGGCATCTTAATATCGTTCTTGAAAAGTTTTTGCATATCGAACATCACAGTCGAGGTCCAAATCGTCGTATTCCTTAGCGCCTGTTGATAAGTAATTGTAGCAGGCACTCTTACCACCCTTCCATTCGGTCTACCTTTCGCATCTGCAAACACATAGCTTGCAAACGAAAACGCACAATCCTTCTCTTTCATAAACGCAACTTGCCGCGTAAGTTTAGATGGTTGCCAAAGATCATCTGCATCTAAGAAACAGATATACCGACCACGAGCTATCGATACTCCCCGATTTCTCGCCTTTGCTGCCCCACTATTTCGAGAAAGAGAAATCACCTTAATTTTTTCACACTTAAACTGCCCTACCACCTCAAGCGTTTTGTCAGTAGAGTGATCATCCACAATAATTAGTTCCCAGTTTTTATAGCTCTGCCCCAAAACTGAATGAATCGTATCATCAATAAAGCCCGCCGCATTATGAGCTGGCATCACAATACTGACCAATGGGCCCTTTTCCGTCTTAGTTTTTTTCCGCGTAGTTGCCAATTTTCATCCTTACACCCACCACTGCCAGCCAAACAGCCAGCATAAAAAACTATCTACTATTTCTACCTATTATTATATCATACTTACGCCAAAAAAGCAACTACTACACCACTAGTAACTATATTTGTCTCGCCTTCAAATCTTTGATGTCATCCCTCACCCCCGCCTTTCCTGCGTCCACGCTCACTCCCGAAATCACTGTCTTCATTGTCATTAAAATAATCTTGACATCCTGTTTAAGTGAAAAGTTATCTACATAAATTAAATCATACCGAATCTTTTCAAAAATCGATATCCCATTTCTACCTTTCACCTGTGCAAGACCTGTAATCCCCGGCCGTACCTTCGATCTTTCCCGTTCTCTTTCATTCATATTATCCCAATACTCCACAATCCACGGCCTCGGCCCCACAAAACTCATTTGCCCTGCAATCACATTAAAAAGCTGAGGAATCTCATCTAGAGAAGTCCGCCTAATCAGCCCCCCCACGCGCGTATATTTATCCTCACAAGTTTCATCCCGAAGATCATTATCGCACACCATACTTCTAAATTTTAGAATCTTAAACTTCTTACCATTTTTACCTACTCGTTCCTGCTTAAACAGTATCGGCCCAGGACTATCCATCTTTATCGCAATAGCTAGTATCAAAAAAGTCGGCAGCAAAAACACCACCGAAAATATCGCTAATATCAAATCTGCCATTCTCTTAAAACCACTATAAATAGCAATATGTGCATTGTGTAGTCGCACATACATTTCCGACAAGCCATTAACCCTCGCCTCTACCTGAAGAGTCTCTCGGTTCACAGATTTAGCTTGGGCGTTTTTTGGCATCTATCACTCCATATGATGCCCACCCAAAAATATTAATTGGCTACATTATACCACGCCAATTCACAATTGTCAAATAGCAACCTAATTATTTAGCGTATTCGATTGCTCTAGTCTCGCGAATCACATTCACCTTAATCACACCCGGATAACTCATCGTCGCTTCAATCTTATTCGCGATATCCCGCGCCAGTTTCAAAGCAGATAAATCATCAATTTGCTTAGGCTCCACAATCACCCGAATCTCCCGCCCAGCTGAGATCGCATAGGCCTTGTCAATCCCTGGGAACGAAGTCGCGATATTCTCAAGATCACGCATTCTCTCCGCGAAGTTCTCTGCCGAGATATTTCTAGCACCCGGCCGAGCCGCACTCATTGCATCACAAATCTTAATAATCACCGCTTCTGGTGTGGTCGGCTCAATATCATCATGATGTGCCGCAATCGCATGGACCACCGGTTCTGGCATACCATACTTCTTAGCGAGCTCCGCCCCAATCTCTGCATGCTTCCCCTCAATCTTATGCGTCACTGCCTTACCAATATCGTGCATCAGGGCCGCCGTCTTGGCTACTCTTTTATCCGCCCCAATTTCTTCCGCAATCATCCCCGCTACGTGTGCCATCTCAATTGAATGTAAAAGCACATTTTGTCCATAAGAAGTTCTAAATTTAAGTTCACCAAGAAGATGCACCAGCTCACGCGGGATGCCGACTAAACCTACTTCACGCACCGCATC
Organism: uncultured Candidatus Saccharibacteria bacterium; assembly: GCA_964522475.1. Classification (GTDB taxonomy): domain Bacteria; phylum Patescibacteriota; class Saccharimonadia; order Saccharimonadales; family Saccharimonadaceae; genus Nanosyncoccus. Next base: position 2,292 of record CAZFVK010000014.1, on the reverse strand, counting down.
TTCACCCGCTCGCACCACTTCCTTCTCAATTTCCTTCTCACCCTTCGCCACCGCTTCTTCAATCGACGCTGGATTCACCCGACCATCTTTCATCAAACGTTCAAGAGCGTATCTCGCCACTTGCCGCCTAATCGGATCAAAGGAAGAAAGAACCACCATCCCCGGCGTATCATCCACAAGAATATCTACACCAGTCGCCCGCTGGAGAGCCTGGATATTGCGTCCTTCCTTACCAATAATCCGCCCCTTCATATCATCATCAGGCAAACGAAGCGCCGTTACGGTCCTATCCGCCGTTACCTCAGAAGACATCCTCTCCATCGCAGTAAGGAGTATCGCCTGAGCCGTTTCGTCCACATCATGTTTGATTTCCTTTTGCTCTTTCACTACCAAATTCACGAGATCTTGCTTGATGTCATTCTCAGTCATCTTCATCAATTTATCTCGTGCTTCATTTTTAGACAAACCCGCAATTTTCTCCAACTTCTCATGTTGCTTATTGCGAATTTCTCTCACCTCATTTTTAAGGTCTTCGAGCTCTTTTTCTTCGTTTGCCAACTTCTCAGTCTTTTTCTCAAGCTGATCAAGCTTAGCATCAAGAGTAGTTTCCCGCTCATTCAAACGATTCTCAGTTTTCTTCCACTCTTTGCGACGCTCATTTTCCTCTGCTTGGTTCTTCTCGGTAATCGACGACGCTTCTTTTCTAGCAGTGAGAACAATCTCCGATGCCTCACGCTTCGCTTTTCTTACCAAATCATCAGCTTTATCTTTACCCCCGTTTTCATTATGTTTATTGTAGGCAAAAATACCTCCCGCCCCTGCCGCAAGGCCTACCACGGCGGCAATAACTGGGATTACAATCTCCATAAATTCCCTTTCTAATTGTTTTTGTTGATATTTTTCTCTATATCAACGGGTTAACAAATAACATCAAATTAATTAGTTTCCGTTATCTATTATACCACAATTTTAAGGAAATAAAAGCAATACCAAATTTCTAGGCGGAAATTCTCATCTCCACTAAACCTGTGGAAACATTACGAACTACTAAATCCACCCCATTACAAGCTTTTTCTACTCGATGCGTTACCCATCCAGACGAATTTCGCACTACCAAAGAATTTGATAAAAGGCTCCCCTCAAGATACGAACTCGACCCATCCGGTGCCCGATAAATCAAGCCGTTTCTAAGCAGCATTTCTTCTAGTTTCCCCATATTACCTCCACGTTTATTTTCCTCATTTTACCCCCACCATTTTCAAAAAACAAGCATAAGCATTTCCCCTCCCCAAACCAGACATTGTAAAATTCACAACACCAGTGGGGGTGAGTGCTATGGGACGTATGATTCTACTAGTGGGACTGGTAGTGGAGCTGGGTATGTTAATGGTTGTATTCATAGTGGGTCTAATGATTATACAAACGGTGATACTGTATGGTATAACTACGTAGCAGCAACTGCTGGAACCATCAAAAATTCTAGTAGCAGCGATACTACCGGCACAACTGTTATCACTACAGAAAGTATCTGTCCTAAAGGGTGGACACTCCCCACTGTAGCACAAACCCGCAGTATAGGACCAAATGCTGGTAGCACCACATATGTCAGTAGTTTTTCTCCAGTTCTGGGCGGGCTTTACGGCAATGGTACGCTGTACGAGGAGTCTACGAACGGGTACTGGTGGGGTAGTACTGCGTATAGTGGTGCGAGGCGGTATAAACTGTATTACGATGGTAGTAGCCTATATACCAGCCCCAACCGCCGCCGCGATGGGCTCTACGTGCGGTGCGTTAGTGAGGAAAAGGATGTATCAGACTTAACCTACATGCAGGATATGACGCCGAGTGTAGCAACGAGGGCTGCGTGGAACCTATGCCCAAAATAAGCTTGACCGTTTCTGGCTTCCACGCTAAAATGGACATAGGTGGCAACCATCTAGGAAGTTGCCTTGATTGGTGTTTGTTACTGTTCGTCTACGACGACAGTAACTTTTTTGTTCTTAGGTTTGCGTATAAATTTAAAGTAGAACTCTATTTCCATACGTAATCTCCTTTCACTTTTTGTTTTCACAAATTGCTAACGGGAAAACGAGAACCAGAATATTTACCTAGAACATATCCCGAAATGCAGATTCCCGTTGAGAGACTTCACCCTTACGGGCCCTACCCAGAACCTACTATTCATTGAACCAAAAGTTACGCCAACCACGAAGATACACTAGCACAGCTATAGATAGAAATCAACCCCCTACCCCCAGTAAACTACAGCATAAGTGTTTTATTCTCTGTTAT
>CAZFVK010000013.1:13667-20715 GCA_964522475.1 uncultured Candidatus Saccharibacteria bacterium | reverse complement strand
TAAGAAGTATAGCTACAATAGTTTTTAACCCGTAAGGAACCAGATTTTGCTCGCCAATGTCTTCACGACCGTGCATTACCTGGATGGTTTTGACTCCTAGTTTTTTACCAAGCCTAAGACCCGCGATAGAGCAGCCAGCCTCGTAATGGACATAGAAACAATCGAAGTCCTTGATCTCGGGGTGCTCCTTCATAATTTGCTTCTCGATGATTCTAGGGCGTCTCGCAATAGGAGAGAGGCCCCTGCCAATTAGGCGGCAAGATTTGACTGGGAAAATATTTTCTTTTTTTAATTTTGCCGTTTCGGCTTTTGATTTTGGGTAACTACTGGAAAAAACATACACAGTGTGACCACGATTTTCTAGTTCTTCTTTTTGTGCGGAAATACTGGTGACGATGCCACCGGTGAGGTCTAAAAAACAGTCTGAGAAGAAGGCGATTTTCATAACTTCTAGATTAAGTATAACACAAAAATTCGTATTACTGGCCGGTGAGCCAGTTCCAGATGCCTTCGAAGAAGGAGGGTTCGTTGGAAGGAAGCTCGTCTGAGGAGTCGTCGACAGTGACGGTAGACTCGCTAGTAGAAGCGCCTTCGTAACTGGGGGAGATTTGTTCACCGGTGACGAGTAAGCGATAGCGAGAAGTGCCGAGCGGAGTACAAGTAACTAACGTAATCAATGGACGATCAGTCTGGACTACTAGCGCCTCTACGTTGGTTGGTTCGATTACTTGTTTGCCGGTGACTTTGTAGGTGTAGCGGGTAGAATTATAATTAACGTAAATCAAATCGCCTTCCTCTAGACGTTCGAGGCCGGAAAAGATGTATTTATAGGGGTTGGAGCTATAGACATCGCCTGCTGAGTGGCCAGTAATGACGAAGTTGCCGATTTCGCCAGGATAAGCACTAGCACCAGAAATGCGGTAGTGTGCTACACCGTGATTCATTGCAGACATCACGTCGGTCAAGGCTACGTCAAAATTGATTGGCACGTCTATGTTTAATTTTGGAATAATTAGACGCGGGTCTGCGGAGACGGTTTGGGTGATAGTAGGATCAAGCGCCTCGATCTCGGTGGCGGGGGCGTTACCTGGGGAAACATAGGCAAAGATCGGAGCAAAGATTAACCGATTGTATTGGAGAAACAAAATCAATAATACCACTGTAACACCAGCGAGAATCGGGATAAAACGACGGTGGCGACGAGATTTTTTGGCACTGTCGGTGGCTTTTTTCCTGATTTTGAGCCGAAGCCTATCTCTGATACCGGCAGCGTTGTCAGCTGTGCCGTCAGAGGTGGCGGAAGAATCAAAGGCGCTACCATTTGGGCTTAGAGAGAGGCCAGAACGCTGCTCGTTTCTGGTACCAATACTGCTTAGAACAGAGGTGATTTCGTCCTCTTCGGCTTTTTCGCGGGCGTCTTTTAAACGCTCCTTGGCAATATAATTTCTGGCGGCATTGGAATAATATTCACTGTAATATTTTTGATAATAATCTTGCCAGGCGGAATGGTAAGTTTTCCAAGAATCAGAATTGGCTTCTGAGGCCACTGGGGCGTCTTTGAGATGAGAGGTAGAAGTAGTGGGGTTATAAACGGTGCCACTGCCGCTATAAATAGCCTGGCGCGGAGCAGAGCCTTGATTTAGTGGACCATTTTGAGCACTTTTAGCATAAGCAGCTAAGACCTTTTGCCTGGCGATTTCGACGGCGGCCCGCCTCTGAGCATCGTCGGACACGCTTCTATTGAAGCCATTAGAAAACTGCCCACCGGTATCTGAATCCATGAAATAATTATAGCATATTTAGCTAAAATGTGCTAAAATTATAGGAGTACATTAGTTGGGCGAATGGCGGAATTGGTAGACGCGCTAGACTCAAAATCTGGTGGTAGCAATACCATGTGGGTTCGATTCCCACTTCGCCCACCAAAATTTGAATTAAAAACCGCTAATGCGGTTTTTATTTTTAAATTTAACGTTCATAGAGATAGTCGCGGATCAGACTGCCGTCGCGGAAATAGTAGAGGTAGCGGTCGGAGGTGATAGTGACGGGGAGGCGGGAAGAAACGTTAGTGGCAAGAGTGCGAGGATTAAGACCGTTAAAATCGTAAACGTTTAAATTGCCATCTTTGACTGCATAGACCATATTGCCATCTAGCCAGCCAAAGGTATCAGTACCCGTACTCCATTCGTCGAGTTTCATCGCTTCCATGTCCAAAACAGCTAGCTTGCCACCGGTGTAGAGGGCGATAAAGTCACCGTTCCCACCGACTTTGATTTTTTCTGGAATAATAGAAAGAGGGAAGGTGTACTTTTCGGTGAAATCATCTTTGAGATAAAGGCCAAACGTGCCACTATTAACGACACCGATGTATATATCGTCATAAAATCTAGTGACGACCACTTGGGCGGGGCTTTCTAGGGCTTTTAGTTTGTTGGTCTCGTTATTTCCCAGATTCAAAAGACCAATATAATATGGGGCAGAATCTGCTTCGGTGGTGGTGCTTTGGGCGGAAAATACCACTTCTTTTTCGTAGTGGTCATAGGAATTTACTCCCGAAACTAGGATAGCAGAAATTTGCTTACTCGGGACGTCGATACGGCGAAGGTTATTATCTGCGATACATAGCAAGTTGCTGGCAGAATTGTCGTATATTTCGACTTTTTTTAGATCGAGGTTAAATTCTTTGGTGAGGTTGAGGCTAGTAGTAGGATTTTTGATATTCAAAACCAGCCAGTTAATACTATCATCGAGGGCAATTTCGAGCAAAACATGCTCGTTGTCTTTGGCCCATTTAGCGCTTTTGATGGTGCCATTGAAAAGACCGGTGCCGCCATCGGTAGAATGTGTAGAAAACGGTAGAATTTCGGCTAATTCTAGCGGCGTAGGCTTGCCGGAATCGCTATCAAGGTTAAAGAGTTGCCATTTGGTGGTATTGTTGGCCAGAAGCATGGTGTTTCGATCAGGGCTAATAGTAGCAAAATTAGCGGAAGAGTCAAAGGCGGTCTCTGCCTCGCGATTTTTGAGGAATAAACGGGGGTAGTGAAGACGGTACAGCAAGCCTTCGGTGATATTAATAGTACGCGACCAAGAGTCGTAACCGTCTTTGGTGAGGGTAACAGTATGCTCACCAGCACTCAAAGTTTTAGAAGTATTGGTGCGATTGAGCCAAGAAGTAGAGCCGCCATCTATTGAGATATCTGCCCCAGTAGGGATAGAATAAATCTGAGCCATACCTTGGCGTTCGATAGTAAAATCCGAGCCAAGCCAGTAGCCAGACACCACAAAACCCAGCACCGAAACCGTAAGGATAACGGTGATGACCATAATAACTTCCGAGATAATCACTCGGCGACTCTGGCGACGCGCGCGTTTTTCTGCGTCCATGAGTATATTATATCATGTTTTGATTTTTGATTTCGCTCTTGTTTTTTTACAACAAACCTAGTATCATTAATAGTAAGCATAAGTGAGGTATAATGGCAGAAACTGAGAAAAAAACTAGACGTGAACGTGGGCTTAATATCCGCGTGGTGCAAGAGCAAAAAGAAAAGAAGTCTGATAATGTTCGGGTAAACACCCGATCCAAAAAGACTCCTGCCAAGAAAAAGACTGCCAAAAAAACTACCGCTAAAGCTACTAAGGCTAAAGAGACTAAAGAAGTCAAAAAGACCAAAAAAGCAATAGAAGTTAAAGAAGTTAAGGAAGTCAAAAAAGTCAAAGAGGCTAAAGAGATAAAAGAGCCTAAAAAAAATGAGACGGCAGAAGAAACCCCAAAAGAAGTAGCGAAGGAAGCCCTGAAAGAAGTAGCGAAGGATTCGGCGAAGGAAGATACTGAGTATAAAGATTTGGAATGGAGAAAAGAAGAACCAGAAAAAGAAGAAAAGCAGGAGGAAGATAGGTTTAAGAGCGAACTCACGGATTATTTTGAAACTCTGACAATACCGGCTACCCCCAAAAAGGCGGAGCCCAAGATTATCGTTAGAGATGTGGCCAAAGAGAAGCCAATAACCTTTACTAGGTCTACCGATAAGAGCATAAAAGCTCAGCCAAAGATGCCTGCAAAAAAATTACCAGAGAGGACAGCGATAGCTCGACCGACAGTGGCGCCAGCTAGGCCAGCAGAAAAGCTTTCTGCTCGAGAAATCAAGGAACGGGAAATCAAAAAAGCCGTCAATATGGCGACAAAACTACCAGAAACCTCAAAGAAACAAAATCGTAGGTCTAGATTATCTGGTAATTTCAACATAGCAAGAGCAGTACTGGCGATAGCTTGCCTTTCTACAGCAGTGTTTGCGATAGTGTATTTTGTGAATTTAAACTCTTCGGATATTTCTCTTAAAGTGGCGGCGATGCAGTCAGGAATTGAGGCAGTGTATCCATCTTACACTCCGCGCGGATATACTTTGGCGGATGTAACCTCTGCTAGTGGCAAAATCACTATGAAATTCAAATCCTCAGATAACGGTGGCTGCTATACCATCACAGAAGAACAGACCGATTGGAACTCCGCTGGAGCACTAGGGAATTTTATAAAGCCGACCTTTGGTGATGAATACGCCGTAATAGAAGAACAAGGTTTGACTATCTATATGGGTGACAGATGGGCGGCTTGGGTAAACGGCGGGATGCTTTACAAACTAACCGTAGATTCTGGTAGCCTCACCAAAAAACAGATAAAAACCATCGCGGTATCACTATAGTGTGATATAATGTTTTTAATGGAAAAACCTGCTGTTACAAGATTTGCACCAAGCCCGACGGGCTATATCCACATTGGGAATGTGAGGAGTGCGATTTATCCGTATCTAGTGGCGAGGCAAAATAATGGCAAATTTATCCTCCGAATTGAAGATACTGATAGAGAAAGATACGTAGAGGGGGCGACGGATTTGATTGAAGATACCCTAAAATGGCTAGGGTTACAATGGGACGAAGGCCCAATTGTAGGGGGAGAAAATGGTCCGTATTTTCAGAGCGAAAGACTTTCGATTTATCATGAATGGGTAAAGAGATTGATTGAGAGTGGAAGAGCTTATGCTGACCCAACCCCACCAGAGAAGTTAGATGAATACCGTAAGCAGTGCGTGGTAGAGAAAAGAGCTTTTCTTTACCGAGATTTTCGCCCAGAAAAACTCGATTTTGAATTTAGAGAAGGAGCACCAATTAGGTTTTTGTCGGATCCAAAGGAGAGAAAGTGGACCGATGCGGTAATGGGCGAGATGAGCGCTGGACCAGAGGTGCAGGACGACATTATTTTGATTAAAAAAGACGGCTACCCGACTTATAATTTTGCTCATATAGTAGATGATGCTTTGATGGGGGTAACTCACGTAATGCGGGGAGTGGAATATTTGTCCTCTACACCGAATTATTTGGCGCTCTATGAGGCTTTTGACTTAAAAGTACCAGTGCTAGTGTCTTTGCCGCATATTTTGGCACCAACAGGGAATAAAAAGCTCGGCAAACGTGATGGCGCTAAGTCGGTAACCGAATATCGTGAGGATGGTGTACTACCCGAAGCGATGCTAAATTACCTAGCCTGCCTCGGCTGGAATGATGGTACAGAACAGGAAATTTACACCAAAGAAGAATTAATTTCTAGATTTTCGCTCGACAAAATCCAAAGTTCAGGAGCACGCTATGACGAGGTGAAATTACTCTGGATGAACGGACAATGGATTCGTCGGATTTTTGACACTCAGGGAGTAAAAGCTCTATATGATAGGACTAATGGTTTTTGGCCAGAAGTTGCCGAAAGCTATCCTGAAAATTATCGTTTGAAAGTACTCTCGATCATTTATGATCGGCTAAAAACTCTTTCGGATTTAACAGAGATGACAGAGTATTTCTTTAAAGATCCTGAGATTGACACCGATATGGTCAAAAATAACAAGTTCCTTAAGAAAATGTCCGAAGCTGAGATTGAGAATTTGTTAAAAAAGTCCATTAATAAGCTATCTGAACTAGAATCTTGGGATGCCGACAGTTTGCAGAGTAGCTTAAATGAGTTACTCGAAGAAACCGGCAAAAAGCCAGCAGAACTATTCTCTTTGATTAGGATAGCAGTATCCTTTGCGCCGTTTAGTCCGGCTCTTAATTTGACACTTGAGACGCTTGGCAAAGATGCCAGTTTAGCACGCTTGAATGCTCTGACCAGGTCTTTATAAAAAACTTATTATCTTAAAAAATCACCTCGCCTAAAGCGAGGTGATTTTTTATGGCCCTTGGTTTAGTTAGTCTTCGTCATCATCTTTGCGGCGCTTGGCAGCTACTAAGAAGGCGATGCCTGATACAGCGGCTACACCGGCGGCAGAAGCTAGAGCAATGCCGAGAGTAGAGACGTTGTCGGTCGTAGTGGTGGTGGGAGTCGTACTGGTGACACCGGCGGCGCGGACATATGAACTGGTGGTGTCGCCCTTGGTGACCTGAGTGGTGGTGTTCTCGGTGGTACCACTGACTGAGCTGGTACCGCTACCACTGGTAGTACGACGAGTGTAGGTAGTTTGACCAGTTTTCGGGTTACCAGTATTACTGTCATAAGTTGGGGTGTTGGTTGGATCAGTTGGTGTAGACGGATATTCTGGATCTTTTGGATTGTCAGGATCAATAGTGCCAGTTACAGCAGTAAAGTAAACGGTCTGAGCGTAAGTGCCAGATTTTTGAGCGGCACTAGCTTTGGCACCGAAGAATACGTCTTTAGAACCTTGGCTACCGAGGGTAGATTCCAATACAGTAATTGGAGCAGTGGTGTCATCGGTCATTGGTAAATAGCTAGCATCAATACCTGCGACGGTATCCGTGAGCGAATAGCCCCAAGCATTAGTAGGAAAAGTACTGGTAGTATAAGTATCGTTGCTCAAGGTCTCAATATAATAACTGGAGTCAGTCGTATTCACTAAGTTGGTATTAGGAGCATACATGGAAACAGTCACGCCGTTGTTATTATTGGTAAGAGCGGACACGGTAACTTTGTTTCTGAGCAAATCGCCCGCGTCACCACTAGCCCACGAAGTAGGTGTGGAAATAGATACAGTAAGCGCTTCGGTCA
>CAZFVK010000013.1:0-13567 GCA_964522475.1 uncultured Candidatus Saccharibacteria bacterium | reverse complement strand
TCACCACTAGCCCACGAAGTAGGTGTGGAAATAGATACAGTAAGCGCTTCGGTCACGTTGACATTGAAATCAACGTTTTCTGTATCCGCATTTACAGAGGAACCATTCTGCAATACTGCGACAGCCCCGATTAATAATGTTATGATAAATATGATGTTTATTTTATGTATTGACCTGACCATAAGCTCATTATAGCACAAGCTTCAAAAAATGTGTTAAAATTATTATAAGAATTTTAAAGTTGGAGTTAAAAAAATGAAAGCCACCAAGCCAAAATCTAAAAATCCACCCCTTAAAAAAGCCAAAAATCCTGTCAAAAAACCTGTGGAAAACTCGCAGAAAAAAAGTTCTATGATGCTACTAAATTTTGGAATTCTTGGCATAATCGGTGGCGGTGCGGCAATGGCGGCTGGCTTTCTTACCCCTGGGATTAGCAGCTTTAATGCAGTATTCCCAGAAGTTCCAGCAAAAAAATCTGAAGACAATGATATATATAGTAATTTGACCGGTCTAACAGTCAAAAGTGCGGAAGATTTGACGGCGCCTGCATTCTGCGTACAGACTCCAAACGGGATGGACGGTGCGCGCCCGCAGGCAGGGTTAAATGAAGCTGGGGTGGTATTTGAAGCGATTGCCGAGACGGGGATTACAAGGTTTGCGGCAATCTATCAAAATCCTACATCGGCAATTATCGGGCCGATTCGGTCACTGCGCCTATATTATCTGGAATGGGATACACCGTTTGATTGCACGATTGTCCATGCTGGTGGGGCGCCGGATGCTCTCTCGGCCGTATCGCACGGGTACAAAGATTTAACTGAAAATTATACTTATATGTATCGGGGTACTTATGGTGTGAGACGATGGAACAACCTCTTTACCACCTCCGCTTATCTGCTTAAGATGAACGCCGATAGAGGATATGGCGGTTCAGAGATTAAAGGGTTTACTCGGATGACACCGGATGAGTCTGTTAAATCTCGGGTGGACGGCACCGCAGCAGAAAAGTTAGTAGTTTACGAGGCTTCTACCGGCAAAACCTCCGAGCTAAATGCCACAGTTCCTAGTATTGCGGTGAATTTTGGCGGGATGGCGAATTTTAATGTGCGATATAATTATGATCCAGCTTACAATATATATCTTCGGAGCTATGCAAGTGGAGCACCTCATGACATTTACGAGTGCCCGGCAGAAGATTTGGGAGAGAAGAACCCGGAAGATACTTGTATTTTGAAACAATTAGCACCAGCAGTGGTAGCAGTAATGGTGGTATCAGAAAAACGAGCTTCGGATAATTATCATGAAGATATTACCACAACCGGCTCTGGGGAAGCTTACGTATTTCAAAACGGGATGGTGACCAAGGGAACCTGGAAAAAGCCGTCGGTGGCTGAGCAGATTAAATTCTATGACGAAAGCGGAGCGGAAATCGCACTCGCGCCAGGACAGACGTTTGTGGAAGCAATCCCAGGGTATGGATCTGTTGAATATTGATTGATTTTGTGCTATAATATTTTTAGTGGTCTCGTCGTCTAGCGGTCCAGGACTCCTGGTTCTCATCCAGGCAATCGCGGGTTCGAATCCCGCCGAGATCACCATTTTTTAAGGTGATTTTATGAAACGGCTTCCGATAGTAGCACTGATTGGTCAAACAAATGCTGGTAAATCCAGCATTCTTAATCGGATGGCACACAAAAATATTGCGATTGTGGCGCGTGAAGAGGGGACTACGCGCGACAACGTGTCAGCCAAGATTGACGGTTCGTTTATCTTGGTAGATACAGCTGGTCTCAAGGACCCAACAGATGATTTTGAAGCTTCAATTCAAGACCAAATTCTAGACGCGATAGATTCTGCAGATGTGATTTTGGTGGTGCTAGATTCTTCAAAATACTTTGATCACAAGGATGCCAAAATAGCAAAAGATGCTCTTAAATCTGGGAAGGAAGTATTTTTGGTACTAAATAAATGTGATCTTTCTGAATCTCTGCCCGTTACGGAATTCCGAGCACTAGGGATTGACCCTAAAAATATTTTTTATGTCTCAGCAACTACGGGAAAAGGAATTGACAAATTAAAAGAGGTTTTACCAAAAGAAAAATCTAATGAAAAATCTGAAAATATTTTAAAACTGGCTCTCATCGGTAGGCCGAACGTGGGGAAGTCGTCGCTATTTAATACTCTTTCGAAGAAGCAGCAGGCGATCGTGTCGAGTCGTCAGGGGACGACAAGAGATGTGAATCGCGTAAACGTGAAATACAAGGGGCGGGAGATTGAGATTCTTGATACCGCGGGCCTGAGGCGACCGGGAAAAAGAGAGGTGGGAATTGAGAAATTCTCTGCTATCCGGACGCTCGCGGCAATCGAGGAGGCAGATATCTGCTGTCTTTTGGTGGATTCTACCGAACCGCACGTCAAATTAGACCAGACTTTGGCTGGACAGATTGTAAAGGATGGTAAAGGCATCATTATGGTGGTAACGAAGGCAGATTTACTCGAAAATGCCGAGCCAACTAATTATTTTGGTGAAGAAAACATCAAAAATCGCACGGCGGCAGACTTTTTACTAGATGATCTAGAGAGAGATTTTAATTTTTTACCTTTCGCGCCGGTGATTTTGACCTCTTCTGAAACAGGAAAAAACGTCACACAGATTTTTGAATTAGCTCTAGAGGTAGATAAAGCTCGTCACACCGAAATACCGACGTCCGAACTCAATAAAATCCTCGCAGAAGCTATTACAGAGCATATCCCAGCCGGACTCAAAAATACTAGGCCAAAGCCGAAATACCTGGTCCAGACCGATGTTTGCCCACCTTGGTTCGTGTTACATGGCCACTCTCTAGGGCTTTTACACTGGTCCTGGAAGCGATTTTTGGAGAGAAAAATTCGTGAGAAATATCCGATGATTGGTACACCAATTATGTTTTCGTACAGAAGTGATGATAAGGAAGATAAAAGCAGTGGGCAGAAAGGCTAAAAATGAGAATCGAAATCGTAGCTAGAAAGTCCAAAACTACCGGCATCAAAGTTCGTCATACTAAGTAGTTTTGTGCTATAATGAGGTCAGGTGGGAGATAAGTTCTCCCTTTTTTGGGACTAAAAGTGTACTTTAAAAAGGAGGTGGATGATGAGTGACCTGATTTTTGTGTTGGATACCAATATATTGGTAGACTATCCTGATATTATCCCTAACGGGAACGGAGTACCTGAGTTAGAAGAGCCGACAGTGGATCTTTCGAATGCACATATTGTCATTCCGACAGCGGTGATTCGTGAGCTCTCGAGTTTTAAGAGAGAAGCAAGCGAACGCGGCAAAACAGCACGAGTAATTTTGAAAAGATTAAGGAGTCTCTTTGAGACGGCGGATCTCGAGATGAATGAATCTTATGGATTAAAATCTGGAGTACTGGTGGGTAACCAAGTCTTTTCAGTTTTCCCGATTCACAAAAACTTCAAAAAATCTTTACCGTTTTCTCCGTCTTCTGAAGATATGGATGGACAAATTATCTTGGCGGCGATTGCAGTAGAGTTTATCTGGTTAGGGATACCAGTAGATGGGACGGCAAAACTTGAAGACATCGGAAGTCGGATACCTACGGGGCGGGTAAAACTGCTTACTAATGATAACGGTTTGGCAATTAGGGCTAATCAGCGCGGCGTAGCCACTTCGCGCTATGGTCATAAATTGCCGGCACCGTATACAGGTAGAAGAGACGTGATGGTGGATGATGCGCTACTGAAATATTTTCAGACAGAGCAGAACATCGAGCGCGATATTTGGGAAATGTACACTGATGAGAAGTGGGAATTCGTGGCAAACGAGTTTGTCGTGTTAAAGACTTCTCGTTATTCTGATTGCGATGATGGACTAAGTGACGATCCGGCTTTTCGCTATGTCGGAAGATATGATCAGGCATTAGATCAGATTGTAGGGTTAAGCCACATACACAAATTCCCCTTAAGAATTACTAATGTTGGTCAGGCGATTTATGCGGAAGCTTTGATGAATCCGGATTTTGCCGCAGTAATTTGCACTGGACCGGCAGGTTCTGGCAAAACCTACATGGCTACCGTGTATGGTTATTATGCCTGCAAAAACGGTGATTACATCGGGGTGACAGTAGTGCCATGCGCTTCACAGAGTCGGATTGGAGCTCTGCCTGGTGACATCAACGACAAGATGGATCCAGATGTGCAACCCTTTAAAAACGCTCTGAGGAACTTTTTCTTAAAAACCGACAAGGTTTTGAAAATGGAACTAAAAGACTTAAGAGCAAATGGTGCTATGGTGCCAAAACCAAGTGTGCCCGGGACCGATTCTGATGACGGGGAGGACAATCGTTCTATTAGGCAAAAATTATGTGACCGAGTTAATGCAATTTGGGATGGTTGGTTTACTAATCTCCCGATTGAGACAGCCAGGGGTAGAGATTTTTCCTATGAGCTGGCCCTCTACGATGAGTTCCAGGATCAGAATATCACCCAGGCGGACACTTTGATTAAACGTCTGGGGATGGAAGGCAAAATCGTAATCACCGGAGATATCTATCAGGTACATGCACCGTATCTTGATACAGATAACAACGGTATTGTCTATGCGACACAGCTGCTTTATAATAACCCGATGGTGGCCAAGGTGCAGTTCAACGAAAACGAGGTAGTAAGACATCCTCTGGTAAAAATGGTGGCGGAGAAACAGAGAGTCAAGAAAGAAGGAGCAAAAAACGCCCCTTTGTAAGCCCATTATCCGGGAGTGGGTAGTACCACCCCTGTTTCGTACCTCCTTTATTTACCCCTGCTCGAAGTTTTGGGCAGGGGTTTTCTATAGTCAAAATTTTGTGTTATAATAGAGAAACATATGAAATTAGTAGTAGGCCTAGGGAACCCAGGAGCGAGATTTGCTTTTACGCGGCATAATTTTGGTTTTTTGGTGCTTGATTTTTATCTTAAGCGGTGTGGGGGCTCCTGGAGTGAAAAACCACGTCTTTCGGCTGTTTTTGCTGAAATAGAAGAGAAAGATGGGGCCGAAAAGGTGTTTTTTATCAAACCGCAGGATTTTTATAATCTATCCGGGAAGGCGGTAGCGGCCTGGATGCGGTATTATAAGATTGCCGCCTCGGATATTTTGGTAATTTGTGATAATTTTGACCTAGAATTTGGCAAAATTCGCTTTCGCTCCTCTGGGTCGGCTGGGGGGAACAACGGGCTAAAATCTATAGATCAGGAATTAGGTAGCTCTGGATATCCGAGGCTGAGGCTGGGGACGGAAAATGTTTTGATCAAAAAGAAGATGGGAGCGACGAATTTTGTGCTAGGGAAGTTTACCCCTGAGGAAAAGGCTAAGCTCCCCGATATCTTAACCGAAGTTTGCGACAAGATTGATGATTTTATCACATCTTAGCATAGACTCCAGTTATTGAGGCCGAGAGAACGGATGCGGCCTTTGATCTCGAGGATGGTGATAGTTTGGTTGAACACCTCTGGTGGGAGATTGGCAGCTTTCATGATTTCTTCGCCGTTTCGGAGGCCTTCTGCTAGAGCTTTTAAGATAGAAGTTTCCACATCTGTATCGCCGATGAGGCCCTGTTCACGGGCTTTTTGACATTTTTTGGCATAATCTTCAGGGAAGAGAAGGCGCAAAATATCGTCTGGTTCGGTATAGGGAAGGGCACCCTGTTTGATTAGCTTGTTACACCCCTGGGAGTAGGGGCTAGTAATATTGCCAGGGACAGCAAAAACTTCTTTGCCTTGCTCTAGAGCGTGGGTGGCGGTATTTAGAGAGCCGGATTTTTCGGCAGCTTCGACTACCACCACGATATCCGATAATCCAGAGATAAGACGATTGCGATAGAGAAAACTAGAATGCTGATGAACCAAACGCTTACCAGTGATTTTGTCGATATATTCGCCGGAGGCCATGGGAGCGATATTCAAGAGGTCTTTGGGAGCGTATTCGCTAATAATGGCGCCGTTTTGCTCTACTATTTGTCTTGCTAATGGTAAATGGGCTTTAGGGTAGATGTCATCTATTCGAGTACCAAGCACAGCAATAGTGATGCCGCCAGCATCGAG
The DNA here is from genome assembly GCA_964522475.1 of uncultured Candidatus Saccharibacteria bacterium. Taxonomy (GTDB): domain Bacteria; phylum Patescibacteriota; class Saccharimonadia; order Saccharimonadales; family Saccharimonadaceae; genus Nanosyncoccus. The sequence goes on along the minus strand of CAZFVK010000013.1, from coordinate 7,492 downwards.
GCACCCTTGATGACCGATGCTATCAACCCCAAAAGCCAGCCCAGAGACCACAATCACGCCACGTTTACCTAGCTCGTAAGCGAGTTTGTAGGCCACCTCTTTGCCATATCTGGTATTGTGGCGGGAACCGACGATAGCTACGGTTTTTGGACGCTCTTTTAACACATTTTCTGGCAATTTGCCACGAAAATACAATGTTTTAGGCGTAAGCGCAATAGAGTTTAACACCTCTGTAAAATCATGCTCCAGGGGTGATATTGTATTGATTTTATTAAAAAAATCTGTAAAAAGTGTTGACATATTTCTCCTCACGTGATATAATGAAATACAGTTAGGGCACAAAAAGTGCTCTATACCGCACCTAAATAAGTTATAATTTCGACTATACTTATTTAAGTATACCAGAAATTGCGTGCTTTTGAAACCCTTTCGGACTTAGAATTTCTTTAAGGTTTTAAGTTATAAGTATTACCTCCACTTTGAAGGGGATCATTTCGAAAGCATAGCAATCCCTCTAACCGGCGGGCCCCAATTTGTGTGAGGTGGGTCGCGCTTCCGGGGTTCCACCCGGTATAGTGAGAAGCGTTAGAGGGCCAAAATAGCCTCAGGTAGTGCCCACCCATACCTGAGGCTATTTTGGTTGGTTTAAAAAAAGAAACCCTGCGGTAGGTACCTTCGGCGCCGTGCAGGATTTCGATAGTTTTATTATATCAAATAAGTGTAAAAATATCAATTATCTTTTTACTCTTATTTATAAAAAGAAGATTTTTGATCCGCTTTCTCGTTTTTGCTTGCGAAATAAGAAAATTGCAAATTTTGTCGTCGCGAGCATCTTTTAGTCGTAATGAATCAAAAACTATATTAGGGCAATGTTTCTTATATAGTGCGTCCTTAATCAGATGTTCCATAGAATTAGAGTTAGAAGAACGCGGTGATTTTAATTCATATTCTATGCCATCAAGCAAAATATCCGGAGAAGAAACGTTTCTTTCTGGTAAAAATTCCACATAATGCCCCGCTTCTGCCAGAATTCTAGCAGCACGATCTTCGTGCGGCCACACTCTCCTGCCAGCAGGCTTAAAAACACCCTGTCTATGATTTGTTTTCTTTTTCACACAAAAAATCCTTTCTGTTAAAACCGATATTACAAGTTATTCTATCCTTGGTGTTATTATAACACAAATATGGGGTGGTGGAAGAAAAACGAGCCGGGGAGGCTCGTTTTCTGATTATGAGTATTAACCTAAGATTATGATTTAATACACCTCACGTGGAGCCCGTTGTAGCGATTGTTGCTGCTGGTATTCAGGCTAGACCCATTGTAGTTCAAGAGGTAGCGACCTGTGGCACTGGAGGAAGTAGCAGACCACCAGTACCCGCTGGACCTAGCGCCGAGGGCACCATAGCTGTAGTAGCCACCGGCAACTGGGCTAAAAGCAGTGGCGGAGCTAGTGATACCACTAAATTCATCGTTCGTGGGTAGTCTCCAGCCTTTAGGACAGATATCTTTAGAGGCAGCGGTAGTATTGGAGTTCGTTGATATAGTCCCAGCCGTAGCAGCATAGTAGTTATACCAGGCACCGTAGGTAGAGTCACATTGCATCCTACCAGCAGAATAATCTGCGGTCAGAGTGCTAGCTGACGCCGCGGAGAGTAAGGCAGTAGGTGTAGACCAAGAAGTGGAAACATTGGAATAAGTACTAGTAAGAGACCTGGATTTGATATCGGCACTATAAGTAGAACCAGAGCCATTACAGCCGATAGCCAGGTTTCTGGTCATCCAGCATTTGCTATTGATATATCTTACGGTGTAATCTTGGTTGTCGCGTCTATCTCTCACGCTTATATTGCCTGATGAAGCTAGTGTACTACATTGAGCGGCAGTGAGGTCTTGGATGTAGGTAGGCTGGCCAGTAATAGTAACTGCACCATTACCAAGGCCAATTTTGTAAGTAGGGTTAGCAGCAGTAGTAGAGCTAAGTGCGGCCCCACTAGCGGAATCAGTTTTAGCCCATTTATTAATCTTGTAGTTAGAGCTATAGGTGGGATAAAGATAATAGGTGGTGCCATAAGTGAGATTGCTTACACTACCGCCAGAGCCGCTAACAGTACCTAGGAGATTACCACCAGTGCCAGAAGCCGACCTAACCTGGACACTAGATACGCCGTAGCCAGCAAAGGTGATAGTGAGGCTATACTTGTTGATAGTAGCGGTAGGAGTGATGGTGCTTGCTCCTGCTCCTACAGTATAAGTGGTAGAAGCAGTAGTAGTACTAGCTACTGAGCCATAGCTACCTGGAGCCCAATTGGTAAAAGTATAACCAGTGGAGAGAGTAGCTACTAGGTTGTAGCTTTTTCCAAAGGTTAGGCCGTTTACTGCGCAACCAGAAGTACTAGTACATTCGGTACCATTAAGGGTTACTTTGGAGATACCAGTTGCGGTTTTGATAGTGATATTGTAAGTATTAACAGTCCAAGTGGCATAGAGCGTAGCGGTATTAGCAATGGTTTGATCCATGCCAAAATCAGCTCCAGCATTGAATGATGTACCGGTACAAGTAGTGCCGTTATCCGATACGGTACCAAGGCACCAGGATTTGAAAGTGTAACCAGTCCTGGTAGGCTTAGTACTAGAAAGAGTTATGGTATTAGAAGCAATATCGCCAGTCTGAGTGTGGTTTGCTGTGTCACCTTTAAATACTGGGAGGTTTTTGACGCTACTATCACCAGTATTGTCTGAGTAGGTAACCGCATATGGTACGGGATTTCCTACAGCAGAGAGGATAAAGGTATTAGTATAGGTCCCGGCTGGTACACTATAGTTTACTCTAGCACCGAGGCCAATGGTGTAATCGTTTGCGGTAGTGGGATTAGCCGTAGTAGTTGCGTCTAGCGTACTAGCCGTAGTAGTAGGAGCAGGTCTATAGACAAGATTGGTTTCAGAATTGTATTTACTAGGAAGGTAACCCCATTTACCATTGAGCGCGGTAGAATTATTGAAAGTAGAAGAATCGGTAACAGTATTGATAGAGCTCAAAGTATTATTAGTAGTAATACTAGTATCGGTATTAGTAAGTAAACCATCATCATCTGATGCGGAAATAGTAAGAGTATAGCCAGTGTAGTTATTGGTTGTGATACCGAATTTGGCAGTTTCGGTGCTAGTACTTGAGGAGAAGGTGCCGGTAGTGTCTTTTGGTATGATATTCAAATTAGCACTACTACTGCCCAGGGCCATGGTAAGAGTAGTAGTGCTCGGGACTGAAGTGCCAGCAGTGGCTTCGGCGGAGGAATCTAGGACTAGAGGAAAGACGCTAAAGGCTGTAATAATCAGAAGGACAAAAGAGGATATAATACCTGAAATTCTAAGATATTTATATTTATTAATATAATTGTTGATATTTTGTATGACCCGCATATGATAATGCTCCTTTTAGTTTATTTATTGTGGGTCATTTTTTGTATATAATGCTGCCTATACTAAAAATGGCACCACGAGGGTGCATTTGTCATACAAATTTACTAGGCGGTATCGTCTAATCAAAACTCGTAGACCCCTCACGGTGCCATTTCTATTTTGATTAGACGTACCAAATAAAATCAACCGTCCTTAATGTAAAAATGTATAACAAATGCACTTTTATTGTATCACGCTTCTGCCAAAAAAGTCAAATAAATTGTGTTGTAAAATTTACAACAATTTAAAATTAGGTGTCGTGGTATAATATAAGCATGAACGGTAACAATTTTGATGCTGGTCCGGCTAGGCCCATTATTTCTACTAATAATAACCATAATAACTACATTCCTTACGAGGAGACAGAGAAGGAAGAGATTAATCTCAAGCCCAAGCGGAGGTTATTTAGGCGGCCGGGGTTTGTGGGAACGTTTTTTGCGATTATCGGGATTTTGGTGGGGGGATTAGGCTGTTTTGGCATTATCAAGATGGCTGGAGAGAAAAGTTGTGACTGTCCAAAAGTACCAGTGCCAGTTAGTGCCACGGCGCTCAATACGAATTTCTTGAGAATGGAACTTGACAGCAAAAACATCCTCTATAGTCCGCTGTCGATTCGCTATGGACTAGCACTGCTTGATGCGGGGGCCGCCGGAGAGACCAGGACACAGATTGAGAATATTTTGGGAGATGATGATCTGCCAATGTATGACAACGTCCAAGATAAGCTTTCGCTCGCAAACGCGGTATTTATTAAGGCTAGCTACAAGGATAATGTATTACCGTCTTATATCAAAAAAGTCACGACCAATTACAACGCTGAGGTTCTCTATGATTCGTTTACTTCGTCAGAAAATATGGATAATTGGGTAAATGGGAAGACCTTTGGCTTGATCAAAACAATCGGTGTTCAACCAGATATAAATACCCAAATGGTACTAGCAAACGCTCTGGCGATTCAGTTAGATTGGCAATACAAATTCAACACCGATAACACTTTTGGAATGACTTTTTATAAGGAAGATGATTCAGAAATAATCGCTACCACCATGAAGATGGATACCAAGAGTGCGGACATTAGCTATTACAAAGGCGATGATGTGACTATGCTCCAAATGCCACTAGAGACAACTAATGAAACGGCGCTTGAATTTGTAGCAGTGATGCCAGCGGGAGATTTGACCAGTTATATTGAGAATTTGAACTTCGACACGATCGAGAGCGCACTCCAGAATATGACCCCAGCTAGTACCCCTGAGGATGGTCTAAAAATCTACATTCCGAAGTTTAAATTTGATTATGAGCTAGATTTCAAAAATGATTTGGAGAAGATGGGGATGACAGATGCGTTTAGTGTGGAAGATGCAGATTTTTCTAGGATGGCAGTAAATAATGATTTGTTTGTATCAGATGCGGTGCACAAAGCTAATATTGACTTTTCGGAAGAGGGAATTAAGGCAGCAGCAGTAACAGCTTTTGCAATGGACACAAAATCAGCCCTACCCGAAAAAGAGCCACAGCCAGTAGTGATTAATATCGACAAACCGTTTTATTTTATGATTTATGATAAGAATAACGGCACTACTTGGTTCTCTGGGGTGGTGTATGAGCCAAATCTTTGGGGAAATGACATGACGTTTTACCAAGCCAGCTAAAAGTGTGGTATTATAATATATATGTCAAAAAATTTAGTGATAGTGGAGAGCCCGGCAAAGGCGCATACGATTGAAAAGTATTTGGGATCTGATTTTAAGGTACTAGCGAGCGTGGGGCATATCCGGAAGGATACTAAGGTAGATAAAACTACTTTTGATGTAACGTATGAGATTGATCCGGAGCATCGCTCGATTATCGCTGAACTGATGAAAGAGGCTAAAAAAGCGGACAAAATCTGGCTCGCGACTGATGAAGACCGCGAAGGAGAGTCGATTTCTTGGCACCTATGCGAAGTTTTGGGTTTACCTAAAAACACCGCGAGAATTACCTTCCATGAGATTACCAAGCCGGCACTAGACGCGGCAATCAAAAATCCGCGGACGGTGGATATGGATATGGTGGCATCACAACAGGCACGGCAGACGCTGGATATGCTGGTAGGGTTTGATCTTTCCGATATGGTGAGGAAAAAAGTGCCAGGAGCAGTTAGTGCTGGGCGAGTGCAATCACCGGCATTAAGACTTGTGGTGGAGCGAGAGAAGGAAATTGAAAAGTTTGAGAGTAGATCGTCCTTTAAGGTATCTGGTAAATTTGATGCCGGTAAGGCTGATTTTGATGCGAATTATACTGGAAAAGCCCCGGAAGACGAGACGGCAGCACAGAAGTTGCTCGAAGACTTGACAAAATCTGATTTTATGGTAAAAGACATTGAGGAGGCTGAGGGAACTAAATCTGGGCCGGTGCCTTTTACCACGGCATCTTTACAGATTGAGGCAAATGCTAAACTCGGATTTTCCTCTCGGACTACCATGAGTGCAGCACAGGGGCTATACCAAGCGGGTCTGATTACTTATCACAGGACCGACTCTCTCAATCTATCTAAACAAGCCGTGGCGGCAATTGCTTCTTATATTGAGAGTGAGTTTGGGAAGAATTATCTGAAAGTTCGGACATTTAAGACCAAAGATGCCTCCGCGCAGGAAGCCCACGAAGCCATCCGGCCAACTGATGTTACACGTGCGTCCGCGGGGAAGAATGATTACGAGAAACGGCTATATAATTTGATTTGGTCACGCACAGTGGCCACTCAGATGGCGAATGCTAAGGTAGCCAAAACTACTATTACTCTGTCGCACGATTTTGTGGCGAAGGGCGAAGTAGTGATATTTGACGGGTTTCTCAAAGTCTATGGGAAATCGAAAGATTTGGAACTGCCGAAGGTCTCTAAGGGCGATAAGATGGATTGCTTGGGGCTGACCGCTCGGCAAGTGTTTGCCAAACCGCCAGCTAGGTATACTGAAGGCTCTCTAGTAAAGAAGCTTGAAGAGCTAGGGATTGGGCGACCGTCGACTTATGCGTCTATTATGACGGCGATTCAGGCAAGAGGATATGTAGTAAAAGGTGAATCTGAGGGAGAAGAACGTGAAGTCGTAGAGCTAATTTCCAAGAAAGGCAAGATTGAACGAACTTTAATAAAAGAAAAATATGGGGCTAATAAAGGCAAACTCATTCCGACACCAATTGGGGAGCTGGTATCTGGATTTCTAACTGACAATTTTAAAAACATCGTGGATTATAAATTTACGGCGAACATCGAAAAAGACCTCGATCTCGTGGCGGATGCCAAGCTAGAGCGAGTGAAGATGCTCAGGGATTTTTACGGGCCATTTAGGGATACAGTAATGGTGGCGCAAGGGGTAGAGAGATATAATAATGCACGCCTACTTGGACACGATCCCAAGACCGGAAAAGCAGTCTACGCTAAAGTAGGGAAAAACGGTGGGTTCATCCAGCTAGGTGACAACGAGAAAGAAGCGGGTGAAAAACCACGGTTTGCACCACTACCTAAGCGCAAAAGTACTAAGACTGTAACTTTGGAGCAGGCTCTAGCACAACTAGAACTGCCGAGTTTACCGAGAGTGCTGGGGAAAGCACCAGATGGTGTAGAATTAATTGCCGCAAGTGGGCCATTTGGGCCGTATCTAAAGGGTGGAAAATATAATATCCCAATGAAAGATTTTGACCCTTATACAGTTTCACTCGAGGAGGCTTTGCCGCTTTATCAAGCCAAAGTGGATTCGATTATTGCGGACTGGGGCAATGTAATGATTATCAACGGAGCGTATGGGCCATATATCAAGGGGCCAGGACGGTTTAATAATGTAAAGATCCCAAAAGATATAGACCCAAAATCTATTACCATGGAGCAGGCTTGTAAAATGCTCGATGAAAAACCCAAAACTTCTAAAACTAGAAGAGGGGTGAGAGGCGGAAAGAAGAAGGCAGCGAAGAAATAGCTAAAAGCAATAAGATAGATTTATCTTTCGTAGGCTATGTCCAGCCTTTGGGGCCATCAGCTACATCTGCCGTCATATCCTGCAT
>CAZFVK010000012.1:0-23178 GCA_964522475.1 uncultured Candidatus Saccharibacteria bacterium | reverse complement strand
AGTGGCTCCGTCAAAACCTCCGGTTGGTTATGCTCGGTTGTTACCACCGGAATATGATGTTTTTTGGCATAGCCAACCACTGCTATCCCAATTGGATCAGCCCCTTGTACGTGCACCACATCCGGTCTAAAAGCACTAAGGGTTCTCTTAATCTGCCCAGACGGAAAAATCGAAGCTTTGAGCCCGTGTTTATAAAAAAATCTTTTCTTCTCTGGCACTTCATGAATTTGATCAGGATAAACCTTTATATCTTTAGATTTTAAATACACTACTTCTACCCCATCCAAAACTTCTACGTGATATTTTTTGTTTTGACTAGGAGTCAGCACCATCACCTCATGCCCCCGACGAGCCAACCCCAAAGCCAAATTATAGGAAAACATTGCCACTCCGTTTATCATTGGGTAGTAAACTGAAGTAGCGATTACAATCCGCATATTTTCTCCTTACAAAGATTTCGCCTTATCCATCTGTGGATCACGCATTTTGTTAATATCTTCCGAGCTACGCTCCAGTTCTATATCTGGCTCCACGCCTTTTTTGTTAATCGAATTATTTTTGGGCGACATCCATTCAGCCACTGTCACCTTAAGCATCCCACCATTCGTGAGATCATACATCTTTTGTACTACACCCTTACCATAAGTAGTCGTCCCTACAATAGTTGCCTTACCATAATCTTTCAGCGCTGCCGCCACAATCTCTGAAGCCGAAGCCGTCGAACCGTTAACCAGAACCACTGTCTTCATATCTCTAAGAATTGCCTTACCAGAAGGAGTAGAAACACTTTCTTCTCCAAAATGCGCCGACTTTTGTAGCAAAATCACCTGATTGTCCAACCACAAAGACAGTAAATCCTGCGCTGCTGACACATAGCCGCCACCATTGCCCCTAAGGTCCAAAATTACTTTTTTTACACCCTTACTAGCAAATTCATTTGCCATCTCCTGAACTTTCACGCCAGTATCATTGTCAAATCTTAAAATTGTCACAATCGCCGTACTCCCATCATATTTCACATAAGCCGAAACGTTGTTTATTTCTTCTCTTTTCATCGTAAAATCAATCGGCTTACCGTCTCTCACCATCGTTACCGTTACTTCAGTTCCAGCTTCTCCCCGAAGTTTTTTGCCAATCTCCGAAGAACTCCAAGTATAGACTTCTTCCCCATCAATTTTGTAGAAAATATCACCTATCATAACCCCCGCTCGAAGCGCTGGATTATCTGGCAAAATCCGAAGCACCCTAACATATCCATCCCTCAACCCAAATTCTACACCAATCCCCGCTCCCACATTGCCATGCAAAACCGAATTTGTGTACTCACTTTTTTCCTCGGCATCCATATATACAGTATAAACATCCCCTATCGCATTCACCATCCCTGATTTAGCGCCTTCGATAAGTGTGTTTTTATCAATCTCACCATTATAAGAAGAAGATACTTTCTTATAAAGTTCATCCAAACTCGACCAGTCTAGAGAGCTACTATTATTACTACCAAAAAAACCTTCTGCCGCACCAAACCAATTATGAAAATTAATACCAATAAATAGCCCAATAAAAGCCAACACCGCCCCAATAATAATCGCATTACCAAGGCTAACCTTTTTTTCTTGCCACTCCGGACTATCTACTTCTTTTACCATATATATTATTGTATCACGAAAGTCCTGCTATTAATCAAAATGAAGAAAATAAGTACCAGCAGAGCCTACGTGACTTCTTGAGCAGAAATCGCCCAAATAACAACCAATCGAAGACCAGTTTACATTATATTCAGTTACGTTGATAGATCCATCTGCATTTACACCTTCTACCCACATTACGTGTCCATAAGCCCCGCCTAGTTGAATCGCAATTGTATTTGCCGCCGGATTCTTATCCACATAGGTCCTCACACCTGTACTTGGCACCAAATAACCTACTGCATTCACGTAGTTATAAGCATGCCCACCCCAGGTATTAGAAATACCCCATTTCTCATAAGCCTTATAACTAGCATAACTTGTACACTGACAAACCGCCCCACCATAAGCCGAATAGCGCACATTGTCCGCCGGACAATTATAGCGATATGGATAAGTGTTATTAGCACCCCAAGACCTAGTGCCATTCCCAGTAGAGTTAGAAGGTGGTGTCCAAGCCAGAGCCTTAAGCTGCTCTTCCCAATAGCTCGCCAGCGCCGATGCATCATCAGCACTTTTACTATACTGGTCTTTCAAAGACCTCTGGCTCGACTGTTTCGAAACCACCAAAGTCTTCTTATCTTCGCTAGATTTAAGAGCAATCTCCGCCTCGGTTTTTTGTTTATTAAGGTCTATCTTTAGCTGTTTTACTCTCTCCGAAGCTGCCGCAATCTCCTGCTTAGCCACATCTTCCCTCGCCTGCTTTTCAGCGTAATCAGAAATTGATTTACTACCAGCTAGTATCGTAATTGGCTCTGAATCAGTGCTAAAGTGCATATTTATCAGCATTTCTGCGAGCGCCGATTGATTTTCCGCCAATTTCTTTTCAGTTTTCTCAATTTCGGTAGTCAAATTCGCAAGTTTGGTCTCGCTCTCCTTAATTTCAGCATTGAGCGCCGCAATTTCTGAATCCAACTGTTTAATCGCCTCACCTACTGACTCTGCCTTTTTTGTATATTCATAAGCCTCAGTCTTATTCTGTTGCATGTTGTTTTTTGCGCTTTCACATGCCGTATCTCCCGGTTTACAGTTATACGCACTCGTGTTAACTGTAAAAGCAACAAGAAGAGTCATCAAAGTAAAAATAAAAGTATAACTGAATATTTTCCGAAAAATATGTCTATTTTTTCTAGTCATATTTTCATTATACCATAAGCATTACGCCTTGTGTAGATATTTAGAAATTGCCAGCGTTGCTGAAATTCGCCCAATCAACATTCCTGCCGCAATAAACACCAAATATACCAAAATTATCTTATTGCTATCCATGATCTCCGAAATCCGTCCGATACTAATCCCATAATCTGCCAACCTAGGCGCCAAAAACATAAAGCCAATATGACTCACTACCGCCGCAATCACTCCAGCAATCAGACCGCAAATTTCCGCTTCCACCATAAAAGGCCCTCTAATAAATCTTTTATCCGCACCCACCAATTTCATCATATAAATCTCTTCGCGCCTCGAAAAGATCGCCATTCTAATTGTTGAGAACACAATCAAAATCGAAATAATAAGGAATACTGCCGCGAGCACTATTCCACCCGTCCTCGCAATCTGTGCCCAAGAAGTAATCGTTGCGATTTCTTTCTGGTTTACATCATAAGTTGGCGCCAACTCCGCATCAATATTATCAACAAAAACCTGATTTTCTTCTACGATTTTTTTGATACTTTCAATATCATCAATATTATAAACTTTAATCCGCATCGTCGCTTGCATCTTGGAAATCATCAAAGCCCGCATCTCTTCATCCATCAAATTGGTGATTTCTTCACTCTCAGCATTCTCCTCTATCAATTTGTTGTATTCTTCTTCCGAATTAGACACTACCACAGTTTTGATATTTGGATCCTCTGAAATTATCCTAGAAAGTTCCGTCAAAGCTTCGTCTGAAGTATTTGGTTTAAAATAAACCGTAATATCAATCTTATCACGCATAATTTCTGCCGTATTAGTCAAAATCACACTCGCCACAATCGTGATAAAGAGAATAATCATCGTAATCGACATTACAATCGTCGCAGCAGAAGACAGCCAAAAGTTCCGAAGAAACCCCTTGGCACCATATTTCATTACTCTACCTTCATTACGTACCGGATGATAAGACTTACTCTTATGCATCATCTTAAGACCGCGCTTACTAGTCTTTTTTAAATTCTTGTCATCAATATCCATATCTTTGCCCATCTCTTCTCTTTCCTTAAATCACATTACTTTTAGCTATCTTAACCTTTTTTGGGGCCGTACGCACTGTCGTGCTCGGCATAGTCTTAAGCTTAGGCTTCGGAGCCGACACTTTCACCGCTGGCTTAAGAATCTCCTTTTTCTCCTTTACTGACTTAACGGCCTTTGGTGCTTTTACTTCTTTTTTGGCTTCTTTTTTCTCTGGAACCGCCGCCTTTACTATTTTATCCTCTTTTTCTACTACTGGTGGTTGTACTTCTGCCTTCAGTCTTTCAAAAACTAATGGACGTTTGAGAGCGTGTCCCGGGGCTTGCAAAATCCTCGCCGGTCTCTCCGGCACTGGAGTTTCGTCCAATTTATAAATACCGTTATTTTTCTGATCGTTTACAATTCTACCCTTCTTAAGCGTCACCACGCGTTTTTGTAAGTTATTTACAATATTTTCGTTGTGCGTTGTCACCAGAATCGTCGTACCAAAATCATTAATTTTACATAGAAGGTCTATAATTTCTGCAGTAGTTAACTTGTCAAGCTGTCCAGTCGGCTCATCCGCAATCAAAATCTTTGGCTGCCTTGCTACACTCCTTGCGATTGATACCCTCTGCTGTTGCCCACCAGATAATTGCCCCGGAAATTTATTGGCTTGATCCAAAAGATCGACCAGTTCCAAAACTTTTGGCACGGTCTTTCTAATATCCTTACCGCTCATTCCCATAATCTCAAGCGCAAAAGCTACATTTTCATACACGGTACGCCGCGGTAACAGTTTGAAATCCTGAAACACCACCCCAAGTCTTCTTCTATAACCCGGTACATGGCGTTTCTTCACATAATCAAGATCAATCCCGCCTACGATGATCTTTCCCGAATCCGGAGTTTCTTCTTTGGTTAGCATTTTAATCAAAGTAGATTTACCCGCACCGGATTTACCTACCAAAAAAACAAATTCATTCGGCTCAATATGCAAAGATACATTATCGAGCGCTGGCTCCGCATCACCAGAATATCGTTTCGTGACCGAATCGAGCAAAATCATATTACTATTTTAGCATAACTATTTTAATGCTTCAAGTTCTCGCATGATTTTATCGTCAATTTTTTGTTTGAATTCTAGATGGACCGAAATATGCTTAATTTTTTCTGGCTGATAGATTGCGAGTGGTGAAATTTCAGCCGTCAAATTATTTTTATTAAGAATCTTTGTTATTCTATCTATCACTTCAGCATAAGTTTCGTCTGTATCCACCGTCAAATCCCGTTTTTCTACCACTGGAGTTACATCTACTTCTTTAGTTGGTCGGTAGTATTCTACCAATTTTTCAAAATCGAGCTCAAACCCAGCCAGGAAGTCTCCCAATTTAAAATTCCGCCTCACCGAATTTTTAAATTCTCCTACCACACCAATCACTTCTTCATTTACCAAAATTTCTGCACTCCGTTTCTTTTCAAACGGCAAAGCCTCCGGTGAAGTGATTTCAAGTGGCTTAAGTTCTGCTTTTATGTTCAAGCTATCGAGTAATTTTTCTACATAATTCTTTGCCGCAAAGTAGGCCGTACCCTGATTTTTGCGCTCAGCCAGCACAAAACCTAATCTCATTCTTTCTACTGGGACTTTCTCCTCGTTTATTCCCTCAGACTTTTGATAAACCTTATTAATCTCAAAAATCGCGAATTTATCTACTGGTAATTTTTGATTAACATAAGCCTTATCAAGCAAACTCGGCACAATCGTTTGACGAATATTTTGTAATTCTGGCGAAATCGAATTAATAATTTTATAAGAATTTTTAGGATCAAGTCCTGCTTTTTCTAGCAACCTCTCACTCACAAAACTATAAGTCAAAACTTCATTTGCGCCAAACACCGATAAAATATCTCGCACTCTAGTTTTAAGGGCAAGGTTGGGGTTCTTTTCCGCTGTCCCATGAAGTGGCAGCACCGGCTCGATATTATCATATCCAAGCAGTCTTCCCACTTCTTCGATAATGTCTTCTTTGATATGAATATCCGTTCGCCAAACCGGCACCGTAACCCTTAGTTTATTATTCTTGAGTTCAACTCCAAATCCCACGTTAGTAAGGGTTTTCACAATCAACCTCTTATCATAATTCGTGCCAAGTAATCCATTGATTTCTTCCGCCGATATTTCTATTATAATCGGCGCCTCTAAACCTTTAAACGTATCCGCCACCATCGCTACCTCAAAACCCTCCTTTAGCATTTCAGCAGCCGCCTGCGCCACTTTTAGACATTGATAAGTTGGTTGACCTTTAGTAAATCTCGTAATCGCTTCCGAAAAAATTCCATGTGCCATTTGAGTCTTGCGCAAATTATAAAGGCTAAATGTTGCCGACTCGATTATGATGTTCTTGGTGTTTTCATCTATCATCGTAGACTTACCACCCATCGCCCCAGCGAGTGCCACTGGTACTTTGCCACTACAAATCACAATATCATTCTCGTTCAAATCTACTTCCGTGTCGTCTAGAAGCACCAATTTCTCGCCCTTCCGAGCCAATCTCACCACAATTTCCGGATTATCAGTTCCGCCTACAGCCACAAACTTATCATAGTCAAACGCATGAAGCGGTTGTCCAGTTAGAAGCATCAAATAATTAGTTACATCTACAATCGGGTCGATTGGTTTCATTCCCGAGCGAGATAGCATTGTATCTACCCACGACAAATATTTTTTCTTGATTTCGCCGTGTTTTTTAAGCACCACCGCGGTATACCTGTCGCAAATGTTTTTGTCAATTACTGACACACTCAAATTACCAGTCGGCTCCAAAGTAGTATCTTGATATTCAAAATCAAAACTTTGGCCAAGAATTCCCGCCACTTCGCGTGAAAACCCAATAATTCCAAAAGTATCCGGCCTATGCGTGAGCGACTTGTTTTCGATATCAAGAATCTTATCCGAAAGCTCAAACACATCCTCGAGAAGCTCCCCCGGGCGAGCCATCTCCGGATCAATCTCTACAATCCCTGAATGGTCATCCCCAAAATCTAGTTCATCCGCTCCCGCAAGCATCCCATTCGACTCATATTTATTTAGCATCTTGCGCTTGCCAATAATAAACGGCGAATCTTCATGAATCGATGCCGGTACCATTGCTCCTGGCGCAATCCAAACCGCCAGCATCCCCTCACGTACATTTGGCGCCCCACAAACCACTTGTATCAACTCTTTTTGACCAACATCAATTTGACAAAGTGTCAAATGTGTGTCAGGTATTTTAGAAGCTGAAGCTACCCTCACTACATATATATTATTATACTTCTCAGTTTCATCAATCACCCCCTCTACCTCTACCAACCTAGCACCAATTAAAGAAATCAATTCTTCATCGGAGATGTTTACATCTACATACTTTTTTATCCAGTTTAACGAAATTAACATCTTTTCCTCCTACCTAAAATTCCTTAAAAAGTTCAGATTCCCTGACTCAAAATAACGCACATCTAAAAGACCATAGCGCAGCATTACCAACCGATCAATCCCACCACCCCAAGCAAAACCGTGATATTCATTCGGATCAATCCCTGCCATCTTTAAAACATTTGGATGAATCATTCCACAACCTAGCATTTCTAAAAAATCACCTTTCTTACCACCAAGTGACTTTGGCTTTTCAATCATAAATTCAAGTGACGGCTCCGTAAATGGGAAATACCCCGGTTGCGTCCGAATATTCAACTTTTGCTCATAGTATTTTTCAAAGAATTCTCTCAAAATCCCCAACATCTGCCCCATCGTACAAGTCTTTGATACATATACGCCCTCACACTGGTAGAAAGTATGCTCGTGCGTGGCATCTACGTCCTCATTGCGATAAACCCTGCCCGGTACTACCACGGCAATTTCTCTGCCTTCATCAAGACGTGACTTAAACTGTTTCAAAACTCGATTTTGCATCGTAGAAGTATGCGCCGGTGGGATTAACCCCTCTTCAGTCCTAAAAGTATCATAACCGTCTCTCGCTGGATGTTCCTTTGCAAAATTCAAAGAATCAAACATATGATATTCATCATCCAGTTGCCTACTCTCAACTACATCAAACCCCATCATTTGATAAATTTCTATCACTCGGTCTAGTTCTGCCATCAAAGGATGAGAAGAGCCCATCGTCACCGGATAAAGTTCTGGCAATTTTTCGTTAGGAGCACATGGCGCTGTGATATCGAGTGGCAAAACTTCCGCATCAAACTGTGCTTCTTCCGCCTTCATAATTTGATCCAGAATCGCCATTTTTTTGGCATTCAAATCTCGCCCAAATTCTCCCCGTTTTTCTGGCGGCAAATCTTTAATCTTAGCATACTCAGCATTAAGCTGCTTAAGTTCAATCTTAAGTTTTTCGATTTCATCCATACTATCTATAATTATACCACAATTATCAGTTTTATGCAGAAGTGGTCAATTCTCTAAGGTCTTTAAATTCAGCTTCCTTTATGTACCACGCTACGAAGTCCCCCGCCATTTTGTCGCTATGTATTTTTAGTCCAAAATCATCCGTAGAAATCCCCAAATCAACTTCGCCAAAATAGTGTCTATCTGACGCATCATAATTTGCAATGTATGTTAAATAGTCCGAATACGCTAGCGCAATCTCTGCCTCCGCTTTAGTCATACCCGAGATTCTCGCAATCTCACCTGCTTCCGAATCATCCCGTGGATGCTCCGCATAATATCTTTCTCTAGCCACCGCCACAGCACTATCCTCATCCGTTAATAGTGACCGCACTTGATTATATAGCATATAGCCAGAATAAAGCCCCAAATTATCATTATGCCCACTAGTAAAACTATATTCAGTGCCAAGAGCCACCTTTTCTAAATCTTCGTCATCACCACCGCATACTTCATACAACCCCACTATGTTTGTAAAGAAATGCGTAAGCTGGTCGAAAAGTCCATCATTATATTTATGCCAAAGCGTACAAACCTCTGCATTCTTTGTTCCTACTGATGACTCCCTATACATCCCCATCTGGAAGAACTTATCCACCTCACTGTCTTTTTTTATCTTCCCATCATCCTCCAAAGAAGAGCCTATCGCAGAATTCTTCCAATCACTTAAAGTTTTAGTCATATTGCTCGTATCTGGCGTATTATGTGATGTACAGTAAAGATCTCCTGATACACCAATTGTGTCTTTTGGTGTTGGGCAATAATCCGTACTTAAACTCGTATACTGTTGATTCGCACTCTCCGCTGATGCCGTACCCGTCAAATTCGCCACCGCATCACCCGCTACATTGCCAGCCGCCTGTATGGTCGAAAAAATCGAAGTTGTGCCAGAACTATATGAGCCTATCATTGCCGTAGCCAAATTATGTACGATACTCCCAAGAAAAGTATTAGGCGAAGAGATATCAAATGGGCTAAGACTAGCTCTATCCGCCTCTTCTTTTCTAGCAATTACTTCATTTAACTCTACTTGATAAGCCGCCACCGTAGCATCATCCGAAGGCATTGCACCAATTACCTTTTGATTTATATTATTTGAAAGAAACGAACCGCCTTCTAAAATTCGATTACCCCCTACGATACTTTCAAATAATTCTGAATTTTTCTTCGTAATCGCCATTTCTATACTATCATTAGCTTTAGAAATAATATCTTTATCTGCCGAAGTATGATCTCCGTTTTTTACTGCCGTGGTAGATTTTTTAAAGCCATTGGAGGATACCGTCGCACTCTTAATAATATCCGCATCCGTTTGTCCGGTCACTTTAAGTACTCTGTCTCTCGCAAAACTCGCCGCTTCATCCGTTGAATATGGCTTTTCTCCTACCGCCGCCTGGAAATTAACTGTTTCAAAAATCGAAATATTCTTAGTCACCGTATCGCCAGTTATTACGTCCTTGTAAGTTACGCTCGTAGGAGTACTTAAAGTGTTCATCAACTGATTCACTGGCCCATTATCGCCAATCCGTGCCCTTTGAATCGGCTCTTCCACCCCCATAAAAGCTCTTGCAGCGATGTAAGGCTCCTTGGCCGACACAGCAGTATTTAGAAGCTCCGCTGCCCGCTTATTTTGTGTATCGTCATAATCGGCTACCTGGCAATCATAATATTCCCTATATTCTTCTCCGGTAGTAGGATTAGTTTTTGATTCATAGCATCTATCCGACTCAATATGCCAACCATTCACATATTTCTTAGTTTTTTCAGCAATCGCTTCAGTAATCTCGCTTGCCTCACCCTCCGAAACCGATTCTATAAAAGTTCCATTTTTATCGGTACATTTTCCAAAAATACCTGACAGAACATTTCTTGCCCAGCAACTTGCCACTTCTATTCCCGGAAAAGTCGGCTCCAAATCATCCTGCACCCCGCCTAGGTTCAAATCTGCATTGGTCTTTCCATCCAAAATTTGTTCCATTATCTCATTATAGCTCGCTTCATCCGCCTTATAATCACCCGTTATTTCCCATTCATTAAAACTGCCTCTCGAAAGTTTCATATCTTTATAAACTTTGCTAACATCCTTACCATAATAATATTTTACCGAAAGATCCGCTGCCGCCGAATAAGCCGCATAAAGTTTCGGATCCGACTCTACCGCCGCCACAAAATCATCCGCCCGAATCACTTTGCCATCATAAAGAAGCGCCAATTCACCCTCCTCATCAGAATTATAAGAAAAACCACTGGCCGCTGCTACTAAATCATCTCTCTCCTCAATATTGGCAATATAAGTATCTGTCTTAATAAAATCGCCATTGGCAGTAACTTGCCCCACGTCTAACCCATTTGATGCCAAATCTGACGAATATTTAGTTGGGAAATTCCCACTTTTGGCTAATTCCGCCGTTACATATCCGCCCTGCTCCTCCAAAATTCCAACCGTACCAAAAAACCCCAAAGCCTTCTGTAGATTATAGTCTATCGCTCCAATCATCATTACCGGAAGCGCCACAATAAGCGCTATAATGCCAAACATCGCCAAAAAAATCAGAAGTATCGGGGCCATCATTTTGAGACCTGTCGGCATTTTTAGAGATGGTTCATTTTCTCCCTTTTCCCCCTTCACATTAGACTCATGCGACCCTTTTCCGCCAGAATAAAGCCCGTTCGGAGATTTTTCATTCGCCTCAGCTTTCTCTGCCATCGAACCACCAGACTTCAACCCATCTTCAAAACCCTGTTTTGCACTAGTCTTACCACCTGCCAAACCACCAGCAACCCCCTGAGAACTACCCTTAGAGCCAGCAGTCTTACCCTCAATTTTGCCACCACCTTTTGCCGCCATCACTGCACCCGCTACCTGCTCTGCAGCACCTAACACGCCTTGTGCAGTTTCACTTGCTTTACCTTTCAAAAAATCCGGCTGGATTCCTTCTTCACCAGTCTCCATCTCTCGATACGGATCATTCTTACTTAATCCATCATCCATAATATATATTATATAATACTAATGATTATTTTTAAACAAAAATTACCCACGTGATGCTGGCGTAAGTATAATCACTAATGAAATTATCGCAAGTACTACCAAAACTATCCACACCCAAGCAAACCGGCCAGTTCTCTTTGTATCTCTAACATAATCCGCGTCACCTACAAAATCCGTCACTTCTGAATCTGGTGCCGCTTCTACCGCCTTTGCCCTCAGATCCGCCGTAATCCGACGTTCCAGATCATTATTTTTATTGTCTTCTTTATTTACAATGATACCCATATTTCTTTCCTAAATAAGTTATTTTTTTATTATAGCACACATTTTTTAGATTTTCTGTGATATAATAAAGCTAAATATTAAATATAGAGGAGGAATAATGGCAACTAAAAAGCCAAAGTCGTCATCCGCCAAACCTAAGGCCAAAACGACTAAACCAAAAACTGCTTCCACGACTACTGCAAAGTCCGTGCCAGAAGCTCCAAAAACCGAAGTAATCGCAAGCAAACCAGAAGAGAAAAAATCTTGTTTTTGCGGCTTCTTCGCTAAAAAATATGAAGAAAAAGAGAGTATCTTGACCATCTTCAAGAATCCCAAATTCTACGGAGCTTTGCTCGGAGAAGTTATCGGCACAGGTTTGATTACCTTGTTGCTCTTTGCTTTGTCTCTCATGGGGCTATCTAGCATCGCCACCTATTCATTTGCGGTCATTGCCATTTTCGTAGGCGTATATGCCATTTCTGGCGCTTGCCTCAATCCAATTATTACCGCTGGCATGATGGCTACTCGCCGCATGTCTGTCATTCGTGGCGTCATGTACATCATTGCTGAAGTCATCGGTGCTTGGCTCGGCTGGCTCATTTTCAATTCGTTCCACCTAGCTGGTGGCGATACTGCCTACGCCGTACCAACTATGGCCGAAATCGCTGAAGGCAACTTTGGCATCGTTGCCGCCATCGAATTCATGGCAGCCATCATCATAGCGTTCTTCTACGCTCGTGCTATCAAATACAAACGCAGCGTCTTCACCTTCGCGGCGGTAGTCGCTGGTGGTTTTGCCTTTGTCATGGTAGTATCTTATGTTGTTTCTGCAGCTTTCCTATCGCTCAGCAGCAATTTCATCGTTAACCCAGCTTCGGCTCTTATGTTCCAAATTTTCCCAACTGCCGGCGAAAACTTCGGCGAAATCTTTGGCGGCATCTGCCAAGCTCTTTCGGTCTACGCTATTCTACCAATGATTGGTGGCGTCATCGGTTTCTACGTATCCGATTTCCTAGCCAAACTCTCCTGCGAAGAGTAATCTTTAAGCAGCAAAAATAAACCCACTTAAAAGTGGGTTTATTTTTTTAGTTCTTCGGGAACAATGGTTCTTTTGGTGGCTCAATTGTTTTAGACCAAAAAATCTCTTCAATCTTCTTCGCCGTTTCTGGCAAAAACGGCTTAAGCCAATGACTTATATCAAGCATCTTTGTTACCTCAAAACGCAGTACATTATGTAGCCAATCTGTCTGGCCATTTTTTGCCAAACTCCAAGGTTTATCCTCATCGATCTTTCGGTTTAGCGCCTGAATCTCTTCCCAAACCAAATCAAAAGCTTCTTTAAATTTAAATTCCTCCATCAGTTCATCGTACCTTATATCAGTTTTACCAGGAACATCATCGAGGCTAATCTCAAGTTTTAATGAGTCTCCTGGAAAACCATTTTTCTGACACAAAGTCGCCAGCCTCTGGACCAAATTACCAAGATCATTCGCAAGTTCATTATTATAAGCATTCTCAAATTTTTCCCATGTAAAATCTGAGTCAGCAAAAGTATCCACATGCCTAAGAAAATAATATCGAAAAGCATCTGTCCCATGCTTATCTAGAACCTCAATCGGGTCAATCACATTTCCAATCGATTTGGACATTTTCTGTCCGTCCGATAACACCATTCCGTGTGACACCAAAGTCTTCGGCAGTGGTAGACCTAGCGCGAGTAGCATCGCCGGCCAAATAATCGCATGAAATCTCAAAATATCTTTCCCTACAAATTGAGCATAGGCTGGCCAAAAATCTGCTATATCCTTTTCTGGATAGCCCAAGACCGTAATATAATTAGAAAGCGCATCAATCCACACATACATTACTTGATTTTCGTCATCTGGTACCGGTACTCCCCAAGTTAATTGCTCTCTAGGACGTGAAATCGATACATCGGGTGACTCATCTAAAAGTCTTAAAATTTCCTTCTCTCTAAACTCCGGCAAAATTAGCATCTCGTGAGACAAAATCGCCTCCCTGATTTGTTCCTTAAAATCCGAAATTCTAAAATAGTAGTTCTCTTCTACTAACTTCTCATAGGGCTTCTGATGATCTGGGCAGACGCCATTATTTTCTTCGTATTCTTTGTCTGTAATGAACCTCTCGCAACCGGTACAATACCAACCCTCATATTTAGAAAGATAGATATGGTCTTTCATCCGAGTCCAAATTTTTTGTACTCTTTTTTCATGATCTTTATCGGTTGTTCGCACAAAATCCGTATATTCTACGCCAAGTTTTTTGATAAAATCTTGAAATTTCTTCGCATTTTCGTCTACGTATTCTTGGGTTGGAACTCCGAGCTCTTTCGCTTTTTGAAAAATCTTATTACCATGCTCATCCGTACCAGCTTGAATCCTTACTTCTTTGCCGGATAATTTGTAATACCTACCGCACACGTCCGCCAAAAGATAATCCATCGCATGCCCCACATGCGGAATTCCATTTACATACGGAATCGCCGTCGTAATATAGACTTTTTCACTCATATTTATATTCTACAATATTTGAGAAAGTTTTTCAAGCTAGGCTATATTGCGCCCGTTGCTACCAAAATCAAAACTATAATCAATGCTACTAGAACCACACCGGCCACCGCACATAGAATAATCAATGTCTTTTTATTCATTTTGGACTTAGCAGTCAATTTGTCAAAAATCGAAGGCTTCTTAGCGTTAGGGGCAGCCGGATTTGCCGCCATTCCATTTGCCGGAGCAGCTGGATTGGCTGGATCTGCCGGATTAGCTGGGACCGCACTAGCTGGCGCTGGAGCTACCGGAGTAGCCGTCATTGGATTGGCCGCTGGATCTGCCGCTGGAGCACCATTTGGCGTCGCACCACCTTCCGATGGTACTGATACCGCACTACCAATCGAACCTGGTACTGGACCTGCTGCCTTGAGTGGTGCCTTTAATTCTTCTTCTACTGGATCCGGAGCCTTTGGCCCTTCTGGGACCGCAATAGCCGTAGTTTCAGCAAATACATCTGCCTTTGTAGCAGGTTGAGTTTGGAACATTTGATTCATCGACATCGTTCCACCAGCCGCCGCATTAGCTACTGGCGCTCCGCTAACATGAGGAGTAGTTGGAGTCACCACTGGGTTTACCGGAGGATTAAGCGCTGCATTAGCCACATCAGCATTTACCGGAGCCGTCGGGGTTGCTGGCGCTACTGGAGTTTCGGATGCTACTGGTGTAGGTTCAGTTGTCACTGGCGCAGGTTCAGCCGCTGGTGCTGCTGGCGCCTCTGGTGAAGTTGCCGGTTCAGTCGCCGGTGTCTCTGGTGCTACCGCATTTGGTTCTGCTGGTGTATTATTTGATGGATCCATATTTTTCCTTTAATTTTATTAATTCTACTTTTGCTTAAATCTATTATACCCTTTTTTTAAGGTTTTTCAAACCTAAATTTTTACTGAGCGAATAGCCTCAATTAGAACATTGATTGATTTTTGTAAATCTATCCCCTCCTTTTCGGACATTTTAATATCTAACCTCCTCACTACACCTGCTCGCCCTACCACCGTTGGCCAACCAAAACAGGTTTCCGAAAAATTATCAAAAGAAGATACTGGAAGCACCCTTAGTTCATCATTAAAAATCGAATCAAGAATCATCACCACCGAAACGGCAATCCCGTAATAAGTTGCGCCTTTTTTATTGATGATTTCGTAAGCCTCATTCTTTACAAAATCCGAAATTCCATTAAGTGTTTCTTTTGGTAAAAGCTCTGTCACCTTCTGTCCACCCACTTCTGCAAGTGACCACAAAGAAAGTTCCGAATCACCATGTTCTCCCACTTGATAAGCGTGCACCGATTTTGGATTTATGTTCAAATAGCCCGCCACTCTCTGCCTTAGCCTCGCCGAATCAAGTACTGTACCAGAACCAATCACCCTCTCCGCTGGTAATCCCGAAAATTTCAAAGCAAAATAAGTCATCACATCCATCGGGTTGGTTACTACAAGAAAAATTCCATCAAAACCACTATCCATAATTTCCTTCACCATACCCTGAAGAATCCCCACATTCTTGTTCAGAAGTTCCAATCTAGTTTCACCTGGTTTTTGCGCCGCTCCTGCTGTAATTACCACCACGTCACAATCTTTCGCGTCTTTATAGGTACCTTTTTTGATTCTCACATAACTCGGCGCCACGGCCAATGCATCCAAAAGATCCATGGCTTCACCTTCTGCATCCTCAGCCACGATATCCGTCAAAACTATTTCATTTACCGCTGTCCGTTGATTTAGGATAGCAAAAGCAATACTAGCACCAACATTACCAGTACCCACAATCATTACTTTATTATTATCCATAAGCTTATTATATCAAAGATTCAAAGTAAAGTCTAAGTTCTTCCTTAATAAAATCATCTCTCACTATTTCTAGTTCTTCCAAAAATCTTTGTGACTGTTTTTCAAGTCTTTTCAAGCGATATTTTTCCCACTCTTCATTTTCATACTCCGACAAAATCCTTGGAAAATTCCTACCCTTGAAGTGGAGCAAAAGCTCCGGCAAACGCTCATCATCAAAATCTGGATGAAAATCTGTCAACCTATTCTCATCCGCATTTCTCACCGCCGCTACTTTTATTTTGTCGCTATCATTCAAAAAACCATCATATAATGCTGCTTCTGGCTCTTCTGGTGTAGGGAATTCCGGCGCCTTCTCACTTTCCGCTCGCATCTGATCAATAAATTCCGGATGTTTTTTCAAAATCTCTAAGTTATTTTTTATTATCTCTTTTGAAAGTCCAATTTTTTCCCATCCATCATATTTCTCCAGCACACTAAGTGGCGCCACCGCCGGACACTTATTGAAACATAGTTCCTTCACGATTGGGTAAAAATTCTCTCGCTCCAAATTTTCTTCCAGATCATAATGAAGATCATACACTAGCACATTTCCGTTTCTAGACGGCAAAATCGGTATCACTACTGTAGTTTTGTTATACTCATTTGCGTACCTTCCAGAAGTATAAACAAAAGGCTGAGGATTTTCCAGATTTACTAGCTTCGCCACTTCCCTCTTACCCCTAATTTCAAACAAAAACTTAAATAGATCCGGTTGCTTATCACGAATCAAAGTAGCCACCGCTATTGTCGCATATACATCAGAGAGAGCGTCATGCGCATGCTCGTGCGAAAGACCGTTCATTTTAGTCAAAAGTTCCAAACGGTTAGTTGGCTTTCCCTCTGGACTAAACGGCCACTCAATTCCTTCCGGCCTGAGCGCCCTAGTCATTCTCACCACGTCAAGCATATCCCACCTAGATCTCCCATCTTTCCATTCCCACTCATACGGATCCTGAAAATTTCGCCAAAAAATCGCCCGCATAAATTCATCGTCAAATCTCACGGTATTATAGCCAAGTGCCACTGTTCCCGGGGTAAAAATCTCTTCCGCTGCCTGTCGACAAAATTCCACCTCACTTATACCCTCTTCCAAAGTCTTTTGCGGCGTAATCCCAGTCACATTAATTGCTCCTGGAGAGGGCAAGGCATCAGTAGTCATTTTTATCAAAATATTCACTGGTTCGCCAATCAGTTTAAGATCCAATGTGGTCCTCTGCCCTGCAAATTGCATAATCCGATCCTCTCTAGGCCTAAGTCCCGAAGTCTCAAGATCATAAAAGAAAAAAGTCGATCCCATATCTCACATTATAACATAGCTCTAAAAAGAAATCACCGCCTTTAAAGGCGGTGATCTAGTCAAACATATTTTTTATTTACGAATCACTGACACAATAAGCTGTCAAAGTCGTATTACCAGCGCCTACAGTGTAAGTAGTAGAGGCAGTTGTTGGGTTAGCAATTGTACCATAATCATTCGACTTAGCCCAGTTGGAGAAGGTAAAACCAGAGCTACAAGTAGCAGAAATATTAACCTCAGTACCTTCACCATAAGAACCCGCACCACTTGGAGTCACCGAAGCCACATTTGAACCTGCCGCTACAGTAATATTACGCGTAGCTACATTACCAACCACCGCGAAATTCACCACGTTACTATAAACACCCGAACGTTGCTCAGATGTAGCATAAGCACCAATCTTCACTTCTGTAGTACTGTCTTCAACTGCTGTATTAACTGTTTTTAATACAGTTGGAGTAATGTTGCTAAGCGCTCCGTAGGTAGTACCATCATCAAGGGTGTAACCCCAAGTACCACCAGTAAGCGCAGTCCCTGAACCCATCATTGCAAATCTCTGACCGCTTGTCGACACCAAATCTGTAGTATTATAAGTAGTATTACCAACCGTAGCCGACAGCAAATAACCGCCTGGACTATTGGTAGATACCGTAGCCGTTACACCATTGCTAATGTCAGATGTTCCCGGTGTTAAATCGCTAATGACAAATCCACCCGTAGATAGACTCATCGACAACGTCGACGAAAACGTGAACTGCACATCCGCACTGTCTTTGTAGGTGACTATCGCGCTCGCACCGCCAGTCATCGCAAGTCCCCCTATTATAATTCCGCATGTTGTTATGATATGTTTGACCTTCATACCTCTATGTTAGCATAAAGATTTTCATTTTGCAACATTTTTATGCAATTTAAATCCCCGGATTTTCATCCGGGGATAGTGATTCAATTAGGAAACATTATTATGTCATCGCTAGTTGTGACTTGATTGGTCTTCGCCTCACGGCGCTTTTCCATCAAATACCCTAACTGGGCATATTCCCCAATTTTAACAGTTCCATAGAGCAGTCCCCAAAAGACTATGAAGAGGACAAATTGTGCCAAAAAGGCCAGAATCAACGCATAAAATACGTTATCATTCACAGCCAAAGTGTTAACACAAAATTGTAAAATCCCCGCACTACTTTCTTTTACTACGAGTGTTATCAGTAAAATCTCTATCAACATCATCGCAATAAAAGTAAGCAGAGAGAGCCTTGCGCCCTTCTTTTTGATCCTCATGGTGCTTGGCTCAAGGTAATATCTCCTAGATCCGATCATACCCATTGCGAGCATACAGATGGGCAATACCAAATACCAAGCGTTAAACGTTACTTGAAACTGATGATAATAATTATTCATTTTTTCACCCCCTATTCGTGAAAATGAATTATTACGAGGTGAGTAGCCGCCCACCCCAGTTACACAACCTATAACCCTATTATATCACACTTATGCCAAAATGTCAATGCTTACTTCTTTGTAGCAGCCGCGTATTCTTTTTCGTAGTCAATACCAGCATTAGCATACTGAAGTTCTAGATAGGCTACATCTAGATCCGCCGCCACAGTCTTTAAAGGATCTTCCGCCGCTACTGCCATCACTAAGAATTTAAGAGGCTTATTATACCCTCCACAAAGCTCCATTTTGTCGCCATAGGCCAAATTTCCAGGGACTACGAACTCTCTAATTCCCCCCAGTTTCATCCCAGACATTCCTTGGTACCACCCCTCGATCATCCCTGTTGACACGTCCAAAGCTTTCGCAAACGCCGTTGGTTTGGTCTCACTATCAAGCGAAGAATCAAAAATCTTCTCATCTGCACACCATCCTACATAATAAGCCAAATAATCACCATCGTCAGTCTCTAAGGCTCTCCCCGTACCAGTTACTAAATCTTTAATCTGTACACCATTTTCATTGGCATTATTCTCATTGTAAGCTTTTACCTCTGATAAATAAGGCGAAAACTTCGTATAATCATCTGCCGACACCTCTTTAAACTTCTTCACCTGCTCCGAATATTGATTTTGATAATAAGCCAATCTTTCCTCACTTAGCCCTGAATTAGCCGAAGTAGACTTAGTATTACTCACTACAATAGCAGCATAAGAGGCGATAATCGATCCCAACATAAAAAACGCAATCACCCCAATCGCTATCCTCTGGCCCTTACTAGTCTTTAATTCCTTTTCTTCCATAAAAACTCCACTTAACTCCTCCTATTATACCACAAAAAGACCCCCTGAGGGGGGTCTTTTTTACTTGTCTTCTTTTTTGACTGGTTTTTTGAGTATTGCTACTTTTTTGAAAGAACCACCGGCCTTTTTGATAGCCTCTATCGCAGTCTTTGAAGCAAACTGAGTTTCAAGTTCAACTTTGGCTGTCAACTCGCCTCTGGTGACTACTTTTACCTTTACATAAGGTGAAGAAACTAAACCCTTATCTGCCAAAACTAAGTTATCTACCTTACCAGAAAGGCCATTCAAGCGATCAGTATAGACCACTTCAGCCTTGGGATGGAAAGACTTAAAACCTTTGAGCTTTGGTACAGCCTGCATAATAGCTCTCTGTCCACCCATGAACCCAGCTGGCATCTTGGAATGCCCAGTACGAGCCTTCTGACCCTTAGTACCACGACCGGCAGTTTTACCCTGCCCAGCCGAGATACCGCGACCCTTACGGCTTGGACGAGTATTTTTCTCTACTGTTAAATCATTGTATTTCATTATTTAGCCTCCTTCTTGGCTGGAGCTTTTTTAGCAGCCGGCTTCTTAGCAGCTGGTTTTTTGGCAGCTAGCTTTTTGGCGGTTGGCTTCTCAACTTCAGTAGTAACTTTTTCGACCTTCTTCGGGGCTTTGCCTTCATTACCAACCCACTCATTCCTAGGCACCTGCGCCTTCAAACCTTCAATCACCGCATAGGCAATATTTACCTTGTTCGTAGAGCCTAGAGATTTAGAAATCAAGTTCTTTACCCCAGTTAGACCCATAATCGAACGTACGGTACCACCAGCAATAATCCCAGTACCTGGAGCCGCTGGTTTCATCAACACATCTGCGCCCGTTACCTTAGTTCGAGTTTCATGACAAATCGTTTCGCCATCCATATTAAAGGTAATCATGGTTTTCTTGGCCTTAGAAGTAGCTTTATTTACAGCGGTGGTTACATCGTTGCCCTTAGCTACACCAATACCTACCTTATTCTTGTGATTACCAATCGCCACAAGAGCCTTGAATCTCATTCTACGACCACCTGCTACAGTACGAGACACCCGATCAATTGCGATAGTGATTTCGTCAAATTCTTTTGGCCCAGTTTCTGCCTTTACTCTGTCACGACGACCTTTACGATCCATTTTCTTACCAGAAATATCACGAGTTTGCTTGGTAGCAGCAACCTTATCGTCCATCTTTAGAGTACCAGACTTATTGATTACTCTAGGAGCCTTATTCGTATTTTCTTCTGCCATTTAGAACTCCAATCCTTCCTTGCGAGCCGCTTCCGCTAGAGCGTTCATCCGGCCTGCATATAATTTTGCGCCTCTGTCAAATACTACTTTCGAAACCTTAGCGGCTTTTGCCTTCTTAGCAATCTCTTCGCCAATCTTGGCAGCCTTTTCGGTCTTGGTACCAGTCATTTTAGCACCCTTAGTAGTAGCATAAGCTAGAGTAGTCTTTTTGTCATCATCAATAATCTGCGCTGTAATGTGTAGATTTGAAAAATGAACAGCGAGTCTTGGTCTTTCACTAGTGCCGTGAATTTTAGCACGAGTACGAGCTTTTCTCATTACATTATTCATTATTTCTTACCTGCCTTTCCAGCCTTGCGGATAATCACTTCATCCACGTACTTTATACCTTTACCCTTATATGGCTCAGGTTTCTTTAAGCTACGAATTTCTGCAGCTACCTGACCAACTTTTTGCTTGTCAATCCCAGAAACTGTGATTTCCATCTTGTTGGTAGCAAGTTGTACGCCCTCTGGAGCACGATATTTCACTGGGTGTGAAAAACCAAGCGCCATCTCAATCTCCTGGCCACCGCCAGAAAGACGATAACCTACACCGTTTACTTCTAGTTTTTTCTCATAGCCCTTGGTAACTCCAGTGACCGCATTGTTAAGAAGCGCTCTCTGAAGACCGTGAAAAGCCCGAGATTTTGGCTCGTCGTCACTTCTAGTGACCACGATTTGATTACCCTCTACCTTGGTAGTGGTATTCTCTTGTACCGGCACGATGAGTTGACCCTTCGGGCCTGCGACAGTAATTTCCTTGTCGCCGACCGTAATTGTCACTCCCGCCGGAATATCGATGGGTTGTTTTCCGATACGACTCATATCTTTCCTTTACATTATTATTAGTTTAATTATATCACACTTTCTAGAGGTTTTCAAGGTCTTCCTCTGTTGGAATCTTGCTATCTGGCGTCTCAAAATCTTCGATTGGTGCTACCCCAGTACCTACTGGAATCTTACGCCCAATGATCACATTCTCTTTAAGACCTTTCAAATGATCTACCGAACCTCTAATTGCCGCCCCAATCAGAACCCTCGTAGTATCCTGGAAGGATGCCGCCGAGAGGAAAGAATCCGAGTAAATCGATACTTTGGTAATACCAAGTAGTTTGCTAACGTAAGTAGCCGGATTTTTGCCGTCTTTTTCGAGAATTTCGTTCTCAGCCAAGACATCTGCCTTTGATACGATTTCACCAGAGATAAACCTAGAATCACCTGGATCTTTAATCTCTACCTTAGAGAACATTTGTCGAACCAAGATTTCAAGATGTTTTGGTGAAATTTCATGACCTTGCGCCGAATAAACCGAAAGCACGTCGTTCATAATATAACGCTCTGTTTCCTCAATACCCTTATAATTCATCAAATCTTGAAGATTAAGAGAACCAGTGGTCAATCTATCGCCAGCCTCTACCGTGTCACCAGTCTTCACCACCATCTCGGCATCGCCTGGGATTCTAATCTCTTCTAGAGAAGAAGCCTCAGTTACAAGGAGAATTGCATCATTAACTAGTTCCACAATTCCCGCCGAGCTTGCCTTAATTGCCGGCTTATCGCCACTCTTACGAACTAGAGTAGCCCCAGCTTTTACCGACTCACCATCTTTCACTGCTGATTTTCTGCCACCAAGTTCAATCCGTTCAGTTGGACCAGATTGTGGTTCAATTCTCACTACAAAGTGATTACCTTCCTCTGTCAATGAGACTACCCCAGAAACCGGTGCTACATAAGCCTGGCCCTTAGGTGAGCGAGCTTCGAGAAGCTCTTCTACACGAGGAAGACCCCTAGCAATTGCACCAGAACCAGCCACACCAGAACCGTGTTTAGTATCAAGCGTTAGCTGTGTACCAGGTTCACCTAGAGACTGAGCCGCAATCACACCTACCGGTTCATTGGCTGCTACAAGTTCTCTAGTAGACATATCAACACCATAGGCCTTACGTGGCACGCCATTTACCGCAGTAGTAGAAAGAATAGATTGGATTTTAACCGATTCGATGTTTTCATCCGCCTCGATTTGTTCCGCTACCTCTTTAGTAATCAATTGATCCGCTTCCAAATAACCTGGCACCACATCTGCCGTATAGCGTCCCGCAATTCTTGCCGCAAACTCAATACCAGAAATTTCTGTTTCGCTCTTATAAACCGTAAATCCTGGGTCTTCAGCTTCTTCGTCAGTCGTAAACACGTCTTGCGACACATCAACGAGACGACGGGTAAGATACCCAGAGTCCGCCGTACGAAGCGCCGTAGATACCTGGCCTTGTCTAGCACCCCGCGTTGCAATAAAGGATTCTAGAGTGTTTAGACCTTTCTTATATGATGACTTCACCGGAAGCTCAATCTCATTGTTGTTAATATCCACCATAATACCAATCTCTGCCGAAG